>NZ_JARQVW010000002.1:0-327768 GCF_029589235.1 Streptococcus taoyuanensis
GAGCCCACTCAACCACTGCGTCTTGCTCGACAATCCAAAAATAATTGAGAGGCTAGGACTTTTGTCCCAGCCTCTTTTAATTGTCGCTTGACCATATCAAATCGCAATTTTCTGATTTTTTTTGGTATAATGGTCCCTATGAAAATAGTATCTGGAACCTATGGGGGACGTCCCCTCAAAACACTTGAAGGAAAAACAACCAGGCCGACTTCTGATAAGGTCAGAGGGGCCATGTTCAATATGATTGGTCCTTACTTTGACGGTGGAAGAGTGCTGGATCTCTATGCTGGAAGCGGTGGGCTCTCTATCGAAGCCGTTTCTCGAGGCATGTCAGAGGCCGTTCTAGTAGAACGAGATCGTAGAGCGCAGGAGATTGTAGCAGCCAATATTGCCATGACCAAGGAAAAGGAACGGTTTCAACTGCTAAAAATGGAGGCCAAGCAGGCCTTGGGTCTCCTAACGGGCACCTTTGACTTAGTTTTCTTGGATCCTCCGTATGCCAAGGAAGAGATTGTTCGTGATATCGAAACCTTGTGCGAGCGTCAACTCTTGTCAGAGGACGTCATGATTGTGTGCGAAACTGATAAACACGTAGAACTTCCTGAGGAAATCGGACAAGTGGGAATCTGGAAAGAAAAAATCTATGGAATTAGTAAGGTAACAGTATATGTCAGATAGAAGTGGATTGTTTACAGGATCGTTTGATCCGATTACCATTGGGCATGTGCAATTGATCGAGCGAGCTAGTCGCTTGTTTGACCGTGTCTATGTCGGAATTTTTTATAATCCGGAAAAAGTCGGACTCTTTTCCATTGAGCAACGTGTGCGCATGGTGAAAGGGGCCTTGGCTCATTTGGAAAATGTTGAAATTGTGACGTCGACTCAAGAGTTGGCTGTGACAGTGGCGCGAAATCTTGGGGTTATCACCTTGATCCGGGGCTTGCGCAATGCACAGGATCTAGTATACGAAGCCAATATGGATTATTTTAATCACCAGTTGGCACCTGAATTGGAGACGGTTTATCTTTACGCCCAGCCTCCTTACCAGGCCATAAGTTCAACCCGTATTCGAGAGTTGCTGGCTTTTCAGCAGGATATCTCACCTTATGTACCAAAGAGTGTAATGGAGGAAATCAAAGATGACACAAGCGAATAAACCAAGCTTGACCCCTAAAAAGAAAAAAGGACGATTGAAAGAATACCGATGGCCGATTGCAGGCGTTCTTTTCTTGCTTCTCTTGCTAGCTGCTTTTGTGATTCGCCTTCCCTATTATATTGAGATGCCAGGAACGGCAGAAGATATTCGATCGGTCATGACAGTGGATGGAAAAATGGATACCAAGTCAGGATCCTATGACTTTGTAACCGTGGCAGTGAAAGAAGCGACCCCGGCTGATTTGATCTATGCTTGGGCGACACCTTTTACAGATATCTACTCTGCCAAGGATATGACAGGTGGTAGTTCGAGCCAAGAATTTACGCGGATTAACCAATTCTATATGGAAACCTCGCAAAATATGGCTATCTACCAAGGGTTAAAGACAGCTGGGAAAGAAACCCAGATGGACTTTCTAGGTGTTTATGTCATGCAAGTGGCAGATGATTCGACCTTTAAGGGAATCTTGAACATTGCGGATACCGTCACCGGTGTGAATGGCAAGACCTTTAAGAGTTCCAAAGAATTGATTGACTATGTTGGTTCTCAAAAAATTGGCGATCCCGTTTCGGTGACCTATATCGAGGATGGGCAAACCAAGACCGCAGATGGGAAGATCATCAAATTGTCCAATGGGAAAAACGGAATTGGGATTAGCTTGATCGACCGGACTGAAGCCAAAGGCGATGTTCCTGTCCAGTTTGCGACTCAAGGAATTGGTGGACCAAGTGCTGGTATGATGTTTAGCCTAGCCATCTACACCCAAGTGGCTGATCCAGATCTTCGTCAGGGACGTCATATTGCAGGGACAGGAACCATTAACCAAGATGGAACGGTTGGCGATATCGGTGGAATTGACAAGAAAGTCGTTGCAGCAGATAAAGAAGGAGCAGAAATTTTCTTTGCCCCTAATAACCCTGTTTCCAAAGAAGAAAAGAAAGCCAATCCCAAGGCCAAATCAAACTATGAAACTGCTAAAGAAGCCGCGAAACAAATCCATTCGAAGATGAAAATCGTACCCGTCAAAACCCTTCAGGACGCCATTGATTATTTGAAGAAGAATTAGCGTAGTCTGTTGGACAAGTGATGAAATGAGAGAAAATCAATTTCTAATTTTTATGAAGGATTATGGGTCAAGAAAGTAATGAGTTTATGAAATCATATAATATGTTGCTAATGAATGGGATTATTGGTATTTTAGGAGCAATCGTAATCAGCTATGCCTCTTTTCAACGGTGGGAGTGGACTTTCGTTCATGCTGTTCCTGAGCTGGTTGAAAAAGGTGATTGGGGATTGGTAATCAATACAATCAGTCTCTTGTATCTTGTTATCTCTATACTTGCAATGGCCAACTATAGTGAAAATCCAAAAGTAAATAAGAAAAGTCATAAAATTCTCTTCGTTGCTTCTATAGTTGGTTTCGTTCCTTTTGTATCGTCTTTAACTAGTGTGCTAGCAATCATTTCAAGTTTGTTATATCTATTCGATTATCAACAGTTATCAAATGAAAAGAAGTAGGCTTTGAAAAAAGTATTTGGTGATGTGAAGTAAAAGAAAAGTAGGAGAATTCATAATGCAAAACAAAAATAAGGCTAGGTTACTCATATTCCTAATTATGCTTGTTATTGGCAGTATAATTTTTTTCAAATATAAAAATTCCTCAGAGAAAATTTATAGAAATGAAACTCCGTCAAAAATTAGGGAAATAAAATTATTGGACAATGATAAATTTGTTTTTGTGGCTGTAGATAACTATTTAGACGATGTTATTTTGTTTGGTCAGAATTATATTACAACTTTTTCTTCGCATACACTTGATACTACTAATTTTAAAAAAACTCCTCCAATTGGGAGCGAAGAATATTTTCAAATTATTAGTTATAGTGTACATGGTAAAGAAAAAATTGTAAAATTCAATTTATATGAATTACTTGGGAAGAATAATTTATACCGTTTTGTTCATAATTTTCCTCGTAGATATTTACAAAATGACGATGATTACCTGACAATGGATTTGGAGAAACTAAATATGTACGATATAGCAGGTCATGATATTAGATCTGTATTAGTTTCTGCTAGCGGAGAGAAAGTTAAAGATATTTCTGAAAGTGAAATGGAGAAGATTGACAGAGAGCGAAAACTATATTTTAGCCCAAAATATGATTGGGATAGGGGGGGAATATCTGAGCAAATTGATGATAATCTAGCAAAATATCATCTTTCAAGATTTAAAAATTTTATATCCCCGATGAATGATGAACCATCTAAAATTAATGTTAGTGGATCTAACTTTGCTAAATTGTTTCCAGAAGTAGGAAAAAATATAAACTATTTAAATCGCATTTATTTCCGTCCGAAACAATATAATGAACGCGAATGGTTTGATAACATCATTTATTGGTTTGCGCCGGAAGGTCAAGATGTCATGGAACTTTATGCCACAGATGAAACAACTGGAGAGAAAACACAAATTCACTCTTATGACGAGTTCGTAGCCTGGATAAAGGCCCATCCGAAGAATTAATCACCTTCTAATCAAATTCAAGTTTTTGCTTATCAATCTCTCTATTTTTAGAGGGATTTTTTCTTTATACTGGTATCAGAAAGAAAGGGAGGTAGTGAAATGATTCAAACCAGTTTGTTTTCCATTTCAGTATTCTTAGCGGGAGTTCTATCCTTTTTCTCCCCATGTATTTTGCCACTGATGCCAGTCTATGTAGGGATTCTATTGGATTCTGAACGTGTGAAGACAGTTCGGATTTTTGGAAGAGACATTTCTTGGTACGGCTTGGTGAAGACTCTTTGTTTTATCGCAGGTCTATCAACCGTATTTCTCATCCTAGGTTATGGTGCAGGGGCCCTTGGTCAGGTGCTTTATGCTCCATGGTTTCGCTATCTGCTAGGAGGGATTGTGATCTTATTAGGGATTCACCAAATGGAAGTGATCAATCTGAGACAACTCCAAAAACAAAAGAGTATCCAACTGAAGAAGGACGAAAAACGCAATGAATTCTTCA
This sequence comes from Streptococcus taoyuanensis, assembly GCF_029589235.1. Taxonomy (NCBI): domain Bacteria; kingdom Bacillati; phylum Bacillota; class Bacilli; order Lactobacillales; family Streptococcaceae; genus Streptococcus; species Streptococcus taoyuanensis. The sequence goes on from NZ_JARQVW010000002.1 coordinate 4,174, forward strand.
ATGCTTTTCTGATAGGGGTCACCTTCAGTTTTGGTTGGACCCCTTGTGTCGGACCAGTTTTAAGTTCTGTTCTAGCCATTGCCGCTTCTGGAGGAGATGGTGCTTTACAAGGCGCTTTCCTGATGCTGGTCTATACATTGGGATTGGCGCTACCCTTCTTAGTCTTGGCTCTTGCTTCTAGCTGGGTTTTACAACATTTTGCTAAACTCAAGCCCCATATGGGAACCTTGAAAAAAATTGGTGGTGCCCTCATCATCTTGATGGGCATCTTGCTGATGCTAGGAAATCTTAATAGCCTCGCATCCCTGTTTCACTAATCTTGAATGATTAAAGGAGAAAAATCATGAAAAAAATTCTTGCACTTTCTATTGCTACACTTAGCATCGTCACTTTAGCAGCTTGTTCTGGACAGAAATCAGATTCAGACATGAAAAAAACGGACGATAGTAGTATGATGAAGAAGGACGATATGAAGAAGGATGACATGAAGGATTCATCCATGTCCGATGATAAAATGAAAAAAGAAGACATGAAAGATTCATCTATGATGTCTGACAGCAGTTCTGAAATGAAGGACGATATGAAAAAAGATGAGATGAAATCTAGCGATTCAGAAATGAAAGACGAAAAGAGTGGATCATCGGATATGAAATCAGACAAGGAATAAAAGAAGGGAGAGGTCATCTGAGGATGACTTTCTCCTTGTTTAAAGAGGTGATAATGATGAAAAAATTAGCTTTAGTAGCTGCAGGAATCTTGTGTACTGGACTTTTGGGGGCTTGCTCGAGTCAAGGAATGGCTACTTCCAATAAGGACATGAGCCAACAAACAGCCAAAGCTGGGGCTAGGCAGCCATCTGGCAAGAAAGTGAAGGAGTTTAGCTTGCAAGGAGTGGATGGTAAGACCTACCGCTTATCCGATTACAAGGGAAAGAAAGTTTACCTCAAATTTTGGGCTTCCTGGTGCTCTATTTGCCTATCGACATTAGAGGATACCAATGAGTTGGCAAAAGAAGAGGCGGGTAAGGATTATGTGGTCTTATCCGTTGTAGCTCCAACTTTTAATGGTGAAAAATCAGAAGCAGATTTCAAAAACTGGTACCAGTCTTTGGATTACAAGGATTTCCCAGTCTTGCTAGATAGTAAAGGGGAACTGCTAAAAGAGTATGGGATTCGTTCTTATCCATCGGCACTCTTTATTGCAAGCGATGGAACTCTCGCTAAGACCCATATCGGTTATATGAGCAAGGAAGACATCGTCCAGACTCTAAAAGAAATGAAGTAAGGAGGACATAAAATGGAAACAAAATGGAAACTCATTTCCATTCTTTTAGTGGGGCTATTTTGTTTTGGAATCTTTTTCCTTGTCAAAGGATCCATGGCCTTGGATACATCAGATGCGACGACTGAGCAGATCAAAAAAGCGTCCATGAGTCAGACACCAGTAGCAAACAAAAAGAAGGAAGAAAAAGTCAATCCAGAAGACCAACGAGAAATCTATCTAGCTGGTGGTTGCTTCTGGGGTGTGGAAGAGTATTTTTCCCGTGTTCCGGGTGTCATTGATGCCGAATCAGGTTATGCCAATGGAAAAGGGGATACCACCAAGTATGAATTAGTCCCTCAAACAGGCCATGCTGAAACAGTTCATATCACTTACAATGTCAAGCAGGTATCTCTGAAAGAATTGCTCCTGCATTATTTCCGGATTATCGACCCAACGTCGAAGAATCGTCAAGGAAATGATCAAGGGACTCAATACCGAACAGGTGTCTATTATGTCTCTCAAGAGGATCTTCCAACTATTAACCAAGTCTTTGAAGAGGTAGCAAAAAAATACGACAAACCGTTAGCAGTGGAAAAAGAGCCACTGACCAATTTCATCAAGGCTGAGGACTACCACCAGGATTATCTAAAGAAACATCCGAATGGGTACTGCCATATCGATGTCAATCAGGCTTCTTATCCTGTTATTGATGCTAGTCGCTACTCCAAGCCAAGCGATGAGGAAATCAAAAAGAAGTTATCTCCCGAAGAGTATGCGGTGACACAAAAAAATGATACTGAACGTGCCTTCTCCAATCGTTACTGGGATCAGTTTGATGCCGGTATTTATGTAGATGTCGTGACCGGTGAGCCCCTCTTTTCCTCTAAGGATAAATTTGATTCTGGTTGTGGTTGGCCAAGCTTTAGCCGACCGATCAGTCCGGATGTGGCAACCTACAAGGAAGATAAGAGTTTCAATATGACTCGGACAGAGGTTCGGAGTCGAGTAGGAAATTCCCATCTAGGCCACGTCTTTACTGATGGACCTAAGGAAAAAGGCGGCCTTCGCTATTGCATCAATAGCTTGTCAATCAAATTCATCCCTAAAGCAGAGATGGTGGAAAAGGGCTACGGTTATTTATTGGACTATGTCTGAGACATTTGGAACTACAATTTGCTATAATAAGCCTAGCAAAAATAAGTAGGTGAAAGACATGTATGCGATCATGATTGTGGAAGATGAAGAGCTTATCCGGCAGGGACTGACTTCCTTAGTGGATTATGAACAGTTTGGAATGACCGTCATCAACCAGGCAGAAAATGGCCGTGAGGCCTGGGAGAAGTTTCAAGATCAACCAGCCGATATCCTTCTAACCGATATTAATATGCCACAAATGAATGGCTTGGATCTGGCCCGTCTCGTCAAAGAGCAGTCTCCGTCTTGTCATATCATTTTTTTGACAGGTTATGATGACTTTGAGTTTGCGAGGAAAGCCATCAAGTTAGGTGCAGATGATTATTTGCTGAAGCCTTTTTCAAAAGATGATATCGAAGAGATGTTAGCAAAGGTGAAAGGAAAACTCGATCAAGAGCGAAAAAAGGCGCAAGTCGAAGATTTGGTCAGTCATGGTTATTCGACAGACTTGGAAGAAGCTATTCATGCTCGTTTAGCAGATTCCCAGTTAACCCTGAAGGATTTGGCCTATCAACTTGGTTTCAGTCCCTCTTATCTAAGTGTATTGATCAAGAAAAAATTGGGACTTCCCTTTCAAGAATACCTTATCCAGGAGCGAATGAAGAAGGCTCGGCTCTTGCTTCTCACGACAGATTTAAAGATTTATGAGATCGCCGATCAGGTTGGTTTTGAAGATATGAACTATTTTTCTCAACGCTTTAAGCAGGTTGTTGGGGTGACGCCAAGGCAGTACAAAAAAGGAGAGCATGAATGAAACGATATCCCTTGCTGATTCAGCTGGTCCTCTACTTTTTTCTCTTCATTCTCCTACTTTTTGGTCTCATCGGTAGCCTTTACTATCAAACGAGTTCAGGGGCGATCCGCCAGCTAACGGAGCGGACGACAAGAAATAGTATCGACCAAAGTAGTCAGTTTATCACGTCTTATCTAAAAAAATTAAAGCAGACCACAACAGTGCTTAGTAAGGAACAGGCTGTTCGCCAATTTGCCCAAGATAGAAGTGCGGATCAAGAAACGGTTCAGCACTTGATGCGAACGATGATTGAAACGGATCCGGACCTGGTCTCAGCGGTCTTGGTGACCAAGGACGGACGTCTGGTAGCGACAGATACCAAAATCAGCATGCAGACTTCTTCAGATATGATGAATGAAAGTTGGTATCAAGAGGCGATTAAGGAAAGAGCCATGCCGGTCTTGACGCCAGCTCGAAAGGAATCCTTGACCTCGGAAAAAGAAAAATGGGTGGTTTCTATTACCCAAGAAGTGGTCGATCAGACTGGTCAAAATCTCGGAGTAGTACGCTTGGATATTGGCTACGATAGCCTTCAGGCTTACTTGGATCACCTTCAACTAGGGAAACAAGGCTTTAGTTTTATCATTAATCAAAAGCATGAGTTTGTCTACCATCCTAAAAAAGCGGTCTATTCCTCCAGCCAAGAGATGCAGGCCATGCAGCCCTATATTGCTGTGACAGATGGTTATGCTAAAGGAGGACAGAATTTTATCTATCAGGTTCCGATTCCAGATAGTGATTGGACCTTGATTGGAGTAGCTTCACTTGAAGGACTTCAGATGCTTCAGTCGCAACTCCTATACTCTTTCATTGGCCTAGGATTACTAGCTTTGATCATGTGTTTGATAGGGATCGGCTTTGTTCTGCGTTTGTGGATCAAACCCTTACGAGACCTTCAGACCATCATTTTGAGGATTGGAGCAGGAGAAGCTCACGTGAGGGCTGTAGCCAAAGGATCTCCAGAATTGGTGGACCTCGCTCAAGCTTTTAATGCCATGTTGGACCAAATCGATAACCTCATGCAACAGGTTAAGGAAGAGGAGCAAAACGCGCGGCGTTATGAGTTGCGGGCACTTTCGGCTCAGATTAATCCGCATTTCCTCTACAATACTTTGGATACGATTGTCTGGATGGCAGAGTTTAATGATAGTCGGCGCGTGGTCAACATCACTAAGTCTCTGGCTCAATATTTTCGACTGGCTCTCAACCAAGGCCAGGAACAAATCCTGCTGAGAGATGAAATTGACCATGTCCGCCAGTATCTTTTCATTCAGAAGCAACGTTATGGAGAAAAGCTCAACTATGAAATTCTAGAAGATAAACGGTTGAGCGACTATCAGCTCCCCAAATTAGTGCTTCAACCCTTAGTGGAAAATGCGATTTACCATGGTATTAAGGAGATCGATCGGCCTGGTCTCATTCGAGTGACAACTGAAGTCAGTGGAGACTACGCTTGCGTATCGATTTTTGACAATGGACGAGGGTTTGACCGATCAGAATCAACAGCCCAAACCCTTCTTCGTTTAGGAGGTGTTGGCTTGAAAAATGTGGACCAACGATTGCGTCTTCAATTTGGCGAAGCCTATCATATGGAGATCGATTCTAAGGCCAATAGCTATACCAAAATTACTCTATTTTTACCCCTTTCATCATCTGATGAACATGTATAGAGACAAAGATTGCCTTCTTTGTCTCTTTTTCCTTTTGGAAACTTTCAATGTTGAATTTCAACTCTTTTCTAGTCAAATCTGACGCAAGTCATCAAATTTATGATAAAATAAAGTGTTACAGTAAATAGATTTTGATGAAGGAACACTATGCGAAAAGAGATTGACCCTGAATTATATAATTACAATAAATTTCCTGGACCTGTGTTTCGTCAGGTAGGAGACCAGATCCTTTCAGAAAACCTCTCTTTTGAGTTGTTAAAAAATGAGAAGGAAGCATTTGATGCGACCGTTTTTGGTCAGCGATTTTCTGAGATTTTAACCAAGTTTGATTACATTGTTGGTGATTGGAGCAATGAGCAGTTGCGCTTGCGTGGCTTTTATAAGGAAGAGCGCGATGTTGCAACGATGGATAAACTAAGTCGCTTAGACGATTATTTGTTAGAATATTGTAGCTATGGTTGTGCTTATTTTGTCCTTGAAAATAAGGAACCTCATCGTGCTTCCTTTGATAAGAAATCACCGGTCAAAAAAGCTCAATCAGAAGAAAGAGAGCCGAAAAAGCGTTCGCGCAATCGCAAACAAAAAGATCGTTTCCAAAAACGAGAACGCGACAAGGGACAACCAGCGAAAAACTCGAAAAAAACAAGACCGTCTGCTGAGACCAAAAAGACAACGAAGACAGACAACAAACGTCATTTTGTGATTCGACAAAAAGAGGAGTAAGAAAGAATGAAACCATCCATTTATAGTTTAACACGCCAAGATATGATTGATTGGGCAGAAGAAAACGGCGAAAAGAAATTCCGTGCAGCACAAATCTGGGAATGGCTCTATCGCAAACGCGTCCAGTCTTTCGAAGAAATGACCAACCTTTCTAAGGACTTGATTGCAAAGTTAAATGATCAGTTTGTCGTCAACCCACTCAAGCAACGGATCGTGCAAGAGTCAGCAGATGGAACGGTCAAGTATCTTTTTGAATTGCCAGACGGCATGTTGATTGAAACTGTCTTGATGCGTCAGCACTATGGTTTATCTGTCTGTGTAACGACTCAGGTAGGATGCAATATCGGTTGTACCTTCTGTGCTTCTGGTTTGATCAAAAAACAACGCGATTTGAACAATGGGGAAATCGTGTCTCAAATCATGTTGGTTCAAAAATACTTTGACGAACGTGGCCAAGATGAACGGGTCAGCCATATCGTTGTCATGGGGATCGGAGAACCATTTGACAACTATAACAATGTCTTGAAATTTATCCGGACGGTCAACGATGACAAGGGATTAGCGATTGGTGCTCGCCATATTACAGTGTCAACTTCTGGTTTGGCTCATAAAATTCGTGACTTTGCAAATGAAGGTGTGCAGGTCAATTTGGCAGTGTCCCTTCATGCTCCAAACAATGACTTGCGCTCTAGCATCATGAAGATCAACCGGGCCTTTCCAATTGAAAAATTGTTTGCGGCGATTGAATACTATATTGAGACTACGAACCGTCGGGTGACCTTTGAGTACATCATGCTCAATGAAGTCAATGATGGAGTCGAGCAAGCCTTAGAGTTGGCAGAATTGCTCAAGAATATCAAGAAATTGTCTTATGTCAACTTGATTCCTTATAATCCTGTCAGTGAGCATGACCAATATAGCCGGAGTCCAAAAGAACGGGTCATGGCCTTCTATGATACCTTGAAAAAACAAGGTGTTAACTGTGTAGTGCGTCAAGAGCACGGTACAGATATTGATGCTGCCTGTGGCCAATTGCGTTCAAATACCATGAAACGGGACCGGGAGAAAGCGATTGTTGAACATGCGCAACCTTAAACAAGGGCTGATGGATCATACAGAACTAACAAAAAGAGGAAGAAGGCTGTTACGGAGTGGCAGCTTCTTCTATTTTATCCTCTTGTGTTTGATGTGTTTTTTGCCCCAACAGCCAGAGCCAGGTATGGAAACACCGGGTATTCAACATTTCGGTCGTATCGTCGTCCTGCTAGTTCCTCTTAATTCGGTGATGAATCTTGGCCAGATTACCAGTGTCCTCCAACTCATTAAGGTCATCCTCCAAAATATAGCCAATATCTTTTTGTTAAGCCCGCTGGTCTTTCAACTTCTCTGGCTATGGCCCTGGTTGAGGAGCTGCAAACGGGTCTTGTGCTTCGGCTTTGCGATGAGCTTGTGGATTGAATGCAGCCAAGTTCTGTTAGATCTCTTGTTTGATGCCAATCGTGTCTTTGAGCTAGATGATTTGTGGACCAATACCTTAGGGGCTTATCTGGCTTATATAGGCTTTCAGTATTTCAGAGCACGATTGCTAGCAAAAAATGGGAAAATGTAAAACCCGAACATTTTAACCACTTTTTAAAATTTTTGTTGACAAAGTCAGAAGCGGGAGCTATAATAGCTTCAAGACATCAGAAAAGTAGAGATTTTTCTCACTTCCAGGGAGCTTGTGGTGATTGCGAACAAGCAGTGGTGAATCTTGAAATGGGCTGATGCGTTTATGATAATGAATTTGAAACAATAAAAATTCGGTGAGCACACCTTATCGTGCACCCTGTTGTTAGACAGGTCAGAGATGTAGGAGAAAGAATATCTTCCTACAATTGAGGTGGCACCGCGGTATCGAATCGTCCTCACACAGATTTTTCTGTGTGAGGTTTTTTGTATCTCAAAGGAACCCAGTGAGACTGCAGCTCAAAGGGCCCGCGAGAGAAAAAGATCATAAACAGGATTAAAGATATAGAAAAGAGGATACAATCATGACAGAAACAAAAGGCTATTTCGGACAATTTGGTGGATCTTTCGTACCAGAACCCATTCAAAACTTGCTCAATCAATTAGAGGAAACCTTTGAACAATATAAAAATGATCCAGAATTTATCGCAGAATACAAACATTATTTGAAAGATTATTCTGGTCGGGAAACACCGCTCTACTTTGCGGAAAGTTTGACAGAGCATTTAGGTGGGGCAAAAATTTATTTGAAGCGCGAAGACTTGAATCACCTAGGTTCGCATAAATTGAATAACGTTCTGGGGCAAATCCTCTTGGCTAAACGCATGGGCAAAACGCGCGTGATTGCTGAAACAGGAGCCGGTCAACACGGTGTAGCTACAGCAGCTGCGGCAGCTAAGTTCGGTATGGCCTGTGATGTTTATATGGGAGCAGAAGACGTGGAACGCCAACGCTTGAATGTCTTCCGCATGGAAATGATGGGGGCAACCGTTCATGCGGTTGAAACCGGGACTAAGACCTTGAAAGACGCCGTTGATGCTGCGTTTGGAGCATGGATGGCGGATCTGGATGCCTTTTACGTTTTGGGTTCTGCTGTTGGCCCTCACCCTTACCCAACCATTGTGCATGAATTCCAAAAGGTGATCAGTGAAGAATCTAAACGTCAAATCTTGGAAAAAGAAGGTCGTTTGCCGGATTATGTGATTGCCTGTGTCGGTGGTGGCTCCAATGCCATCGGTGCCTTTTCTGAATATGTCGCAGAAGAGGAAGTCGGCTTGATTGGGGTAGAAGCAGCTGGACATGGCTTGGACACCGATCAACACGCAGCGACCATGACCAAAGGGACTATCGGTGTGGTTGATGGGATGAAGACCTATGCAGTCTTTGGCGAAGATGGAAAAGTAGCGCCAGTGTACTCGATCTCTGCTGGTTTGGACTACCCAGGGGTTGGTCCAGAGCATGCTTTCTTTAAAGATTCTGGTCGTGTCGAATATGTAGCAGCGACAGATGATGAAGCAGTAGAAGCTCTTCTTCTTCTCAGTAAGACAGAAGGGATCCTCCCAGCCATTGAAAGCTCACACGCGATTGCGGAAGCTGTCAAACGTGCTCCACAATTGGATAAAGACAAGATCATCATCATCAATGTTTCCGGACGTGGGGATAAGGATGTGGCTGCCATCGCCGATTATCTAGAAGCGAAGGTTGCAAAGTAAGAAGAACTTATCTGCAAAATATCGTATAAAGCAGTAAAGCGTGATAACTGAGAAAGAGACAGGGAACAAAGGGGATCCGGTCTCTTTCTTTTTTGAGAGCAAAGACGAGAATGCCTAAGATGGATGCGATCTGAATGAGAATGAGGATCTTGGTAGAAGAAAAGCTTAGCGAAAAGGTAGCTAGTAAGAGAAAATCTCCTGCTCCTATTCCGATAAAGAAAAAGTGAGCTCCGATCGCAAGGAGTAAAAAGACCAGCATGAAGAGATTACTACCGGATAAAAAGAGGACCAAGGCATGGAGACAGCACCAGATGAATAAAGGGTATTCCATAAAGCGTAGGTCATAGATGGCTAAAACGGCAGCTCCCAGTAGTGTTAGAAGTTGAGGCAGAGAAAGGAAACCATTGGCGCAGGCTAAAAAAAGTAGGCCACTCCAGACCTCAAAAAGGCAGTACCAAAATGGGTAGGTCTGATGACAATAGCGGCAGCGAAAACGATGGAGTAGTTGCGAGATAATAGGGATGAGATCCCAAACGCCAAGGACGTGCTGGCAGTGATCACAATGACTGCGAGGAGCAAGAATGGATTGGTTTGGGAAACGATCGACAACTAGTCCCAAAAAAGAGGCGATACAAGTACCGATGGTAAAAAAATAAAAGTTGATCATACTTATTTATTCGTAAAGCAATCGGAAAATGTCATCATTTGCTTGAAAATCTTGTAAAGCCTTTCTAAATTTGATACAATAATGAACATGAAAAACCTGTATGATGTTCAACAATTTTTAAAACGTTTTGGAATCATCATTTACGTAGGGAAGCGCCTCTATGACATCGAATTGATGAAAATTGAGCTTCAACGTCTTTATGATGCAGGCCTGATGGAGCGGCTCGATTATTTAGAAGCCGACACCGTTTTAAGAAGAGAACACAAGCAAGAATTAGAATTTTTGAAAAAGAGTGAGGTAGAGTGATGGGAAATATCATTGTTTGGTTGGCTATTTTAGGAGCATTTGGATGGATGGCGTTTAATTATTTCCGCATCCGTAAAGCTGCTAAATTTGTGGACAATGCTACTTTTGAAGAGCTGATTCGTAAAGGTCAGTTGATTGACTTGCGAGAGCCAGCTGAGTTTCATGCCAAGCATATTTTAGGAGCACGCAACATTCCTTCTACTCAGTTGAAGTTGAGTCTTGCAGCCTTGCGCAAAGATAAACCAATTTTGCTCTATGAAAATAGCCGTAGTTCGCGTGTAACCAATGCGGCTCTCTATCTTAAGAAGCAGGGCTATACAGACATTTATGTCTTGTCTTATGGTCTCGATTCTTGGAATGGGAAAGTGAAAAAAGACGCCTAATAAAAAGAGCTCTAACTGCACAATGTATGTGGTTAGAGCTTTTTTATCTCGTTTTTTCAAGGTAATCTTTGACCCATGTGAGCTCTACCTCATTCAAAGGTCGGCTTTCTCCAGGGGCTAACTGAGGATCCAAGGTGAAGGGGCCAAAAGACAAGCGTTTTAAGGTCATTACTTTGACCCCAATGGCTAAAAACATCTTTTTCACTTGGTGGTATTTTCCTTCTGAGATTCGGACCTGGGCCTTGCTGTAGCTGGGGGTACTTTCTAGAATGGTCAAGGAAGCCGGCTTGCAGATAGGACCGTCTGTGAATGAAATCCCATTCTGAAATTGCTCGATGTGGGCTGCGTAAAGCGAACCATTGACTTCTACCTCATAGACTTTCTCCACATGGTATTGAGGATGGAGCAGTTGAAAGCCTAAGGGACCATTATCTGTGAGGAGGAGCAGACCACTGGTATCGCGATCGAGGCGACCAAGTGGATAGAGGTCGAGGTACTCTTGCTGGGGGTCTACTAGCTCGATCACCGTTAGATGGTGGGCGTCTCTTTTGGCGGTCACGGCTCCAATTGGTTTATGGAGCATGTAGTAGTGGTGACGCGGTTCTTGAATGATTCGTTCTCCGATTTGAATCTGTTGGAGTCCAGGGTCGATGTTTTGGGATAGCTTTTGAGCTGGTAGGTGATCGACCAAGATTTGCCTTCGGGCCAAAAGTTGTTTGATGTCTTTACGAGCGTACTGATGGTCTGCCATCAATTGATCTAATCTCATGGGAGCCTCTTTTTCTGAAAGTCTAATAATCAGTGTATCATGAAAAGAAAAGGAAATCGAGTCGGAGAAAAGAAATAAAGATGAAAACATTTACAACTAGCTGAACTGTGTTTTTTAGATAGGACTGTGGTATAATTGTTCAGTTAGAAATATTATTTAAATTTTATAGAGGAAATCATGACAAAATTAAGAGAAGATATTCGTAACGTTGCGATCATTGCCCACGTTGACCATGGTAAAACAACCTTGGTAGACGAATTGTTGAAACAATCGCACACCTTGGATGAACGTAAAGAATTGCAAGAACGTGCAATGGACTCAAACGATCTTGAAAAAGAACGTGGGATCACGATTCTTGCTAAAAATACAGCCGTTGCTTATAACGGAACTCGAATCAATATCATGGACACACCGGGACACGCGGACTTCGGTGGAGAAGTGGAACGGATCATGAAAATGGTTGACGGAGTTGTATTGGTCGTTGATGCCTACGAAGGAACCATGCCTCAGACGCGTTTCGTATTGAAAAAAGCCTTGGAACAAGATCTTGTTCCGATCGTTGTAGTCAACAAAATCGATAAACCATCTGCTCGTCCAGAAGAAGTTGTAGACGAAGTTCTTGAACTCTTCATCGAATTGGGTGCGGATGATGACCAATTGGAATTCCCGGTTGTTTATGCATCAGCGATTAACGGAACATCTTCACTTTCAGACGATCCAGCTGATCAAGAGCACACAATGGCACCGATCTTTGATACTATCATTGATCACATCCCAGCTCCAGTTGATAACTCAGATGAGCCTCTTCAATTCCAAGTATCCCTGCTTGATTACAACGACTTCGTTGGACGTATCGGTATCGGACGTGTCTTCCGTGGTACTGTAAAAGTTGGGGACCAAGTAACCCTTTCTAAATTGGATGGAACGACTAAGAACTTCCGTGTTACCAAACTCTTTGGTTTCTTTGGTTTAGAACGTCGTGAGATTCAAGAAGCTAAAGCGGGTGACTTGATTGCTATCTCTGGTATGGAAGATATCTTCGTTGGAGAAACCATCACACCGACAGACGCAGTTGAAGCTCTTCCAATCCTTCACATCGATGAACCGACGCTTCAAATGACCTTCTTGGTTAACAACTCACCATTTGCTGGTCGCGAAGGAAAATGGGTAACCTCTCGTAAAGTTGAAGAACGCTTGCAAGCGGAATTGCAAACAGACGTCTCTCTTCGTGTTGACCCAACTGATTCACCTGATAAATGGACCGTTTCAGGACGTGGGGAATTGCACTTGTCTATCTTGATCGAAACCATGCGTCGTGAAGGATACGAATTGCAAGTATCTCGTCCAGAAGTTATCATCAAAGAAATTGATGGTGTCAAATGCGAACCGTTTGAACGCGTGCAAATTGATACACCAGAAGAATACCAAGGATCTGTTATCCAAAGTCTTTCTGAACGTAAAGGTGAAATGTTGGATATGATCTCAACTGGTAACGGTCAAACTCGTTTGGTCTTCCTTGTTCCAGCGCGTGGTTTGATTGGATACTCAACAGAGTTCTTGTCAATGACACGTGGTTACGGAATCATGAACCACACCTTTGACCAATACTTGCCAGTGATTCCAGGAGAAATCGGTGGACGTCACCGTGGTGCTCTTGTTTCAATCGATAACGGAAAAGCAACCACTTACTCTATCATGTCTATCGAAGAACGTGGTACGATCTTTGTCAATCCAGGTACAGAAGTTTACGAAGGAATGATCATCGGGGAAAACTCTCGTGAGAACGACTTGACCGTAAACATTACGAAAGCAAAACAAATGACCAACGTTCGTTCAGCTACTAAGGACCAAACAGCGGTTATCAAGACTCCTCGTATCTTGACCTTGGAAGAATCTCTTGAGTTCTTGAACGACGATGAGTACATGGAAGTAACACCTGAATCTATCCGTTTGCGTAAACAAATCTTGAACAAAGCAGAACGCGAAAAAGCAAATAAAAAGAAAAAATCAGCAGCTGCTGAATAATACGGAAAGAAAGGAGAAGCAAAATGGTCTATTTTATCTTAGGGATTTTGATTCTCCTTTTTTACCTTTTTATGACCCCAAAAAGTATTCGTGGTACCTTAAACAGTGTCACAATGGTGGTCTTGATCGTCTCCATTATCGTACTGACTTGTCTCGCTATTTTTCAGATATTCCAACTACCGTCTGAGTTTTTTGTCGGTGCCTTTCTCGCCTTTGTTGGCTACCTGGCTTTGGTGGATATTTCCAAAATGACGACCAAACAGAAAAAATAAACGCTGACGTGATTTTTAAAGCCCTTTGGGCTTTTTAATTTTGCTAAAAAAAGGTAAAATAGAGAGTGATAAAAATGGAGCGAAGAAATCATGAAATTTGTGAAACAATTTGAAAATAAAAAGGTTCTTGTATTAGGTTTGGCTAAGTCAGGCGAGTCAGCTGCCCGTTTGTTGGATCGCTTAGGAGCGATTGTGACCGTCAATGATGGCAAACCTTTTGAAGAAAATCCAGCAGCACAAAGTTTACTGGAAGAAGGGATTAAAGTTGTGACAGGAGGTCACCCTCTGGAACTGTTGGATGAAGACTTTGCCGTCATGGTCAAAAATCCAGGAATCCCTTATACGAATCCGATGGTCGAAAAAGCGCTTGAAAAGGGCATTCCCGTCCTCACTGAAGTGGAATTGGCCTATCTGATTTCGGATGCGCCAATTATTGGGATTACAGGATCAAACGGAAAAACGACGACGACAACCATGATCGGGGAAGTCTTGACGGCTGCCGGCCAAGGTGGTTTATTGTCTGGGAATATCGGTTTTCCAGCTAGTCAAGTTGCACAAACAGCAACAGAAAAGGATGTTCTGGTCATGGAATTGTCTTCTTTCCAATTGATGGGAATTGAAGCCTTCCATCCAGAGATTGCAGTGATTACCAACCTCATGCCGACCCATATCGACTATCATGGTTCTTTTGAAAATTATGTAGCTGCCAAATGGAATCTTCAAAAGAATATGACAGAAAAAGATGTCATTGTCTTGAACTTCAACCAAGACCTGGCCAAGGAACTGGCGACAAAAACCAAGGCAAGGGTCCTTCCGTTTTCAACGGTCGAAAAAGTGGATGGGGCTTATTTGGAAGATGGACTTCTCAAGTTTAAGGGAGAAGTTGTTATGCGTGCAGATGAACTGGGCGTTCCAGGTAGTCACAATGTAGAAAATGCCTTGGCAACGATTGCAGTTGCAAAAGTCCGTGGTGTGGAGAATGAGGTCATTAAAGAAACCTTGTCAGCCTTTGGAGGTGTCAAACACCGTCTTCAATATGTGGATGAGATTCAAGGTGTCAAATTCTACAATGATAGCAAATCGACTAATATTCTAGCAACACAAAAAGCTCTTTCTGGTTTTGATAACAGCAAGGTGATCTTGATTGCAGGGGGGCTCGATCGTGGCAATGAATTTGATGAATTGGTGCCTCACATTACTGGTTTAAAGGAAATGGTGATTCTAGGGGAATCAGCTCCTCGAGTGAAACGCGCAGCAGATAAAGCTGGCGTCTCTTATGTTGATGCGGCAGATGTAGCGGATGCTACAAAGAAAGCCTTCGACTTGGCTAGCCCCGGAGATGTTGTGCTACTAAGTCCTGCTAATGCCAGCTGGGATATGTATCCGAATTTTGAAGTGCGTGGGGATGAATTCCTTGCTACAGTAAAAGGGTTGAAATAAGATGAAAAAAATAATGTTTACTGGTGGGGGAACCGTGGGACATGTGACCCTTAATCTCCTCTTGATTCCAAAATTTATCGAAGATGGATGGGAAGTTCATTATATTGGGGACAAAAAAGGAATCGAATACCAAGAGATCAAAAAGTCTGGCCTAGACGTACGCTTCCATTCAATTGCAACGGGGAAATTGCGCCGTTATTTCTCTTTCCAAAATATGATGGATGTGTTCAAGGTGGCTTGGGGAACGCTCCAGTCCATTGCAATCCTGCTTCGTGTGCGCCCACAAGTTCTCTTCTCAAAAGGGGGATTTGTCTCTGTGCCGCCGGTGATCGCAGCTAGACTCACGCGTGTCCCTGTCTATATCCATGAGTCGGATCTCTCGATGGGATTGGCCAATAAAATTGCTTATAAATTCGCTACCAAGATGTACACGACTTTTGAGCAAGCTCATGGTTTAACAAAGAGTGCGCATATCGGTGCGGTAACCAAGGTCACAGATCATATTCCGACAACTTCTGAAGAATTAGAAGAAAAAACACAAGGATTTCAAAAAGACTTGCCGACCCTTCTCTTTGTCGGAGGATCAGCCGGTGCGCGTGTCTTTAATGAATTTGTGACAGAGCATCAAGCAGAGCTCTTGCAGCACTACAATATCATCAATTTGACGGGTGATTCAACATTGAATCAGGCTGAGGGTGGCTTGTATCGAGTGGATTATGTAACCGATCAGTATTTACCCATGCTCCAGAAGGCTGATTTAGTGGTGACTAGAGGTGGAGCCAATACCTTATTTGAGCTCTTAGCTATGAACAAACTCCATTTGATTGTACCGCTAGGAAAAGAAGCCAGCCGTGGCGATCAGATTGAAAATGCCCAATATTTTGTGGATAAAGGTTATGCAGAGCAATTGCAGGAAGATCAATTGACGCTCGAAACCTTTAATGAAACCATTCAAGAAATGTTGAAGCAAAGCCAAGTCTACCACCAAGCAATGGAAAAATCGACAGAACTCCTTTCACTAGACGATTTTTATGGCCTGCTTCAAAAAGATATCAGTAAGGGAAAAGATGACGGACGACAATAAAAAAACGCCAACGGATGACAAAATTACAGAATTGTCAGCCTGGCAAAAAAGAAACAAAGAATATTTAGAAAAAAAAGCGCTTGAAAAAGCGGAAGAAGCTGAAACAGAGGAAACTGAAAGCGAAGAAGCAAAAGCAGACGAAGACCTTTCAGAAAAAGAAACAGCTTCCGTCTCAGAGGAAGAATCTGAAGAAGAAATAGAAGAGTCTGAAGAGGAAAATGAATCTGAGGTCGAAGAGGATCCAGAAGCAGATGGAGAAAGTTCAGAAGGAGAAAAGGATGATCCAGCTATAGAGGAGCTAGATCCTTCAGAGAAGCAAGAGAAAAAGCCTTCATTTTTTAAAGGCTTAAAGACGAAAAAACCAAAGAAGGAACCGACAGTGGCAAAATGCCATATCTATCGTGCCCTTCCGGTTATCGGAATCAGCTCTATTGTCGCCCTTCTCTCAATCTACTTTTTAAGCCCCTTGTCCACACAGAAAGTGATTGAATTTTCAGGGAATAAAGCGGTTGATCAGCAACTTTTGTATGAAAAAAGTCGCATCAAAGAAGAAGATTATACTCTGACGACCTTCCTTCATAAATCGGTCTATGAACAAAATATGAAAACGGCTAGTCCATGGATCAAAGAGGTTCACATGCATTATCAATTCCCGGTGACCTTTAAAGTCAATATCGTGGAACACAAAGTGGTTGCCTATTATGTGACCGGAGAAGACCACTATCCAGTATTGGAAAATGGAGAAGTCGTTGAGACAGTAACTCCAGCTTCGGAATTGCCGTCCTCCTATATTAGCTTAAAATTCTCAGATCGAGAATTGGTTAGACAATTTGTCCAAGAAATGAAATCCATTTCTTCTTCCATTACGGATAAAATTGTTTCGGTTGATCTGACACCGAGCAAGGTCACCAAGGATCTGGTGACCATCACCATGAAAAACGATAATAAAATCTTGGTGCCTGTTTCCCAAATTACCCGCAAGCTTCCTTATTATAAAGCCATTAGTAAGCAATTAGATGATGATTCGACTATCGATATGGAGGCTGGAGTTTTCAGCTATAGTGAACAATCCATCGCAGATGCCAAAGAGCAAGCTGAAAAAGAAAAGGCTGAAAGTACAGAAAAGCAAGAAGAACATTCTGAGGAAGCAAGCCAAGAACAGAATCAAGAACAGAATCCAGAAGGAGAAAATTCTTCTGGGAATGAGTAAAGCCCATAAATTATCTCAAATAATTGAAGAAAAAATGTCCATTTTAGGCTTCTTTGTGATATAATGAAGTTTGGATAGTTCCAACTAAAAGGGCTATAAATAGATGTAAAGTGAAAACAAATAAAGAGAGAGGACTGGTGTAATGGCTAGAGACGGCTTTTTTACAGGTTTAGATATCGGTACTAGTTCAATAAAAGTATTGGTGGCAGAACATGTCAATGGAGAAATGAATGTAATTGGAGTCAGCAATGCAAAAAGTGCTGGCGTCAAAGATGGAATTATAGTAGATATCGAAGCTGCTTCAAATGCAATTAAAACTGCAATCAGCCAAGCTGAAGAAAAAGCAGGGATTTCAATCAATCTAGTCAATGTTGGGTTGCCTGCAAACTTACTACAAATCGAAGCAACTCAAGGAATGATTCCAGTCACAAGTGATTCGAAAGAAATCACAGATGCAGATGTTGAGAATGTTGTCAAATCTGCACTCACAAAAAGTATGACACCGGATCGTGAAGTAATCACCTTCATTCCTGAGGAATTCACAGTTGATGGTTTCCAAGGAATCCGCGATCCACGTGGAATGATGGGGATCCGACTTGAAATGCGTGGCCTTCTTTATACAGGACCTCGTACAATCTTGCACAATTTGCGTAAAACAGTCGAACGTGCAGGCTTACAAGTTGAAAACATCATCATTTCACCGCTTGCGATGATCAAAACAGTCTTGAATGAAGGCGAACGTGAATTCGGAGCAACGGTGATCGATATGGGTGGTGGCCAAACAACGGTGGCATCTGTTCGTAGCCAAGAACTTCAATTTACAAATATCTACCAAGAAGGTGGCGATTATGTTACCAAAGATATTTCTAAAGTATTGAAAACTTCTCAAAAATTGGCAGAAGGCTTGAAGTTCAACTATGGTGAAGCCTATGTGCCATCTGCTGGAAACGAAGTCTTCCATGTAGAAGTCATCGGTGAAGTAGAGCCAGTTGAAGTGACTGAGAAGTACTTAGCTGAAATCATTTCAGCACGTATCAAACACATCTTTGAGCAAATCAAACAAGACCTTGAGAGAAGACATCTGTTGGATCTTCCTGGTGGTATTGTGATTATCGGTGGAGGAGCGATCCTTCCTGGTGTTGAAGAATTGGCTCAAGAAGTCTTTGGTTTAAATGTGAAATTGTTTGTTCCAAATCAAATTGGAATTCGCAATCCAGCTTTTGCCCATGTAATTAGCTTGTCTGAATATGCAGGCAATTTGACAGATGTGGATATTATTGCTCAAGCTGCGGTTCATGGAGACGAAGTCTTGCGTCAACAACCGATTCAATTTGATCGTCCAGTGCAACCACAAGTACAACCACAACCTGCTGCTCCAGCACAACCGGTAGTACCTGCATACAATGCTGAGAAGATTGAATCTCCAGTGGATACTCAAGAAATTCCAGCAGCAAGCAATGATAGCAAACAAGAACCAAAAACTACATTCACAGACCGAATGAAAAATTTGATCGGTAATATGTTTGATTAAGGAGTGTAAGTATTTATGACATTTTCATTTGACACAGCAGCGGCACAAGGTGCAGTAATTAAAGTAATCGGTGTCGGTGGCGGTGGCGGTAACGCCATCAATCGTATGATTGACGAAGGCGTTGCCGGTGTAGAATTCATCGCAGCTAATACAGATGTTCAAGCACTTTCAAGTGCAAAAGCTGAAACAGTTATCCAATTGGGTCCAAAATTGACTCGTGGATTGGGTGCTGGAGGTCAACCTGAAGTTGGTCGTAAGGCAGCTGAAGAAAGCGAAGAAGTGTTAACAGAAGCTTTGCAAGGTGCAGACATGGTCTTCATCACTGCAGGGATGGGTGGAGGATCTGGTACAGGTGCTGCACCAGTCATCGCTCGTATTGCAAAAGCAGTAGGTGCTTTGACAGTAGCCGTTGTCACTCGTCCATTCGGATTTGAAGGTTCAAAACGTGGCAACTTCGCTATTGAAGGGATCAACGAACTTCGCGAACATGTAGATACCTTGTTGATTATTTCTAATAACAACTTGCTTGAAATTGTAGACAAGAAGACACCACTTCTTGAAGCTTTGAGTGAAGCAGATAACGTTCTTCGTCAAGGTGTTCAAGGGATCACTGACTTGATCACAAGTCCTGGATTGATCAACCTTGACTTTGCAGACGTGAAGACTGTTATGGAAAACAAAGGAAATGCCCTCATGGGTATTGGTGTTGGTAGCGGTGAAGAACGCGTTATCGAAGCGGCTCGTAAAGCCATTTACTCTCCACTTCTTGAAACTACAATTGATGGTGCAGAAGACGTGATCGTCAACGTAACAGGTGGTTTGGATATGACATTGATCGAAGCTGAAGAAGCTTCAGAAATTGTGAACCAAGCTGCAGGTCACGGAGTGAACATCTGGTTGGGTACATCTATTGATGAATCTCTTAAAGATGAAATCCGCGTGACGGTTGTTGCAACTGGTGTCCGTCAAGACAAGGTAGAACGCGTTAGCGGAATTGCTTCCTCACAACGTCCTTATAAAACAGGAACACGTGAACAACGCCCACAAGCTGCACCATTTGACCGTGAATTTGATTTGAAACAAGATGTTGAATTGCCAACAACTCCAAGTCGTCCAGCGGTAGAACCAAACCGTGGCTCAGCCTTTGGTGATTGGGATATTCGTCGTGAGAATATCGTTCGCCAAACTGAACCAACATCAACACATCAAGTTGATCGTTACGTAGATTTATCTTCAGATGATGATGAATTGGAAACACCACCATTCTTCCGGAATCGTTAATCATGAATCTGGTAGAGAATGCTGATCTTGTTCGGCAACAAGTAGAAACAGCAAGAAACAAAGCTAACCGTCAAGATCAAGTTAATGTGATAGCTGTTACCAAGTATGTGGATGTTGCCACAACAGAAGCACTGGTGAAAACAGGTATCCAACATATCGGTGAAAATCGTGTCGATAAATTCCTAGAAAAGTATCAAGCTCTAAAAGAGTATGACCTCACTTGGCACTTGATTGGGAGCCTCCAACGGCGGAAAGTAAAAGACGTGATTAATCTCGTCGATTACTTTCATGCCTTGGATTCGGTGAAGCTGGCTCAAGAAATTCAAAAGCGAGCAGAACACCCGATCAAGTGTTTCCTCCAAGTGAACATTTCTGGTGAAGAAAGTAAGCATGGATTTGCACCCGATGAACTGGATGATGTTTTAGCGGAAATCGCACAGCTGGACAAAATTGAAATTGTTGGTTTAATGACGATGGCTCCTTTTGAGGCTAGTCAAGAAGAGTTGCAGGATATTTTTTCAAAAACTCACCAACTTCAGAAACAACTAGAAAAGAAACAATTAAAAAATATGCCTTTTTCAGAACTAAGTATGGGTATGAGTCGTGACTTTGAAGTAGCCATTGCGAACGGAGCGACTTATGTTAGAATTGGGACATCATTTTTTAAATAGGAAAGAACTATGTCATTAAAAGATAAATTTAACAACTTTATTGACTACTTCACAGAAGACGGTGAAGAAGTAGAAGTTCGCGAGGCAAAAGCAGCTGGGGCGGAAACACAACCAGTTCCACAGCCACAGCCGACTCCTCAAGTGACTTCTCCACGTCCACAGATTAGTCAAAGAGAACCAGTAAAACCAAAACCGACTCCTGTCGCACCTGTTACGACTCCAGTGTCTACAGCGGCAGTGAAGGAACCTGTTTCAACAACGAAAAATACATCTGAAAATATTACTCGTTTGCATGAACGTCAACGTGAATTGGCTGCTAATCGTGCGAATACAGATGAAAAGATTACCATTGATGTACGCTATCCCCGCAAATACGAGGAAGCGACTGAAATTGTTGATCTATTACTATCTAATGAGAGTATCTTGATTGACTTCCAATATATGACTGAAGTACAAGCACGTCGTTGTTTAGATTATTTGGATGGGGCTCGTTATGTTTTAGCAGGAAATCTTCGTCGTGTTGCAAGTACCATGTACTTGTTGACTCCAATTAATGTAGTCGTTAAGATTGAAGATATCCGCCTTCCAAATGATGTGGAAGTGACAGAATTTGACTATGATATGAAACGTAATCGTTAAGATGGTTATCTTTCAATACTTATCAAATATCATTCAAATCTATTCCATCATTCTTGTCATCTATGCCTTACTATCTTGGTTCCCTGGGGCACCTCAGAGTACTCTTGGACAAATGGTTCACCGCCTAGTTGAACCATTTTTGAGCCTTTTTAGAAAGTTACCATTGCAGTTTGGAGGCTTGGATTTTACGGTTCTTGTAGCACTTTTGGTCTTGAACTTGATGAATCAGTTATTAGCCCGCTTGTTCCTACTTTTGATTGGGTAGAAAACGATGGGACAGACAGAGATTTACCAACATTTCAATCGCGAAGATCACGAATTCATTGATCGTTGTATTGAATTGTCTGAAAGAGTGGTGGAACGCTATTCTGTTGAGGTGACGGGCTTTTTAAACCCTCATCAGGTCGGTATTTTACGAAATGTCGCGGCAAGCTACCAATTACAGGTCTTTGCTTCCAGCGATGAGCAGAAAATGGAGTATGCCAAGGTTATTGTTGCTCCAGATTATTACCAATTAGATCCAAGTGACTTTGATCTGGCCCTATTGGAAATGGTCTATGCTTCAAAATTTCATCACTTGACCCATTCCCAGGTACTGGGGACCATTGTTCACCAATTAGGTGTGGAGCGCAAGTCCTTTGGAGATATTCTGACGAGTGATGGAAAGATCCAAGTATTTGTTGAACAGCGTTTTGTTCCCTATTTCATGGATCACATCCAGAAAATTTCTCGGGTACCTGTTAAGCTGAGGGAAGTTCCTCTCTCTGAACAAATGATCGTAGAGGAAGAAAGCCAGCAGCGAGATATTCTCGTGTCGAGTTATCGGTTAGATAAGGTGATTGCTGGGACCTTCAAGCTTTCGCGCTCACAAGCTAGTCAGTTGATTAGTTCTGGTCTAGTGAAAGTTAACTATGCGACTACTTCCAATGTTAGCTATGCTGTAGGTCTGAATGATTTAGTCAGTGTTCGACGCTTTGGGCGTCTTAAAATTGTTTCTGAAAATGGTATTTCAAAGAGTGGAAAATATAAAGTAACTGTTGAAGTACTCTTAAGTAAAAAATGAGGAGGAGTTATGGCTCTTACTGCTTTAGAAATTAAAGATAAAACTTTTGGCGTTAAATTTAGAGGGTATGATGCGAACGAAGTAGAAGAATTTCTAGATATCGTTGTTCGCGATTATGAAGATCTTGTTCGTTTAAATCATGATCAAGAAGCAAAAATTCAAGCTCTTGAAGAACGCTTAAACTATTTTGATGAAATGAAAGATTCATTGAGTCAATCTGTTTTGATTGCACAAGATACTGCGGAACGTGTCAAACAAGCCGCTAACGAACGTTCTGAAAATATTGTTCGTCAAGCTGAACAAGATGCACAGCACTTAGTGGATGAAGCAAAACAAAAAGCAAATGAAATCCTTCGTCATGCAACGGATAATGCCAAGAAGGTTGCCGTTGAAACAGAGGAATTGAAGAACAAGACACGCGTCTTCCATCAACGTTTGAAATCAACCATCGAAAGCCAATTGAGCATTATCGATACACCTGAATGGGATGAAATTCTTCGTCCAACAGCTATGTACATTCAAACAAGTGATGAAGCTTTCCGTGAAATTGTGGAGAAAGCTTTGGGTGAATCTGTTCACCATCATCATGCAGAAGATGATAACATTGATTTGACTCGTCAATTCTCTCCAGCTGAAATCGAAGAATTGCAAAAACGCATCGAAGCTGCTAATTTAGAATTGGGTGCAACACAAGCGTTTGAAGGTTTGAATGAAAAAGTTCAATCCGCTTTAGAAGAAGCAGAGCACGCTCGTCATGAAAATGAAGAAGTTGTTGAGGTTGAAGAAACTATTCAACCTGAAGATGATGCAAATCGTGAATCTGTCAATATTTTATAATTTTGTAAAAACAGGTCCATTAATGATAGGTCTAGCGAGCAGATGATGGTGGAAGATCTGCACTCCCTCTTAATGGATGATCCTTTTACAGTATTCGTTCTGAACCATTGAGTAAGAACGGACGTTTCCCTCGTTACGGGATGAGAGGAGAAAGTCGTTTGCGACTTCTCGAACAAAGGTGGTACCACGAGCAATCGTCCTTTTTAGGATGCTCGTGTTTTTTTATAGCTTTTTAAATCAATAAGGAGACACAATGAAACTTAAAGAAACATTGAATCTTGGGAAAACAGCTTTTCCAATGCGGGCTGGGCTTCCAACGAAAGAACCAGTTTGGCAAAAAGAATGGGAAGATGCAAAATTGTATCAACGCCGTCAAGAGTTGAATGAAGGAAAACCGCATTTTACCCTTCATGATGGCCCTCCCTATGCCAACGGAAATATTCACGTAGGGCATGCCATGAACAAGATCTCAAAAGATATCATTGTTCGTTCTAAGTCTATGTCAGGATTTTACGCCCCTTATATTCCAGGTTGGGATACCCATGGTTTGCCAATTGAGCAAGTCTTGGCCAAACAAGGCGTGAAACGTAAAGAAATGGACTTGGTTGAGTATTTGAAATTCTGCCGTGAATATGCGCTTTCTCAAGTAGATAAACAACGCGAAGACTTCAAACGCTTAGGTGTTTCAGGTGATTGGGATCATCCTTATGTAACCTTGACGCCTGACTATGAAGCAGCACAGATCCGAGTCTTTGGTGAAATGGCCAATAAAGGCTATATCTACCGTGGGGCTAAGCCAGTTTACTGGTCTTGGTCTTCTGAATCAGCCCTCGCTGAAGCAGAGATTGAATACCATGATTTGGTATCAACGTCTCTTTACTATGCGAACAAAGTTAAAGATGGTAAGGGTGTCCTAGATACAGACACTTACATCGTTGTCTGGACAACAACTCCATTTACGGTTACAGCTTCTCGTGGATTGACGGTGGGTGCAGAGTTTGATTATGTCGTAGTGAAGCCTGCTGGATCTGACCGCAAGTATGTCGTAGCATCTGAGCTCTTGCCAAGCCTTTCTGAAAAATTCGGTTGGGAAAATGCTGAAGTCCTTGCGACTTACCAAGGAAAAGAATTGAACCATATCGTTACAGAACACCCATGGGATCCTGAAGTGGATGAATTGGTGATCCTTGGTGAGCATGTAACCCTTGATTCAGGTACTGGTATCGTCCATACCGCTCCTGGTTTTGGTGAGGATGACTACAATGTAGGGATTGCCAATGGCCTCGAAGTTGCTGTTACTGTTAACGAACGCGGAATCATGATGGAAAATGCTGGCCCTGACTTTGCTGGTCAGTTCTATGACAAGGTTGTTCCAACAGTTATCGAAAAACTTGGCGATTTGCTCCTTGCTCAAGAAGAAATCTCTCACTCCTACCCATTTGACTGGCGGACGAAAAAACCAATCATCTGGCGTGCCGTGCCACAGTGGTTCGCTTCTGTATCAAAATTCCGTCAAGATATCCTAGATGAAATTGAAAAAGTGAAATTCCACTCAGAATGGGGGAAAGTGCGTCTTTATAACATGATTCGTGACCGTGGTGACTGGGTCATCTCTCGTCAACGTGCCTGGGGTGTGCCTCTTCCAATCTTCTATGCAGAAGATGGAACACCAATCATGACAGCTGAAACCATCGAACATGTAGCGCAACTCTTTGAAGAACATGGTTCCATCATCTGGTGGCAACGTGAAGCGAAAGACCTCTTGCCAGAAGGGTTTACGCATCCTGGTTCACCAAATGGCGAATTTACAAAAGAAACAGATATCATGGACGTCTGGTTTGACTCAGGTTCATCATGGAATGGGGTTGTGGTTAATCGTCCAGAACTCAAATACCCAGCTGATCTTTACCTTGAAGGTTCAGACCAATACCGTGGTTGGTTCAACTCATCTCTTATCACATCTGTGGCGAACCATGGTGTCGCACCATACAAACAAATCTTGTCTCAAGGTTTTGCCTTGGATGGTAAAGGTGAGAAGATGTCTAAATCTCTTGGAAATACCATTGCTCCAAGTGATGTTGAAAAGCAATTTGGTGCTGAAATCTTGCGTCTCTGGGTAACCAGTGTAGACTCAAGTAATGACGTGCGTATCTCAATGGATATCTTGAGCCAAGTGTCTGAGACTTACCGTAAGATCCGGAATACTCTTCGTTTCTTGATTGCCAATACTTCTGACTTTAACCCAGCTGAGGATGCAGTTGCTTACGACGAGCTTCGTTCAGTGGACAAGTACATGACCATTCGCTTTAACCAGCTTGTCAAGACCATTCGTGATGCTTATGAAAACTTTGAGTTCTTGACGATCTACAAGGCGCTTGTTAACTTTATCAACGTTGACTTGTCAGCCTTCTACTTGGATTTTGCCAAGGATGTTGTTTACATCGAAGGAGCTAAATCCCTCGAACGCCGTCAAATGCAAACAGTCTTCTATGATATCCTTGTGAAAATCACGAAACTCTTGACGCCAATTCTTCCTCACACTGCTGAAGAAATCTGGTCCTATCTTGAGTTTGAAGCAGAAGACTTCGTTCAATTGTCAGAATTGCCAGAAGCAGAAACGTTTGCCAACCAAGAAGAAATCTTGGATACTTGGTCAGCCTTCATGGACTTCCGTGGTCAAGCTCAAAAAGCCTTGGAAGAAGCGCGGAATGAAAAAGTGATTGGTAAATCACTTGAAGCTCACTTGACTGTTTATCCAAATGAAGTTGTGAAAACACTTCTTGGAGCTGTTGATAGCAATGTTGCTCAACTCTTGATTGTTTCTGAATTGACCATCGCAGAAGGCTCAGCTCCAGAAGGTGCAGTGGCCTTTGAAGATGTAGCCTTCACGGTTGAACGTGCAGCTGGTGAAGTTTGTGACCGTTGCCGTCGCATCGATCCAACAACGACTGAACGCCACTACCACGCAACCATCTGTGATCACTGTGCAAGCATCGTTGAAGAGAACTTTGCGGACGCAGTCGCAGTAGGATTTGAAGCTAAATAAAAGCCATTAAAAGAAGTTCCATAAAGGAACTTCTTTTTTAATAGCTAGAATGGTCTATAAATTCATGCATTAAGGAAATAAAAAAAGTAAGGCAAATTGGCCTTACTTTGTAATTGGAAAGGAAATTTCAATTAGTTTATCGGAGTAGAGGGTTTTAATAGCGG
Organism: Streptococcus taoyuanensis; assembly: GCF_029589235.1. NCBI lineage: Bacteria > Bacillati > Bacillota > Bacilli > Lactobacillales > Streptococcaceae > Streptococcus > Streptococcus taoyuanensis. The sequence goes on from NZ_JARQVW010000002.1 coordinate 30,426, forward strand.
ATTGGTCAATGATTTGAAGATCAATCTTACGTTTTAAAAAGAACTCACGAATTTTTTCTACTTCAGTTTCACGAATAGCTCGGTGTTTGTTACTGATCAATAATTCATAGTGGGTTGGGGCCTGTGTAAAAACGACATCAGTATTGCCCGCGGAATAAACCTCGACAAGCAAGGCGTCAGTGCTGGCAAGTTGGCTTTTGACCAGTGCAGCATGACTATTTGTGGTATTAATGAGCTTCATATGAGTTCCTCCTAACCTCTATCTTCATTTATTATAGCACTTTTTTATTTTTTGTGAAAGAATCCCTTTATTTTTTGTGGGTATTTTTCCACTGTTCAATGCCCCATTTGTGACTGCCACGTTTGAGTTTTTCAATGGCTTCATCTACAGGAAACCAAGCAAGATTGTTAAAATCTTCCAGTGGTTTTTGAGCCTCTGTATAATCCACTACTTCATAAATATAGGCAGGATTGTAGTAGTAGGTGTCGCGATGACTGGAATAGAAATACTCATCTGCTTGGCCATAGTATTGTCCTAAAACAGCGGTAAAACCTAATTCTTCGATCAGTTCCCGTTTCAGAGCTTGCAAGTGATCTTCACCTGCCTCGATTTCCCCGCCGGGCAAGAACCAGGCTCCATTAGGAGCTTGAACGAGGATGATCTGATCCTGGTCCTTATTGGGAATAACAGCGTAGACACCATAGCGATTGACGTAGGTCACGTCTTGTTTCTTATCACCAAAACTAGGAATGGTCATGGTTTTCTCTTTTCTTATTTTTTCATTATTATAACATATTTTTTAGCAAAAATCTGGAGGAAAAAAAGAAAGAGACTGGGACAAAAGTCCTAGCCTCTCAATTATTTTTGGATTGTCGAGCAAGACGCAGTGGTTGAGTGGGCTCTACTACGCTGATTTCATCAGCTTTTACAGCCCTACTCAACTGTGCGGAGGTGGGACGACGAAATCGAATTCTAACGAATTACCGATTTTTGTCCCACTCTCTGAATGTACATTTACTTATAATGATTCTGAAGCCTGTTCTACTGGCTTGTGAGCAGCCTTGATAGAGATCTTCCCATTGCTGGTCATGACTGCTTTGAGTTGTTTCTCACTTGGATGTTCCAGGTAATAATCGGTAATAGCATCTTCGATATGGTCTTGGATGGTACGACGAAGTGGGCGGGCCCCCATTTTTGGATCGTATCCCAGATCGACCAATTTTTCTTTGACCTTCTCTGTCACATCCAGATGAATCTCATTTTGTGCGAGACGTTGATTGACTTCATCAAGCATGAGGGTAACGATTTGAAGAAGGTTTTCTTTTGATAGAGGTTGAAATTCAATGATGCCATCAAAACGGTTCATGAATTCAGGGCTAAAGAAGTTACCGAGTTCTCCAAGTACGGAGTTGGTGCGACCCTCGCGAGCAGCTCCAAAACCAACATTGGCCTCAGCCTTGCCGGTTCCAGCATTAGAGGTCATGATGATAATGGTATCTTTAAAGCTGACGGTACGGCCTTGACCATCTGTCAAACGGCCATCATCTAAAACTTGCAAGAACATGTGCATGACATCTGGATGGGCTTTTTCCACTTCATCCAACAACACGAGGGAGTATGGATTGCGACGGACCTTTTCCGTTAGTTGTCCAGCTTCATCGTAGCCAACATAGCCCGGAGGAGCTCCGACTAGTTTCGCTACGCTATGTTTTTCCATGTATTCGCTCATATCAAAGCGGATCATATTGTCTGCAGAGCCAAAGAGCTCGATCGCCAATTGTTTAGACAACTCGGTCTTCCCTACACCGGTTGGTCCGACAAAGAGGAAGCTTCCGATCGGACGGTTAGGAGATCCTAGGCCGACACGATTGCGTCGAATGGCTTTCGCAATTTTATCTACAGCATCATCTTGACCGATCACATGGGCTTTCAAATCAGAAGCCAGATTGATCAATTGAGACTGTTCTTTTTCTTTCAAATCGCCAACAGGAATATTGGTCTTTTGTTCAACGATGTGTTCAATCGTTTTTTCACTGATGACAGGGGTTTCCTGATCAGTGACATGTTGACCTTGCATTTCCTTGTATTTCGCGATTTGGTCGCGGAAGTAGGCTGCTTTTTCAAAGTCTTCTTCGCGTGTCGCTTGAGCTTTGAGGTTTTCCGCTTCAATCAAGCGCTGGTCGATCACTTTTGGATCCACAAAGTTTAGGGTCAGGTTCATCTTAGACCCCGCTTCATCTAACAGATCAATGGCCTTGTCTGGCAGGAAGCGATCTTGGATGTAACGGTTTGAAAGAATAGCTGCCGCTTCGATGGCCCCGTCTGTATAGTGGACGTGGTGGTAGTCTTCGTATTTTTTCTGGATGCCCTTGAGGATGGTGATGGTTTCTTCAACCGTTGGTTCATCGACCTTAACGGGCTGCATCCGACGTTCCAAGGCCGCATCTTTTTCAATGATACGGTATTCATTAAGGGTAGTAGCCCCAACTAATTGGAGTTCTCCGCGCGCCAAGGCTGGTTTGAGGATATTTCCAGCGTCCATATTGCCTTCACCAGCTGATCCTGCGCCAACAATTTCATGGATTTCGTCGATGAACAGAATAACATCTTCGCGTTGACGAATTTCATCCATTAATTTTTGCATGCGTTCTTCGAATTGACCACGGATGCCTGTGCCTTGAACTAGGCTCACGACGTCTAGGCGGATGACTTCTTTTCCTTGCAATTTATGGGGAACGTCGCCATCAACGATTTTTTGAGCCAGGCCTTCCACAACGGCAGTCTTTCCGACACCAGGTTCCCCAATCAGAACCGGATTGTTCTTGGTTCGACGGTTGAGAATTTCGATGACACGGATAATCTCCTCATCACGGCCAATGACAGGGTCAATATCCCCTTTGCGGGCAATCTCTGTGACATTGATGCCGAACTCTTCTAAAAGACCTTTTGGCTTTTGAGGACGTGCTTGACGAGGGTCTTGACCACCACCACGGTTATTGTTTTGGCCGTAGCCGCCACCTCCATAACTGCCTCCGGATTGAGTTGGAGGGGTTTGAGGTTCTTGCGGACTTTGGAAGTTTCCAAGGTTATTGAAGAAATCTTCAAAAGGATCTCCAGTCAGTTGGCTCCGTTGGGTCATGCCTTTCAAGAAGCTGTTATTTGGGTCTGTTTTCATAATTTTATAGCAATTTTGACAGAGGTCTACTTGTTGCTGACGTCCATTTACATTTGTATATAAATGGATGGTTGATTCATTTATTTTACAATTTTGACAAAGCATATACATACCTCACAGTAGGTTTTTGATGGTTTTCCATCAAGAGACGAGCCTATTTTCAAAAGGTCAAAAATAGTCAAAGATTTATATTTTCATTATATCAGTATTCTAGAAGTTTGCAAGAATTTGCTACGGAATGTCGCTAAGGAGTGAAGGAGAGAGCAAATCAATGGAAAAATGTGAATTTTTATTGGAAGAGCTTTCTCTTTTATGATAAAATAGGAGAGTAGAAAGTAAAGAGGAGAAATAAAATGGAATCACATTTAGTACGGATTATCAACCGTTTGGAGACGATGACAAAAGACGGTGGAAACTTGAAACGTAATTTTGAACGTGACGGTGTTGTTGTCGCTGAAGTAGCCTACAACCACAATGAAGAAGAGGGTTCAACCTTTACACTTCGTGATGTTGAAGCGCGTGAAACCTATACATTTGATAGCATTGATTTAATTGCAATGGAAATTTATGAATTGCTTTACTAAGCAGCTGTGTGGATGAGTTTGGGGTGGTCTCAAGCTCATTTTTTGTCCATCTGGCTATAGTTTTCGTCTATAAGAAATTCTAAATAGGAACAGTTAGGTTTGAGAGTTGAAATCTGCTATAATAGAGAGGACTATTTTCATTACTTGACTAGAAAGAGAATTGATATGACGACAATCATTGATGGGAAGGCGCTCGCTACAAAATTACAGGGTGAGATTGCGGAGAAAACAGCACGATTAAAAAAAGAGACAGGAGTTGTGCCTGGCCTCGTTGTCATCGTGGTAGGAGATAATCCAGCTAGCAAAATCTATGTAAGAAATAAAGAGCGTTCTGCTATTGCGGCAGGCTTTCGGAGTGAAGTGAGACGACTTCCTGAAAGCATCAGCCAAGCTGAATTATTAGAAGTGATCGAACACTACAATCAAGATCCCCTTTGGCATGGGATTTTGGTGCAGTTGCCACTGCCTAAGCATATCGATGCGGATGCAGTCCTTTTAGCCATTGATCCGACAAAAGATGTGGATGGCTTTCATCCATTGAATATGGGACGCTTGTGGGCTGGGAATCCTCTCATGGTGCCTTCAACTCCCGCTGGGATCATGGAGATGTTCAAAGAGTACGGGATTGATCTAGAAGGGAAGCGAGCAGTCGTGATTGGTCGTTCCAATATCGTTGGAAAACCAATGGCACAGTTGCTCCTCGCCAAAAATGCGACGGTAACCTTGACCCATTCCCGGACCCATCATCTGCCTAAAATTGCTAGAAGAGCAGATATCTTGGTTGTTGCGATCGGTCGTGCGAAATTTGTAACAGCAGACTTCGTGAAAGAAGGCGCCGTTGTTATTGACGTCGGAATGAATCGCGATGAGAATGGCAAATTGTGTGGGGATGTCGATTTTGACTCCGTTGCCCCTTTGGCCAGTCATATTACCCCGGTACCAGGAGGGGTTGGGCCTATGACCGTCACCATGCTGATGGAGCAGACCTACGAAGCAGCTGTTCGTGCCTTAAAAAAATGAAAGTGTGAACAAGATGAAGTTTGTATTTGATTTAGATGGAACCCTGTCATTCGATGGTGTCACAATCGATGATGAAATCAAACAGGTCTTATTGAGAGCAGAAGAATTTGGCCATGAAGTTGCCTTTGCTTCTGCACGTTCTTACCGGGACTGCTTGGGCCTTTTAGGGGACTCATTGAGTCAGCAACTCGTGATTGGTTTAAATGGTGGATTGGCCTATCGCCAGGGGCAATTAGTATATGAGGAACAATTGGACAAGGATGTGTATCGGGAAGTCCTTGGCTTTTGTCGCCATTACAATCTACCATTTTTTGTGGATGATACCTTTGATTATAGCGGACAGATTTTGGAAAAGATTCCTTTTGTTGCTAATGTGGATCCCCTCAAGAAAGCCCAGTATCGCTCGTTAGAGGAGCTGACAGATCCGATTAAGGTCGTGATCTATATGGGTGGTCATGAGGAGCTCGTGGATGAGATCATCGAGCGGATCGAAAAGACAGAAAAGGCCCATATCCGCTATCATGCGCATGAAAAATGCATCTATCTCAATCCAGCAGACACGCATAAAGCCACAACGGTAGAAGAACTCTGTGGAGAGAATTTCGTGGCTTTTGGCAATGATCAAAATGATATCGAGCTCTTTGAAAAAGCTCTTTATGCAGTTCAAATTGGTGATTTTCCAGCCCTTCAGCCTTATGCGGATGATCAATTGGTAGCCAAACAAAATCAACCACAAGCTGTGGCTGCTAAGATCTTGCAAGTCTTTGCAGAATTCAGAGGAAAATAAAAGATGGAGGGGGAGTCGTGGCTTCTCCTTTTTCGCTAGAAATGAGGAAGGTATGAGAACAGTTCAGAAAGAAGAGATCCAGCGAGTCATTGTGAAGCGAGATGCGAATTCTTATAAGGGCGATTTTGGTCGCCTGCTCTTGATTGGGGGGACTTACCCCTATGGGGGAGCTATTATTATGGCGGCGCTTGCTGCGGTTCATAGTGGTGCGGGGCTGGTTACTGTCGCAACAGATCCTGACAATCTGACAGCCCTTCATAGCCATCTTCCTGAAGCTATGGGCTTTGATCTGGCGGATCACGAACTTCTTCGGGAGCAACTCCAAAAAGCCAGCGTGATTCTTGTCGGTCCAGGCTTAAAGGAAGCAAGAGAAAGCCAAGCAATCTTGCAGATGATTTTTGAGCAAGTCTCTAGCCAGCAGGTCTTGATATTAGATGGAGGAGCTATTAGTCTTTTTGCGGCCTCTCAGTTTGACCTGCCAGAGGCTCAGTTGGTCTTTACCCCTCACCAAAAAGAATGGGAAAAACTGTCAGGGCTTGATCTAGCAAGCCAGACAGAAGGCAAGAGTCGAAGAGCAGTACAGAACTTTCCTAAAGGGACTGTCATTGTAGAAAAAGGACCCCACACCCGCATTTGGACAAGTGGGCAAGATGAGGGCTATCAGCTAGATGTTGGTGGTCCCTATCAAGCCACAGGTGGCATGGGGGATACCTTGGCAGGGATGATCGCAGGATTTGCGGGTCAATTTCCACAGGTCAGTCTCTATGAGCGCGTGGCAGTCGCGACCTACCTTCATTCAGCTATTGCTGAAGACTTGAGCAAGGAGGCTTATGTTGTTTTACCGACAAGCATTAGCAAAGAAATTCCCAAATGGATGAAGAAGTGGAGTGACAATTTAAACGAAAATGTTGAAAATGAAACGTTTTCATGATAGTATTTAAGAAAAGGAGGTGAAAAAATGAATGAGCAAAAAAAATCGATTACCATGAAAGATGTTGCAGCAGAAGCTGGAGTTAGTGTTGGGACAGTCTCTCGTGTCATCAATAATGAAAAAGGCATTAAAGAGGTGACCTTAAAAAAAGTTCAACAAGCAATTGAAAAACTTTCTTATGTCCCAGATGAATATGCGAGAGGATTAAAAACGAATCGTAGTAATATTATTGCTTTACTCATTCCAACTATATGGCATCCTTTCTTTTCTGAATTTGCTTATCATGTTGAAAAAGCACTATTAAAAAATCAATATAAATTATTAATTTGTAATGCGGATAAAGATTCTAAAAATGAGATAGAATACATAAAATTACTTGAGAAAAATAAAGTAGATGGGATTATAGGGATCACCTATTCAGATATTGATAAGTATGTCTCATCAAATTTACCTTTTGTCAGTATTGACCGTCATTTTTCTGAAAATGTCTATTACGTAACTTCTGAAAATTTTCATGGTGGTCAACTAGCTTGTCGCGAATTAGTCAAACGCGATTGTCAAAATCTAGCTTACATTAGTGGTGTGAACAAACATTTGAATGAAACAACGGAACGGGGGAGAGGTTTCAAAGCGGAGGCTAAACAGAAAAATACGAACCTTTATTGTCTTGAAATGCCGGAACCACTGAATCAAGTAGAAGAGCAAATAAGAACCTTTTTTGAAAAGCATCCTCAGATTGATGGGATTTTCACAGTAAATGATTTTATGGCCCTTCGTGTGATAAAAGTTTTAGGGGAGATGGGAAAAATTCCTATAGAAGATTATCAGATTATTGGTTTTGATGGATTAAGACCAGCTTTTGATCAACCTTACTTACTTTCTACAATTGTTCAACAAATAGCTCAGATGGCTCAAGCAGCAGTTGAACTATTGCTTAAATTAATTCGTGAAGAAAAAATAGACCAGAATGTCATTAGTTTACCGGTACATTTTTTTGAAGGAAACACAACAAAAAAATTATAAAAAGTGCTTGACAAATTATGAAAGCGCTGTTATAATTTAGTCATAAAATGAAACGTTTCAAAAAAACTCAGCTATCTTAGTTTGAGTTAAAAAATCAATAAAAAATGAAACGTTTCAAAAAGGAGGACGCTATGCGTAAAGGTATTAAGTTATCTGTAGTTGCAGCACTATCATTAGGATTGCTTGCAGGATGTGGTGGGGGATCAAAATCCAAAACTGCAAGTTCTTCGGACGAAATAAAAGTCTGGGTTCAATTCTCAGATGAAACAGCTGAGGGAAAAGCTTGGCAACAAGTTGTTGATAATTTCAACAAGTCAAAGAAAACCAAATACAAGGTTGTGACAGAATATATTCCACGTAGTGGTAGCGGTGGAGGATATGAAGATAAGGTCAACGCTGCTATTACGACAAATAGTTTACCAGATGTTATTACGCTAGATGGACCAAATACTGCTGCCTATGCAAAATCAAAAGTGATTGCTCCCTTGGATGATTATCTAAAGGACAATGACATGGATGATGTACTGGACAGTATTAAACAACAGGGAACTTATGATGGTAAATTCTATGCGTTTGGTTTTTCTGAATCAAATGTAGGTGTATACTATAACAAGAAGATGTTTAAGGAAGCTGGGATTGATGAAGCGAGTTTGCCAACCCTTGAAAAACCATGGACATGGTCTGAGTTTAATGCTATTGCTAAGAAATTAAAAGATCATTTTAATAAACCAGCAATCGATTTCCGTTTGAATTCAAATGATGAGATGTTACCATATGCTTATATGCCCCTTATTTGGTCAAATGGTGGTTCTGTTGTAAATTCTAAAGGAACAAAAGCTGAAGGTTACTTCAATAGTAAGGAAAGTGTTGAAGCTGTTCAATTTATTCAAAATCTAGTAAAAGAGGATTACACTACAGTTAGTCCTGTTGAAAAAGGATTTGAAACAGGTGAGTATCCGATGGTTCTAAGCGGGTCTTGGACGATTGGGGATCTACAAACAAATTACAAAGATATTGATTTTGGTATTCTTCCTTATCCAGTTTCAGATAAAACGAAGAAATTGGTCTCACCTTCAGGTAGTTGGCAATTAGCTGTTACAACAAAATCTGATAAAAAAGAAGCTGCTGCTGAATTTGTTAAGTTTGCAACAAATACAGAATCTAGTGAAATTATAAGCTTGGGGAACAGTGTTCTTCCAATCAGAAAATCAACAATTAAAAATATTAAGGATAAAGTATCTGAACCATTGCGCTTCTTGATGGAACAAAATGCTGTATCAGCCCATCCTCGTCCTGTTGTAGTAGCTTATCCACAAGTTTCACGCGCTTTCCAACAAGCAATGCAAGATATCAGCTATTATAAAGATAATCCAGATGTACAAAAAGTATTAGATGCTCGTGCGAAAGAAATGCAAACAGCAATCGACCAATCTTTAAATAAATAGTTGACATTCAAAAAGGTGGAAGGTAAGTTATGGAATGTACCTTCCACCTTATTTTATTTAATAGTTTCATCTTAGGAGACGAACAATGAGCGAAAAAAATAAAGTCGAAACAAAAAAGAAAGAACGCCTTAAAGAAAATATTATGGGCTATAGCTTTTTAGCTCCAGCTTTAATATTACTTTTCATCTTTTTAGTGATACCTGTTGGTATGGTGATCTATTATGCCTTTACAGATTATTACCTATTAACGCCTGAGGATAGAAAATTTGTAGGACTACAAAATTTTATGCGCTTAGCACAAGATCCAATCTTTATAAAAAGCTTCTTGAATACCTTGAAATTTGTAGTTTGGATTATTCCAGTGCAACTTGGTGCGGCTCTCGGGATGGCCTTAATTGTTAATAAGAAACGTAAAGGAAATATGTTCTTTAAGGTAGCATTTTTTGCTCCTGTTGTGATGTCTCTTGTCGTTATCTCTATCCTCTGGTTATACTTGTTAAATCCAAATAATGGTTTGCTCAATGCTCTACTGAATAAAATTGGTATTTCTTCACAACCATTCTTGACAAGTCCAAAACAAGCCATGTATGCCATTGTATTTGTTTCTGCATGGCAGGGTGCAGGTTATCAAATGTTGTTATTCCTTGGAGGAATGCAAAATATTCCACAAGATATTTATGAGGCGGCAGAGTTGGATGGATTTTCAAAATGGGCTCAATTTAGATATATCACGATGCCTTTATTGAAACCAACTGCCTTGTTTGTACTCTTGACAACATTGATTTCAGCATTTAAATTGATTGTGCAACCAATGGTCATGACTCAAGGTGGTCCATTGAACTCAACAATCACTATGGTATATTACATTTATCAACAAGGTTTCACTGACCGTCTTGTTGGTTACTCAAGTTCGATTGCCTTAGTATTTACAACATTGATTGGTATGATTAGTCTTGTACAACGGCGAGTTTTGAAGGAGGATGATTAGGATGAAACGTTTAAAACCGACTATTATTTTAGAATATGTTTTATTAATTCTATTAGCAGGCCTCTTTCTATTTCCTATGATCTGGATGGTGGTTTCAGCAATGAAGCCAGAAGCAGATGTGTATAAGAATTTAACAAGTTGGAAAGCATTCTTACCTAGTTTTAATCCAGCTGATTGGTTTAAACCCTACCAAGAGGTTCTTGCCCGTTTTAGTATTCTAACATATCTAGGGAACAGTATTTTTTATGCAGGAACATTTGCACTTGGGTCTATTATAGTAAACGCCTTAGCGGGATTTGCATTTGCAAAAATTAATTTTACAGGTAAAAAAATTCTGTTTGGCTTTTTATTGGCCTTGTTAATCATTCCGATGGAAACAGTGTTGATTCCACAATTTACAATTATTAATTCACTTGGCTTAGTTAATAATCGTTTAGCGGTTATTATCCCTGGATTAGCTAGTGTCTTTAATATTTATCTTTTCCGAAACTTCTTTATTGCCATTCCAGAAGAAATTATCGAATCTGCAAAAATAGATGGTGCAAGTATCTTACGGATCTTTTTCAAGATTATGTTGCCGATGTCGAAACCAGCGGTTGCAACAGTAGGTGTTCTTTCCTTTATTTCTAGTTGGAATGATTATATCTGGCCGTTGATGGTTTTAACCGATTCGTCAAAATTTTCAATGCAGGTGGCAATTACAACCATTAATACAACTCAACCAGTTTATATCAATCAAGTAATGGCTGTTTTGACAATTTCTACAATTCCACTTATTCTAGTATATATCGTAGCACAAAAATATATTATTCAAGGTCTAGGTGGATCTGGTACAGGTATTAAGTAGGTGATCAGTATGAAGGAAAGCATTCGGAAAGCAAATCAGTATATCAATGAAAACAGGGAGAGGGTGAACCAGCAATATAGAGGAGCATTTCATTTGCTACCTCCAATCGGCTGGATGAACGATCCAAATGGCTTTGTTTATTTTCGTGGGGAATACCATTTGTTTTACCAATTCTATCCCTATGATAGTGTTTGGGGTCCCATGCATTGGGGGCATGCCAAATCAAAAGATCTTCTCCATTGGGAAGAACTGCCAGTAGCATTAGCGCCAAGTGAAAGCTATGATAAGGATGGTTGTTTCTCGGGTAGTGCTATTGTGAAAGATGACAAGCTCTATTTGCTTTATACTGGTCATGTAGACGATGAGGAAAAGCGGGAAGAGACTCAGTGTCTTGCGGTGTCAACAGATGGCATTACCTTTGAAAAGTTGCCTACTAATCCAGTGATCCATGCTCAACATATTGAGGGGATCGCAGATATTGCAGATTTTCGTGATCCTAAAGTATTTGAATATCAAGGAAGATATTATGCTGTCGTTGCTTCTAAGACACCAGATGACAGAGGTCAAATTCTCCTATTTGTATCAAGTAATCTAGTAGATTGGGACTTTACATCAGTCCTTCTAGAAGGTGAAAAAGGGCAAGGGATTATGTGGGAGTGTCCTGATTTCTTCCCTTTAGATGGCAAATGGGTCTTGATCCTGTCTCCCATTGAAATGGAAAGGCAGCAAGAAAAATACTGGAATTTAAATTCGACGGTTGCCTTTATCGGTGACATGAATTGGGAAACGGGGCACTTTCGTGTCGATTCCTATGATGAAATGGATGGTGGTTTGGATTTCTATGCCCCTCAAACTTGTCAAGGACCAAATGGCGAACGATTCATGGTTGCCTGGATGCAAATGTGGCACCGGTCTATCCCCAGTCATGATTTAGCTCATGGGTGGGCAGGTAGTATGACTCTTCCAAGAAAATTGTCCTTGAAAGACGGACGATTGGTTCAGGAGTTACCTGAGTCAGTGAACGAACACTTTCTTGTAGAGCATGCCTCAGAAACCATTGTTAAGGGCAATCAGATCACGATTCCAGCTAGAGGGAAACAAACCTTGTTTGAGCTAGATACCAAACGGGGTTGCTCCTTTATCTTAGGTTATGGTGATGAAACTGATCCTGATAGTGTCTTGCAATTGATTTACGACGCCTCTCAAAAACGCTTTAGCTTAAGTCGAGACCAATTTGGGCACCCCATTTCTGGAAAAGAAAATCCAGCATTTCAATCGAGATGGATTCAGTTGGATACTGAAAAGGATCATCATTTTTCGATCATTCGCGATACCAACTCCATCGAAGTATTCGTGGATGGCAAAACTCTCTCGATGACTTTTTATGAAACGACTGAGAATCCCGTCTATACTCTCACGGCAGATGAAGGGGTTGATTGGGTCGTGAAAACCTATCAAAAATAGAAAATCAATAGCCTCCTAAAGAATAAAAGACAAGTCCTATGACTTGTCTTTTTGTTGTATCCTAAATAGGATTTGTGTTCATCGAAGAAAATTTGGGAATTGGTCTCATGACCGATCTGACTCTCTTCCCAGAATATCCAAATCTTGTCAAAATTCCGCTGGTTGAAGAGGAAAAAACAGTCTTCTATATTAGTTATGCCTATCCAAATGAAGGGGAACCCCAAGCGCTTCTTAGCTCCTTTATTGAACGGTTAGAGAAGTGTGAAAAATAAAGAAGCTGGTGTTAAACAGACAAGTAGAGGGTAACTTGAATAAAATGAGGCTTGTAGAGAAAGGAAATTCATGATTTCGCTTTGTCTGCCAGCCTTTTTTGGTGTTTTTTGGTATAATTAAACTTGATCATATTCTGCAGAAAGGAGTTCCTATGTCCAACTATTTATCCGTATCAAGTTTGACCAAATATTTGAAATTAAAATTTGATAAGGATCCCTATTTGGAAAGGGTTTATCTGACAGGGCAGGTCTCCAATTTCCGAAAACGTCCCAACCACCAGTATTTTTCATTAAAAGATGAAAAAGCGGTCATTCAGGCAACGGTCTGGGCTGGGGTTTATCGAAGCTTTGGTTTTGAGCTAGAAGAAGGCATGAAGATCAACGTCATTGGTCGCATTCAGCTCTATGAGCCAAGTGGGAGTTATTCCATTGTCATTGAAAAGGCTGAGCCAGATGGGGTAGGGGCCTTGGCCATCCAATTTGAGCAACTCAAGAAAAAGTTGACCGAAGAAGGGCTCTTTCAGGATCGATGGAAGCAAGCTCTGCCACAATTTTCAAGAAAGATCGGGGTCATCACCAGTCAAAGTGGGGCCGTGATTCGCGATATTATCACAACGGTGAGCCGACGCTTCCCTGGTGTAGAGATTGTGCTCTACCCGACCAAGGTTCAAGGTGAAGGAGCATCTAGCGAGGTGGTTGCTAATATTCAAAGGGCTAACCAACGGGATGATTTGGATGTCTTGATTATCGGTCGTGGGGGTGGTTCGATTGAAGATCTTTGGGCCTTTAATGAAGAAGCAGTGGTGCGAGCCATTTTTGAATCGCGGATTCCGATTATCTCCAGTGTTGGGCATGAGACAGACACGACTCTAGCCGATTTCGTAGCAGACCGACGAGCAGCTACTCCAACAGCAGCTGCTGAATTAGCTACTCCAGTGACCAAATTGGATCTCTTGTCCCATTTACAAAAGCAGGAAAATCGCATGGCAACAGCCATGTCCAATCGCTTGGCCTATAATCGTGAACGTTTGGCCAAATTAAGTCAATCGGTTATTTTTAGACAGCCTGAAAGACTCTATGATGGCTACCTACAAAAGATTGACCAGTTGCAATTGCGTTTGAAACAAGGAATGCGTGATGCTTATGGACAAGGGGCGAATCAGCTGCAAGGTCTGCGTCATCGCTTAGAAGCCATGTCTCCTTTGCATCGCATCGAGCGCTACCAGGACCGCCTGCTCCAAGATAAGAGAATCTTAACCAACCGAATGGAACAAGTCCTAAAAGAGCAAAAGATCAAGGTGAAAGGCTTATCAGAAGCCCTCTTGATGCTCGATACCAGTCGGATTATTGCGCGTGGCTATGCCATGGTCAAGGAAGGAGATCAGGTCCTAGATTCCGTTGCGAAAGTAACAGAAGGGGACCCGCTGTCACTCATCATGAGAGATGGCCAGTTAGAAGTAGAGGTAAAACATGTCGAAAGAAAAGAAATTTGAAGAAAATTTAGCAGATTTGGAAGCCATCGTCCAAAAATTGGAGAGTGGTGATGTGGCTTTAGAAGAAGCCATTACAGAATTCCAAAAAGGAATGAAGTTGTCGAAAGAATTGCAAGATACCTTGGATCAAGCAGAGAAAACCCTGGTCAAGGTCATGCAAGCAGATGGTACTGAAGCGGATCTAGCATGAGACAAGAAGAAAAACGAAATAGAGTAGAGCAAGCAGTTCGCTCTTTTTATGAGGAAAAATCTGTTGCCCCCCATTTAGTGGAGTCGGTCCTTTATTCGATCCAGGCAGGAGGAAAACGCCTGCGCCCCTTGCTTCTTCTAGAATTGTTAGAGGCCTTTGGACAGGAATTGACGGAGGCTCACTTTCAAGTGGCAGGGGCTTTAGAGATGATCCACACAGGAAGCCTTATTCACGATGATTTGCCAGCCATGGACAATGATGATTACCGTCGGGGGCAATTGACCAATCATAAGAAATACGGAGAAGACCTGGCGATTTTAGCAGGGGATGCGCTTTTTCTTGATCCCTTTGGGATGATTGCTGCCAGTGCCCTTCCTGATGCGGTCAAGGTCTCTTTGATCCTTGAATTGTCAGATGCTTCCGGTAGTCGTGGAATGGTAGCTGGCCAAGTCCTGGATATGGAAGGGGAGCACAAACAGCTCACATTAGCAGAGTTGCAGACTATCCATGCCAATAAGACAGGACGCCTCCTTGCCTATCCTTTCATCACAGCTGGTTTGATTTTAGAGTTGCAAGCAGACATTGCTCAGCTTTTAAAAAAAATCGGGAAAAAATTAGGCCTGGCTTTTCAAGTGAGGGATGATATTTTGGATTTGATCGCTGATTTTGAAGCTTTGGGGAAGACCCCTCAAAAGGACTTAGTGGCTGAAAAATCGACCTATCCAGCCCTGTTGGGATTGGAAGAATCAAAAGCTTTGCTGACAAGAGAATTAGATGCTTGCGAGGACTTGTTGGATCAGATTACAGCTACTTGCGAGTTTGATCCGCAAGCGATCAAGAAATTAATAGAAGGATTACGAATAGATGGCTAAGGAAAGAGTGGATGTATTAGCCTATAAACAAGGCCTATTTGATACCCGCGAACAAGCCAAAAGAGGGGTGATGGCCGGTCTTGTCGTTGCCGTTATCAATGGTGAGCGCTTCGATAAACCGGGTGAAAAAATTGATGAAGCAACCGAGTTGAAATTAAAGGGTGAAAAGCTCAAATATGTCAGCCGGGGCGGTCTTAAATTAGAAAAAGCACTGAACCAATTTGGTTTATCTGTAGAGGGTAAAATTGCCATTGATATCGGAGCTTCTACAGGTGGCTTTACAGATGTCATGCTGCAAAACGGAGCCAGCCAGGTCTTTTCGGTGGATGTCGGGACCAATCAGTTGGCCTGGAAATTGCGCAATGATCCTCGAGTGGTCTCGATGGAACAGTTCAATTTCCGCTATGCCGAGCCAGATGATTTTGAAGCGACACCGAGCTTTGCGAGTATCGATGTCAGCTTTATTTCCTTGGACTTGATTCTGCCAGCCCTTCACCGGATTTTGGCAGAAAATGGACAAGTCGTGGCCTTGGTCAAACCTCAGTTTGAGGCAGGACGCGAACAGATCGGGAAAAATGGGATTATTAAGGATCCTAAGATTCATTTAGCCGTTCTTGAAAAGGTCGCTGCTTTTGCAGGGACACATGGCTTTGCGGTAATGGGAGTGGATTATTCCCCTATCCAAGGAGGCCATGGCAACATCGAATTTTTGATGTATCTAGAAAAAAAAGAAGAGAAAACAAAGCCAACTACAGAGCAGCTGGAGGCTGTTGTGGAGCTGGCACACAAGGAATTTAAACATGAAGAGTAAGAATATCAGATTAGAAAAAATTCGCCGCTTCATTCGCGATCATGAAGTGGGGACGCAAGAAGAGATCGTCGAACATTTGAAAGAAGAAGGCATCTCAGCAACCCAAGCGACAGTATCACGGGATATCAAAGAATTGGGCATCGTAAAACGCCCTCTGAAAGACATGACCTATGTCTATGAATTGCCACGTAAGCACCACCAAGGGATTGGGATGATTGAAAGCAATATCTTGTCTCATCGTCGCATGGGAGAATATGTCAATTTCACCATGGTTCCAGGGACAGCTCCTTTAGTTAAACGTCGCTTGCGGGAGATTTATAAGGAGCATATCTTTAGTATTGTCGCAGATGATGATACGATTTTACTGATTGCTTATTCCGCACCAGAAGCAGAGAATATCCTCAAATCAATCTTTGGGTGGTAAGAGCCTATGCTATTAGAAATTTCGATTAAGAACTTTGCTATTATCGAAGAGATTTCCTTAAATTTTGAAAAGGGAATGACGGTACTGACAGGGGAAACAGGTGCAGGGAAATCCATCATTATCGATGCCATGAACATGATGCTGGGAAGCCGCGCAACGACGGATGTCATCCGACACGGAGCCCCAAAAGCGGAAATCGAAGGGCTCTTCACCGTTGAGAGCAATCGCCACTTGACGGCTCTCTTTGAAGAGCAAGGACTAGAGTGGACCGATGAATTGATCATTCGCCGAGAGATTCTGCAAAATGGACGAAGTGTCAGCCGGATCAATGGTCAGATGGTGAATTTGTCTGTCTTAAAGGCGGTCGGGCAACATTTGGTGGACATCCATGGCCAGCATGATCAGGAAGAACTCATGCGGCCTCAATTGCATATCGCTATGCTGGATGAATTTGGGGATGCAGCCTTTTTCCAAACCAAAGACGCTTATCGTCAAACCTTTGAAGATTACAAACGTCTGCGCAAACAAGTAGTGGAACTTCAGCGCAACCAGCAGGAAAACAAGGCCCGTATTGAGATGTTGGAGTTTCAAATTGCAGAGATTGAGGCAGCTGCCTTGGAAGTGGATGAGGACCTGCGTCTGGAGCAAGAACGCCAACGCCTGCTCAATCACAAGATGATTGCTGATACCCTAACCAACGCCTATACCATGCTGGATGCAGAAGAATTTTCGAGCCTCTCCAATGTTCGCTCAGCCATGAATGATCTGGAAAGCATTGAAGAATATGATCCGACCTACAAAGAGCTATCAAGCCAGTTATCTGAAACCTTCTATGCCCTTGAGGATATTACCAAGCGCTTAGAAGATGTGGTCGATGGTCTGGAGTTTGATGGCAATCGCCTCATGCAGGTGGAATCTCGTTTGGATTTGATCCACTCCATCACGCGCAAGTATGGTGGCCAAGTCAAGGACGTATTGGAATACCTGGCGCAAATCACCAAAGAATATAGCCTTCTCACCGGAAGTGATCTCTCGTCTGAGGACTTGGAAAAAGAACTCAAACGTCTAGAAAAGAGTTTGGTCACCTTGGCTCAAGATTTGAGTGATCAACGGCATGACCTAGCTCAAGATTTGGAAAATGAAATCCAGCAAGAATTGGCAGATCTCTACATGGACAAGGCGCGTTTTCAAGTGCGTTTTAGCAAGGCTAAGTTTAATCGTGAGGGAAATGAAGCTGTCGAATTTTACATTTCGACCAACCCAGGTGAGGATTTTAAACCCCTTGTCAAGGTAGCATCCGGCGGAGAATTGTCACGCTTGATGTTGGCCATTAAGTCGGCTTTTTCTCGAAAAGAAGGAAAAACCAGTATTGTCTTTGACGAGGTGGATACAGGAGTCTCTGGGCGCGTGGCTCAAGCCATCGCAGCGAAAATTCACAAGATTGGTCAAAATGGCCAAGTGCTTGCCATTTCTCACCTGCCTCAAGTCATTGCTGCAGCAGATTATCAATTCTATATTGAGAAAATCAGTGATGAACACTCAACTGTATCTACTGTTCGTTTGCTCAATAGAGAAGAACGAATCGAAGAAATTGCCAAGATGCTGGCAGGAGAGGATCTAACGGAAGCTGCCCGTCAACAAGCAGAGCAACTTCTCAAGCGTTAAGAGAAAGAAGGTTTGAAACAATGTCAACATACTTTGTAGTCGGAGATATTCATGGAAAAGCACAAATGCTAGAAGAGCTCATGACAGAGTGGGATGGAAAAGCCCAATTGGTCTTTTTAGGGGATTTGATAGATCGAGGCGAAAACAGCAAACGATCAATTGAAATCGTAAAGGACTACGTAGACCATCACGGAGCTGTTTGCCTTTCCGGGAATCACGAGTACATGTTTTTAGCCTGGTTGGACAATCCAGAAGAGCGTTATGATCACTACCGAAGAAATGGTGGCGATACGACTATCAACTCTCTGTTAGGCCGGCCGCTCGATGCTCCTGTAGATGGCATTGCGGATGCTCAAGCAGTAGAAAATGTCGTTCCTGACTTGGTGGCCTTCATCCGCAGTTTACCCTTTGACTACGAGACAGAGACCTATTACTTTGTCCACGCTGGTGTGGATCTAACCCTTGAAAATTGGCGGGAAACCAGTGATTACCAAAAAGTCTGGATCCGAAAACCATTCCATGAAGCGGAGAATCATACAGGCAAATGGATAGTCTTTGGCCATACACCGGTCTATGGACTGCTCAATGAGCCAGTTGGCACCGAAAATCTTTGGATTTCAGATCAGAAAATGGGCGTCGATGGTGGCGCTGTCTTTGGAGGAGTCCTCCATGGATTGCTCTTGGATGATCAAGGCATTGTCCATGACCATGTCCTTCATAATACAGGTTTTTCTGCTGCAGACGACTGAGGAAGCAGGAATGAATATCTTTCACTGCAAAACCCCGTGTTTTTTGATATAATGAAAGCAGAACATTCTTAGGAAGAGTATAGAAATATATGGCAAATATTAAAATAGTTACAGACTCATCTATTACAATTGAGCCTGAAGTGGTTGAAGAATATGGCATTACCATTGTGCCACTTTCTGTTATGGTGGATGGAGTCCTTTATTCCGACAGTGAGTTGGGCGAAGGGGACTTCTTGCGCTTAATGCAGTCTAGCAAAAATCTTCCAAAGACCAGCCAACCACCCGTTGGAGTCTTTGCGGAGGTGTATGAAAAGTTAGCAGCAGACGGAGCTCATATCGTTTCAATTCATATGTCTCATGCCTTGTCAGGAACCGTAGAGGCGGCTCGTCAAGGAGCAACCTTATCAGGGGCAGAAGTAACTGTGATTGATAGTGGCTTTACAGACCAAGCCATGAAGTTTCAAGTGGTTGAGGCAGCTAAGTTGGCTAAAGAAGGAGCAGATCTAGACACCGTTTTAGGTCGTATTGAAGAAGTCAAAGAAAAGACAGAGTTGTATATCGGCGTATCTACCTTGGAAAATCTAGTTAAAGGTGGTCGGATTGGCCGTGTCACCGGACTTTTGAGCTCGCTTCTTAACATCCGTGTGGTGATGCAAATGAAGGACCATCAGTTGGAACCAATCGTCAAAGGACGTGGAAACAAGACCTTTAAGAAATGGTTGGATGAATTGGTAGAGAAACTTTCCCATAGTAAGGTGGCTGAGATCGGGATTTCTTACGCAGGGACACCAGAGTGGGCCAATGAAATGAAGGCTCAGTTGCAATCGTTCGTTGAAAATGCTATCCCAGTTCTCGAAACTGGATCGATTATTCAAACCCATACAGGTGAGAATGCATTTGCAGTTTTGGTGCGCTACGAATAAGCTGAATAAATGTTTGAAAAAACAGGTTTAGTACTTGACCTAAAGGCTTTTTTTAGATATTATAGTACTGTTAAGGCGTAAAGCCTAAAAAAATTTGGAGGATTTGTTAAATGGCTAACAAACAAGATTTGATCGCAAAAGTGGCAGAAGCTACAGAATTGACTAAAAAAGATTCAGCAGCAGCTGTTGACGCTGTATTCGCAGCAGTTTCAGAATACCTTTCAAAAGGTGAAAAAGTTCAATTGATCGGTTTCGGTAACTTCGAAGTTCGTGAACGTGCAGCTCGTAAAGGTCGCAACCCACAAACTGGTAAAGAAATCAAAATCGCAGCTTCTAAAGTTCCAGCATTCAAAGCTGGTAAAGCTCTTAAAGAAGCAGTTAAATAATTTCATTTTGAAAAGCCATCCTAGATTTCTAGGGTGGCTTTTTTGTTGGACAGCTCTATAGGATAAGGGTATAATAGGAAAAAAGAAAGAGAGAGAAAAGACCATGAGATTCATTTTAGGACTCTTTGCCTTGTTGTTTATCCGACCTATTTTGTATCTTCTAAAAGGACTGTGGTTCGCACTGGAATTCTGTTTTATGATTATCGTGGTCAAAATGATCCTAGGAACCGTTCGCTGGATGACCAGTTGGATCGGATGAGAGGGGATAGAGACATTAGTGAATGTCTCAATGTCTCCCAGGGGTTTAGCTCTTCCATTTTCAGGCTCGTGAATCAATGTCCACTGGACATGAACTCGCTTTTCCGTTTTCAAGCTCGTGAAAAAAATGTCCACTGGACATTTTTTTAATTAAAAGCATTCTAAATAGTGATTTATTTTGAAACATGCTATAATAAAGGTAACGAATCGATTTAATCATATTGGAAAGGGGAAATCATAGTGAACGCATTGCATCGTCATGAAGAAGAGCGCGTGGAAGAAGTCTTGCAAAATTTGCGTGCCAAGGGTATTCGGATTACTGATACCCGTAGAGCAGTTCTTTCCTATTTAGTGGCGAGTCATGAACATCCAAGCGCTGAGAAGATCTATCGTGATTTATTGCCTCAGTTTCCAAGCATGAGTCTAGCAACTGTCTACAACAATATCAAGGTTTTAATTGATGAGGGGGTTGTCTCTGAGATCAAGGTTCGCAATGATACCACGACCTATTTTGATTTCATGGGGCATGACCATTTGAATGTGGTATGTGAAAAATGTGGTCGTATCGCAGATGTGGACATTGAAGTCCCAGATCTTCGCGAAGAAGTAGCCAGTCAAAGTGGTTACCAGATCACCAAGACTCAGATGACCGTCTATGGCATTTGCCCCGACTGTCAGAAAAATTAATGTGAGAGAAAGCAGAGCCGTCAGGCTCTTTTTTGTATAGTAAAACCACACTAGGATAGTGAAGGAAAAATAGGAGAAATCATGATATAATATACTTTTAAAATCAAACAATAGGAGAACGAGATGAAAAAGCTGGAGAATTTTTCTTGGAAGATGTGGCAGGTCTATGCCTTAGCAGCAGTGACCATTTTTATGATTGGTGCTATATGGTCTTTCTTTTTCTTGAAAATGGCCCCTCATATAGTTGGATAGAGTAACAATGTTTGTGAGATAAGGACTTATAGAAAGATATAAAAAATGAAGATAAAGAGTGAAAAACTAAAAAGTTTACTGGTCATTGTTGGTTTTTTTATCCTTTTAACTATTTGTTTTTATAAAAATTTAGAATCAAATATCAAGGAAATCTACAAGAATAATCATTATTCAGGAGAGGTTCGGATCACGGGCCTTTCGCTTACAAGTGAATCAAAACTAGTGATTAATGCTAATTATACCTATTCTGAAAGGATTAATGGGAAAGTCGTCTCTATTCCATTGAAGAAACAAATGATGTTAGAACAAGTCATTTTGCCATATTATCCACCTGTAGCTAAAGAAAGACGTTTTGGATTGCTTGGTGATTCAATAGGAATGTATAGTGAGCCTCCTAGCACGTATGTACCCATTCTTGAAAAAGCCCTAGAATTGAATCCTGAGAGAAAAAAGGTGGAGCAGGAATTAAAGAAAAAAATAGATCAAAATTCTATCTTAAAAGGATCGAAGGTTGAATTAAAACTTGGTATTTCAAGTAATATTAACTATACTGGCGGGATACATTGGCTTGAAGATTACGAGAAACAATCAGCGAAGAGTGGACGGACTGTTCTTGGAGGATGGTATGGTTTTCCGGTAAAAGAAGCTTTAGATCATGATGTCATCTATGTTCAAGTGACATTACCTAAAGGTGTGAAAAGGGATCATATCCGTTTTAAGGATGAATTACAAGCGATTGTAAAAAAATCGAATTTACCAAATGGTCTTTATGTCTTAGGGACTATGACAGATTCGGATTTTGATATGGTCGATATTGAAGACAGAGTGATTAAGGAAAGGGGTTAAAGATGTCAGAAACAAAACAAGAAAGTAATCTTAGTTTAATCTGGGAGCTTGTATTGTATATTATTCTAATTTTTTCAATTGTTGGGCTTCCATTTTTGAATGGTCATTATTATTCGTATTCTGATACTTCACAGGTTTTTCTATTTCGGAAAAACAACTCAGTATTTTGGGGGCAAGAATTTAAAGGTGTGGTGAATTCTTACTTTATTATTTCTCTCATACTATTAATTCTTTTACCTGTTATAGCCTATTTTATTCATGATTCTTTTGAAAAAAAGGGGTATCCATTTTTGGCTAGCCTGCAGTCGTTTTTGATTTACTTATCTTGTAGTGTGATTTTGATATATGCTGCATTTTCATTAACGATTCAAAAAGTTTATTATAATTTGGGGTTTGGTGTTTATCTTTGTCTGCTTATTTATATGGTTCATATGTATAGTGATTTAAAAGATATCAGAAAAATGATTGAACAACGAAATTGTTCGACTGAAAAGAATCAAGTAGAAGAATAAGCTGTATCAACGTAAGAATAAACATTCCTCATTTTCAAACCAGAGCCGTCAGGCTCTTTTTTGTGAGAAATTGCACTTTTCTATGGTCGCCACTAGATTTTTCACTGAAAATCTAGTAGAATAGAATAGATAAACGGGGGGAACCTCGGAGAATAAAAAGGAGATCCATCTAATGGTAAAATTGGTTTTTGCTCGCCACGGTGAGTCTGAATGGAACAAAGCTAACCTTTTCACTGGTTGGGCTGATGTTGATTTGTCTGAAAAAGGTACACAACAAGCGATCGACGCTGGTAAATTGATCAAAGAAGCTGGTATCGAATTTGACCAAGCTTACACTTCAGTATTGAAACGTGCGATCAAAACTACTAACTTGGCTCTTGAAGCTTCTGACCAATTGTGGGTTCCAGTTGAAAAATCATGGCGCTTGAACGAACGTCACTACGGTGGTTTGACTGGTAAAAACAAAGCAGAAGCTGCTGAACAATTTGGTGATGAACAAGTTCACATCTGGCGTCGTTCTTACGATGTATTGCCTCCTGCAATGGACCGTGATGATGAACACTCAGCACACACTGACCGTCGTTACGCTTCACTTGATGATTCAGTGATTCCAGATGCTGAAAACTTGAAAGTTACTTTGGAACGTGCCCTTCCATTCTGGGAAGATAAAATCGCTCCAGCTCTTAAAGACGGTAAAAACGTATTCGTAGGAGCACACGGTAACTCAATCCGTGCTCTTGTTAAACACATCAAACAATTGTCAGATGACGAAATCATGGATGTGGAAATCCCTAACTTCCCACCATTGGTATTCGAATTTGACGAAAAATTGAACGTTGTAAAAGAATACTATCTTGGTAAGTAAGATAACATAATTTGTTATCCATAAAAAAAGCTGACTTCGGTCAGCTTTTTTGCTTGTCTTCCTTAGATCCTAGCTGGTTTTGGGTTTTCAGTAACCCCTAAAAGTGTTATAATAGAGTGTTACTAAATTGGGTTCCATTAGCCCTG
Source organism: Streptococcus taoyuanensis (assembly GCF_029589235.1). NCBI lineage: Bacteria > Bacillati > Bacillota > Bacilli > Lactobacillales > Streptococcaceae > Streptococcus > Streptococcus taoyuanensis. The sequence continues at coordinate 54,042 of NZ_JARQVW010000002.1, forward strand.
AAAGGAAAAGAAAATGACAAAATCATTCTACATCACAACCCCTATCTATTACCCATCTGGTAAATTGCATATTGGTTCAGCTTATACAACGATCGCCTGTGACGTTTTGGCGCGTTACAAACGCATGATGAACTACGATGTTTTCTACCTGACTGGTCTCGATGAGCATGGTCAAAAGATCCAGCAGAAAGCAGAAGAAGCTGGGATTACGCCACAAGCTTATGTAGATGGGATGGCCGTTGGAGTGAAAGAACTCTGGCAATTACTCGATATCTCATATGATAAATTCATCCGTACGACAGACGACTACCATGAAAAAGTGGTGGCACAAGTCTTTGAACGCTTGCTTGCGCAAGACGACATTTACCTTGGTGAATACTCTGGTTGGTATTCAGTCTCTGATGAAGAGTTCTTTACAGAAAGCCAATTGGCTGAGGTTTTCCGTGATGAGAATGGCAAGGTCATCGGTGGGGTAGCCCCATCAGGCCACGAAGTAGAATGGGTTTCTGAAGAATCTTATTTCCTTCGTCTCAGCAAATACCAAGACCGCTTGGTTGAATTTTTCAAATCCCAACCAGACTTCATCACGCCAGATGGCCGTCTCAATGAAATGTTGAAAAACTTTATCGAGCCAGGCTTGGAAGATTTGGCAGTATCTCGGACTACCTTTACTTGGGGAGTCCCAGTTCCATCTAATCCAAAACACGTGGTCTATGTATGGATCGATGCCCTTCTCAACTATGTGACTGCTCTTGGTTACGGTCAAGAAGATCATGAAAACTTTGATAAGTTCTGGAACGGAACCGTCTTCCACATGGTCGGAAAAGACATCCTTCGTTTCCACTCCATCTACTGGCCAATCCTTCTCATGATGTTGGATATCAAATTGCCAGAACGTTTGATTGCCCATGGTTGGTTTGTCATGAAAGACGGCAAGATGTCTAAGTCTAAAGGAAATGTCATTTACCCAGAAATGTTGGTGGAACGCTTCGGCTTGGATCCACTTCGTTACTACCTCATGCGTAGCCTTCCAGTTGGTTCTGATGGGACTTTCACCCCAGAAGACTACGTGGCTCGCATCAACTATGAATTGGCTAATGACCTTGGAAACCTCCTCAACCGGACGGTAGCCATGATCAATAAATACTTTGGTGGCCAAGTTCCAGCTTATGTCGAAAATGTCACTGCATTTGATGCTGATTTGGCTAAGGTAGTTGAAGAAAACATCGCTGAATACCACAAGCAAATGAACGCGGTGGATTATCCACGCGCTTTGGAAGCCGTATGGAACATCATCTCTCGGACCAACAAGTACATCGATGAGACAGCGCCTTGGGTCCTCGCTAAAGAAGATGGTGACAAGGAACAATTGGCAGCAGTCATGGCTCACTTGGCAGCTAGCCTTCGTGTCGTGGCTCACTTGATCCAACCATTCATGATGAACACCTCAAATGCCATCATGGAACAACTTGGCTTGGGCTTGGACTTCGATCTTGAAAACTTGACCCTAGCAGGCTTCCCTGAAAATGTCACAGTGGTTGCCAAAGGAACTCCAATCTTCCCACGTCTCGACATGGAAGAAGAAATTGCCTACATCCAATCTCAAATGAACGCAGGTAAACCACAAGAAAAAGAATGGATTCCAGAAGAAGTGGAACTCAAGTCTGAAAAAGATGAGATCAAATTTGAAGACTTTGACAAGGTTGAAATCCGTGTCGCAGAAGTCAAAGAAGTGGAACGCGTCGAAGGATCAGATAAATTGCTTCGCTTCCGCTTAGATGCAGGAGATGGCGAAGACCGTCAAATCCTCTCTGGTATCGCGAAATTCTATCCGAATGAACAAGAATTGGTCGGCAAGAAACTACAAATCGTGGCCAACCTCAAACCACGTATGATGATGAAGAAATATGTCAGCCAAGGTATGATTCTTTCCGCAGAACACGGAGATCAATTAACAGTCTTAACTGTTGATCCATCTGTACCAAATGGAAGCATCATCGGTTAAACGATAGATGAAGAAAAGCACTCCCGTGGGAGTGCTTTTCTTGTGTCGATATAGTTCCCATCATTGCGTTTTACAAGGATGGGAGATGAGTTCTATTAGTAATGAATGTTAATAGAGACTTCCGTAGTGAGAAAAGAGTCTGAAACATTTTTGTTTCAGACTCTCGGAAGATTTGAGACAGTGGGCTCAAATCTTAGGTATGGAATCCCAGAGGGATTCGCTACCGTCCGTCCTCACCCAAGGAAAGTCTCCGAATATAGTCCCTATTCATCTGGCCTGTATTCCAGGATATCTCCTGGCTGGCAGTCGAGTTCTTTGCAGATGGCTTCAAGGGTGGTGAAGCGGATGGCTTTGGCCTTGCCGGTCTTGAGGATGGAGAGGTTGGCTGTGGTGATGCCGATTTTGTCGGCTAGCTCATTGGATTTCATCTTTCGCTTGGCCAGCATGACATCTAAATTGACGATAATCATGGCACCCTCCTTAAATGGTCAGCTCATTTTCTTCAGCGATCTCAATCCCTCTCTCTAAAATCTTGCCAAGCACCCATACAATTGGGACGGCAAGGAGGAGTCCCGTATTAAAGGTCAATTGGAAGGTAAAGGGAAGAAGATAAACATCGCCACTGGTCTCAAGTGTACCGGACATAAAGGACAAGACCAATAGGATCTTCCAAGCTCGGTTGCAAAGATCAATGTTGGAGTGAGAAAAGATCTTTTCTTGGTAGAGATTTTGGAGGAAGCTACGAATGGTGATGAGAAGAAAAATATAAATAGCACTTGAGGCTAGTGGGAAGAGCAACTGCCAGAGGGGGTGCGGATGTTTGGGGAAGAGCTGGATGCCATTGATATCAAAGGACAAGCGTCCAGATTGAACGATCTCCTTAAACACTCCCATCCGGGAAAGCAGGTGGATGACCAGTGCTGCCAAGGTCATAAAGCCACAGAAGTAAATGAAAGCCGTTAAGACTTCAATGACATCTTTTAAGGTTTTTGAGTTTTTCATCGAAAGCCTCCTTAAAGTTTATTTATTTTTCACTTATAGTATACTCCTTATAAAAAATAAGTCAACAAAAAAGTATCGAAAAACGATAAAAAAATAATGTTAAACAAAATATTATTTTTGAGAAACAGGTAATCTCTGCTATAACTAGTCAGTTTAAACCTAGAAAACCACTACATAGAGGGGAATTTTACTATACTTTCGATTTAGGGTATACTAGTGTAAAGATCTTATTCCATGGAGGTAGTAAAATGAATCTAAAATGGAAGAAAAAATACCTGGGGCCGATTTTGGGACTGGTCGGAGCAGCTGTTCTGATTGGTGGGGTCTATCTCTACTCTAGTTCTAACATCCAACCAGACCATCAAAAGGAATTTAACCAGACCAGCAAGAAGGTCACCAAGCCAAAAGAAAAAGCTATTGACTTGAGTGGTGATTATGTCTCCAATGAACGAGATGAAGCCAAAATCGAGAAAAAAGGCAAAGCCTGGAAGATCGCTTACCAAACGGCTGATGGCAAGGTATCTGCTGAATTTAGCACGGATTGGAAGGTCGAAGGGTCTAACAAGGTTTCGACAGGCAAGATGAAAAAGTCCGATGGCAATACCGATTTTACAGTCACTGTTCGCGTCTTCAAATATAAGACGGATAAGAAGCCTTTGATCACGGTGACCATGTCTGACAAAAATCCTGACCACGAGATGGTCTTTGCCAATCGGGAGGATTTTTTCAAATCGACAGATCCAAATGATGTTGTCCTTGATGGCAATCTTTCACCGTTTGAAGGTGCTTATTCCAATGATGCCTATGAAAAGGAAATCGCCGATTCCGGTTTTAAACTTTATGGCTATACTCCAGAAGAATATTACCAAAACAAGACAAACGCCTTTCCAAGCATTGTAAATGGTGAGACCGGCTGGGCTTTCTGGAGCGGAGGCACTCGGGCAAGTTACCTGCTCAATAAAGAAAAAGAACCTAAGAAACGAAAAGGCTATTATGAAGTTTATTTCACTGGGGCCAATGCGACTGCGATCCAAGGGCAAGAACAAATCTTGTACTTGATCCCAGCAGGTGTGACAGGTCCTGATGGAGTGGCTTCGCAAGAGCGTCGAATTATGTTTGGAGATGTGGCCTTTCGGGATTACCATCTAGAGTGGTGGAAAGCCTACCCGCAACCGAAAAAAGAGAAAGACTTGGATATTGCGGCCATTAACGGAGGCGACTTCTCTAGCTTAGCTGGAACTTGGCGCAATGGCAAGGGTGCTGAAATCGTCATCCAAGCAGACGGAAAAGTCAAGGGCCAAGGTAGCCTCAAGGCTGTTGCGGACTCAGATAAGAAGAGCAAGATCCCTTATGTTGAACTGAAGATGGGTGAGACCGGTGCGGCGATTGGACTGCTGAAAATTGGCTTCCAAAATCCAGATGGAGATCAGTCTGACACCAGTAAGCCACGTCTGGTGGTGACTCAATCTGCAGGAAACTACCCAGCTGATCAATATTTCTACCGTCAATAAAAGAGAGTGGGACAGAAATCGGTCATTCGTTAGAATTCGATTTCGTCGTCCCACCTTTGCACACTTGAGTAGGGCTGTAAAAGCTGATGAAATCAGCGTAGTAGAGCCCACTCAACCACTGCATCTTGCTCGACAATCCAAAGACAATTGAGAGACTAGGACTTTTGTCCCAGCCTCTTTTTTTCTGCAGGGAAAGGTCGTGGAGGCTAGTAAAAGGTTAGTCTCTATCATTAAAAGGAAAAATATGCAAAAAAGACTTGACAAAGCAAATGATTAGCAGTATTATTAACTAGTTAATTAACTGATTAATAAACTAGTTAACGAAAATGAAAAAGAGGTGAAGGATGAATAGGAGAAGAATGAAGGTTCTGGGACTCTTGTTTCTCGGTTTCTTTCTGCTGACAGCTTGTGGAAGTCAAGGAAATGCGGGTAAGCCCCCTTCTAAAAAAGGTCTCAAAATTGTCACGAGTTTTTATCCTATCTATGCTCTGGTCAAGGAAATCTCTGGCGGTCAAAATGACATCTGGATGGTTCAGTCAGGTGCAGGGATCCATGATTATGAGCCCTCTACCAAAGAAGTGGCCCAAATCTATGATGCGGATGTATTTGTCTATCATTCTCAGACCCTGGAATCTTGGGCCGGTCGCTTAGATCCCAATCTTCAAGGTTCCAAGTTGCGAGTGATCGAAGGCAGCCAAGGAATGACCCTGGATAAGGTGGCTGGATTAGAGGATGTCGAAGCTGGTCAGGGAAAAGAAGGCAAGCATTTGTATGATCCGCATACTTGGTTGGATCCTGTAAAAATCGCAGAGGAAGGAAAGATCATCGCCCAGCGCTTGGGAGAGATCGATCCAAAGAACAAGGAGCGCTATCAGGCCAATGCTCAAAAGCTTGAAAAGCGCTGTGAGGACCTGGTAGCACAATACCAGCCTCTCTTTGACAAGGCCAAGCAAAAGACTTTTGTGACCCAGCATACGGCCTTTTCTTATCTAGCCAAACGCTTTGGTCTCAAGCAGTTAGGGATTGCAGGGATTTCCCCAGAGCAAGAACCGACCGCTCGTCAATTGTCCGAGATCCAGCAGTTTGTCAAAGACTACAAGGTGAAAACGATCTTTGTGGAAAAGCACACGTCGTCAAAAGTGGCAGATAGTATCGCCAAGGCAACAGGGGCGCGTGTCAAGGTCTTGGATCCACTGGAAGCCGATCCACAAAATGATAAGGATCTATTAGAAAATTTAGAAGAAAATATGGCGACTTTAGCCAAGGAATTAGAGGAGTAAATCAAGAATGAAGAAAAAGGGAACGATTGGAATTGTAGCGACCTTGGGGCTAGGACTCTGTGCCTATGCGCTCAGTCAGCAACCACAAGTCAAGGAAGAGAAAAAGAATCAGATTCAGTATTTGCAAGCAGATAAGAAATCGTCAGCGACTGCCTCCAGCAAAAAGGAAGATAGCATCGAAGCGGTCAATGCCAAGGAAAAGACCCAGGCAGAGCAAATTGTCATTAAGATTACAGATGAAGGCTTTGTCACTTCTCATGGGGATCATTTTCATTACTACAGCGGCAAGGTCCCATTTGATGCCATCTTTAGTGAAGAGTTGATTTTGCGGGATCCAACTTATCAGCTCCAAGAAGCTGATATTGTCAGCAAGGTCAAGGATGGCTATATCATCAAACGGGCTGGGAAATACTATCTCTACTTAAAGGATGCTCAGCATACGGTCAATGTGCGCTCGATCGAAGAGATCGCTCAACAACAAAAAGGAGGCGCTAAAGAAGAAGGGGAAACAGGATCGGTACAGGCGAGCTCCTCGCACAAAGGGGTTAAAACTCGAGATTTTAGTCAGCCAAGTCAAGCGCTAAAAGAGGGGAAGTCCCTTGAAACGCTGACTGCTAAAAACCATTCAGGAGGAGGCTATCGTACGGACGATGGTTATGTCTTTAGCCCTGGAGATGTCATTTCAGATACAGGGGAAGGCTTTATTGTGCCCCATGGTAGCCATTTCCATTATATTCCAAAGAGTGCCTTATCTGCTGGAGAGTTAGCAGCAGCCCTTTCGGCCTTAGGTGGTCAAGCTGGCCATCAGGCTGGAGGCTCACGCCTAGCTGGAGCAAGCACAGAACAAGGGCAAGGGACTCCAAATCAAGCCTCTCCAAGCTTAGGAAAACAAGCAAGCAATCAGGTGTCACCAAGTCCAACCCCTACACAGACAACACCAACGACTTCTAAACCGGCTACTTCAAAACCGAGTCCAAACCTGAGCAATCTGATGGAAGAATTGCAGAAAACACCTCTATCTTCTCGTCATGTGGAGTCTGATGGTTCTGTCTTTGATCCAAGTAAGATTACCAAGTGGACCGATCAAGGGATTGTCTACCCTCACGGGGATCATTTCCACTTTATCCCTTACAGCTCCCTATCTCCTTTAGAACGTGAGCTGGCGCGGCAATTCCAACTGCTTCGGGCCCAAGGTGCTACTACACCTGCTGAAATAAGACCAAACCATCCTTCAAATCCAAGTACAAAACCAATTGACCATGAGCACGAGCATGAACATGGAGATAGTCACGAGCATGAACATGGGGACAGTCATGATCACGAGCACGAAGAGGAGCACGATCATGGTTTCCATGCAGACATGGTCATCAGTAAGGACGAGGACGGTTACATGGTCGCTCATGGCAACCACGCTCATTATTTTTATAAAAAGGACCTCTCTCATCAAGAGATTGCAGCAGCAGAGGCAACTCTGGCAGGTAAGAAAGAAGAGTCCAAGGGACAGCCACTGACAGATGATGTCGCTAGCTATTCTCGCGATGCCTCAGATGAGGAAAAGATCCAGTACATCAGCAAGACCTACGGCGTCCCTCGTGAGGCCATTAAGATTTCCAATGGTTTCTTTGTCTTTAACAATCCAGACCAAGAATACGATCCGACCCACATCCACCCATATGCCGTTCGTAAGGAACATGTCCGGATTCCGCTTGAGACGGGTAATCCTGAACTAGACTTTATCAATGAACTCTATGCAACAGCCCTTCGCTCGGGGATTTCTCCGTATAGCCTCCAGATTGAAAATGGCCAGTTTGTCATCCCACATGGCGATCACAACCACTACATCAAGGTGCGCTCAGCAGGACTAGCAGACTACTTAGCCCACCGTCTTCCTACCATCCAATCGACTTACAAAAAAGGAGAGTTGGACAAGAAAGTCGTAGAGGATAGGGTCAACCAGCTCTTAGCAGAAAGCCGCAGTCTCTATGCTTCTGATCCATTGCAACAAAGACGGATTGAGCTCATCTTGGGCCACTTCTTGGAAAATGTCAAGAGTTTCCCAAGTAATTCAACAGAGGGCTATCTAGCTAGTCTCAAACAGGTTGATGAGCAGTACATTCATGCGACCCAAGCGGTCAAACCAAAAGAAGAGACAGCCTTGGATCGTCGTTACCAAGAATTGCTGGAACAAGTGCGCTTGCTAGATACAGAGGCCTTCCAATTGAAGAAGGAAGAGTTGGTCTCTCAACTGCAGGAAGCCTATACTGCCAAGGACAGCAAGCGTATAGAGCAGGAAGGGAAGCTATTAGAAGCTGTTCAGGAGATGCAAGATCGGACGGGTGTGACATCTGTCGACTACCTCAAGTATTTCTACCAAAGCTTGAGCGATGCGCGCTTGACACCAGAACTCCGCACCAAGGCGGCAGATCTAGCCTTGAAGCTCTACCGAGCTCAAGCCTTTGAAGAAGCTTGGGATTCCAAGTCTCACTTTATGGAGCTCTACCAAACTAAGCAAGCTATTGACCAGCTCTTCTCCCAAGAAAAAGGCCAAACCTATCCTATTGAAAAAACAGTTTTGGATCAAAAAGGAAGTCAAGCCCCATCTTACAACGTAGAGGTTTATGATTTCCTCAAAGGCTTGTATGGAGAGTTGGATAAGGCAACAGAAGCTCGTCAACAGAACAAGATTCTGACAGCTCTCTTAGAGCAAATCCAGTCGCTCTTGCCACAAGTCGAAGACCAAGGCAAACGAACTGCCTTTGAAGCAGGATTGGCTCAACTTGGAAAAGAATCTGATCCAGACAAGGCTATTTCAAGTGGGGAAGCACTTCTACGCGAAATCAGTGATACCATTGAAAAGCAAAAACAAAAGCAAACGGAAGAGCCTCAAATTGGGGATGTCGCTCTTTATCAACAGCTCTATAACCAATTGATGGCCCTACACCAACAATTGCAGGACAAGGGAGCTAGTGATGCGGTGTTTGATCGCTTAGAAGCTCTCTTTGACCAATTGGCTAATCCAAAGAGTGATAAAGCAGCCTTACTACAGGCCATCCAAGCCTTCCAGGCAGAATTGGCAGCTGCGCCATCTGCAAGCGAAGCGGGGAAACCAGCTTCTACAGCTGAAACGCCTGTCGCTACAGAAACTCCGGTGGAAAAAGAAGCAGCAGCTTCAGAAGGAAGCAAGCCTGCCACCACTGAGACTGAAACAGAGCCTGCAAGCGCACCTGTAACAGAAGCAAGCACGCCAGATACTCCATCTCCTCAGAACCAATAGAAAATAGAAAAGAGAGTGGGACAGAAATCGGTAATTCGTTAGAATTCGATTTCGTCGTCCCACCTCCGCACAGTTGAGTAGGGCTGTAAAAGCTGATGAAATCAGCGTAGTAGAGCCCACTCAACCACTGCGTCTTGCTTGACAATCCAAAAATAATTGAGAGGCTAGGACTTTTGTCCCAGCCTCTTTTTGCGTTTTAGTGAATAGAAGAAGTTGTCTCTTTTTTCAGTTGTTGAGTCTCATTCCTTGTGCTCGAGGAGCAGTGGAGAGGTAGACTCGATTACTTTTTTCCGTTTGAAAAATGCAGCCATTTGAACCAGGATGCGGGGGACCGTCTGCCATTTTTTCCAAGCTTGAAAGCGGGTGTCGATGAGCTGCTTGGCCAAACGTTCCAGCATTTCTCGCTCAGTTGGATCCAAATCCTGGGCATTTTGGAGGATTTCTTTGGCCTTAGCTAGCTGCTTGAGATCGGTTAGATCATTGATGGAAGTGATGCCGGCATCTAGAAAAATGCCAAAAAAGGTGTCAAAAAACTTCTTGCGCTCCTCTGCCGATGTTTCGCGAACCCATTGCTTCAAGGTCAGATCGGTCTGCTGGCTATCTGGACTGGTTTCAGAAACGGTCACAAAGCTGTAGTCCTTGATTTCCCAAGTAAAGGCGTCGTGCTGGGCAAAGCCGCCAAAGGCGTGACTTTTGACAATGGTCGTCGGTTCTGGCACTTCCAACATCATGCCAACGATGGATCCCTGAGGGACAAAGCGACGAATGTTTGGAGACGTGCGCTGGTAGCCTTCGGTTTCGATAATGGCCTTGTTGAGGCCAGGAGCATCGTAGCTGTAGATCTCGTCAACCCGTTCAAACAGATAATCTGGAAGATACGTGCAGGCGTAGGCTGCGAGATTCCCCCCTTTGGAGTGACCGGCTACCAAGAAGCGACCTTTCGGAAATTCCTTCATGACATGTTGCAGGTAGCTGGCTGCGCGCTTCTGAGCTGGGACATGGTCCATATAGGTCATGTGGAAGTCTTCCTTCCAGCCGATCAAGGTGTCATCCGTTCCTCTGAAAACGACCAAATACGTATCCAGACTAAGCCGATAGGTCATGGCCGCAAACTGTTTTTGCACATCGGGATCGTATTCATCGACATAGTTGAGGAGTTTGATGTTCTTAAAGCGCTTTGAAGTAGCCAACTCATCGACTAATTGCAGGTGCTGGTTACTCACGATAAAATCGGTAGTCCGATCGATCAGTTCCATCGCATCAGACAGGCGCACTGGAATCCCTGTTGTATCTCCTTGAGGCACAATGTGTCCAAAGGGCAGATAGGTCAGCTCTGTCAATGCGAGAACATCCAGTTCTTTGAAGGGGCGGTCATATATGGAATCATAAGTCACTTCTTTTAGGTAATCAAAAATCGTCGACATCTGTGCCTCCCGTGTCTTATTTCTTTCAGTATAGCACAAAAATGGGAGTAGAAAAAGCTCTTACTGTTAAGAAGGCTACGCTCGATCTTTTTCTCTGCTTCTTAATCTGTTATAATAGGAAGAAGAAAAAAGAAGGAAAGACAGCCATGCATAAAATTCTCTTAGTGGAAGACGATGAAATTATCCGCCAACAGGTCAAACAATTATTGGAACAATGGGGCTATGAAGTGGTCGCAGTAGAGGATTTTATGGATGTCCTCGGGATCTTTGTCGAAAGCGACCCTCATTTGATTCTCATGGATATTGGCCTGCCTCTCTACAATGGTTACCACTGGTGCCAAGAGATTCGCAAGGTTTCAAAGGTTCCGATCATGTTTCTTTCTTCACGGGATCAAGCCATGGATATTGTCATGGCCATCAATATGGGTGGAGACGACTTCGTCACCAAGCCTTTTGATCAAAATGTGCTCCTTGCCAAGGTCCAAGGGCTCTTGCGCCGCTCTTACGAATTTGGCACGGATCAAAATCTGCTGGAGCACCGGGGTGCTATCCTTAATCTCAAGTCTACGGACTTGATGTATGAAGGGGAAGTCATCAAGCTGACCAAGAATGAATTTCAGATCCTTCGCGTCCTATTTGAGCATGCAGGCAGTATCGTAGCACGCGATGACATGATGAAGGAGCTCTGGAATAGCGACTTCTTTATTGATGACAATACCTTGTCTGTCAATGTAGCCCGCCTTCGTAAGAAACTAGAAGAGGCTGGCTTGTCAAACTTCATCGAAACCAAGAAAGGCATCGGTTACGGGTTGACCCATGAATAAATTTGGAACGATCTTCTGGCAGTATGTGGTATCCCGCAGGCGCCTACTCTATCTATTGGTCATCTTTTTGATCATTGATTTGGTCTTTGCCTATCTCTTTCCAGAGACAGGGACGGTTTTCCTCTATGCGACCCTAGTGCTAGGCTTTTTTGCCTTCTGTGTCTTGATCTGGGATTTCGTCATGACCTTTCAAGACTATCGAAAAGCTGCGCTATATGAGGAAATAGAGGCTGCTTCGCCCTTGGAACACCTTCTTTATGAAAAATACAGGGAAGAACAGCAGGCGCGTCTGGAAGAAGGTAAGACAGCCCAGGCCAAGTTCAATGACCTGATGGATTACTATACCCTCTGGGTTCACCAGATTAAGACGCCCATTGCGGCCAGCCAGCTCTTAGTCCAAGATGTCGAGACGCCAACGATCAAACAGCAGATGGAGCAGGAGCTTTTTAAGATTGACTCCTATGCCAATCTGGTATTGCAGTACCTGCGACTGGAGAGCTTTCATGACGATCTGGTCTTGAAGGGCGTGTTGCTAGAGGATTTGGTCAAGGAAGTAGTCCGCAAGTATGCCCTCTTTTTTATCCAAAAGAACTTGACCGTGGACTTGCATGATTTGGAGCAGGAGGTCATCACCGATCGCAAGTGGCTCCTGGTCATCATCGAGCAGCTCTTATCCAATAGCCTCAAGTACACCAGCACTGGTGGGATTGAAATCTATTTTAAAGACCAGACTCTCTATATAAAAGATAGCGGGATTGGGATCAAAAATAGCGATGTTCTCCGTGTCTTTGAGCGGGGCTTCTCTGGCTACAATGGCCACCTGACCCAGCAATCCTCAGGGTTGGGGCTCTATCTATCTAAGAAAATCGCAGAGCAATTGGGCCACAGGATCACCCTCCATTCAGAGGTCGGCCAAGGCACGACCGTCGCTATTCGCTTTGAAGAAAAGAAGTTGGTCATGGATTAGGATTTCCCCATCTTACAAAAATGTAAGAAATAAAGGTCAAAATGAAAGGTTAGGTTATGGTAGCCGCCTTTTATTTTTTATACAATTGTTTCATCAAATGAAGGAGGTCAAGAAAATGAAACTCTTGAAATGGATGAAACAACCCAAAAAGACTGAGAAACCAAATAACCAAACCGATCTGGAAAAGACGGAATTTGGTCTCCAAGTCCTGCAACAAACCCAAGAATTTTTCTTGATCTACTAGTAAAAGGAGAAAAGCATGTCATTACTAGATGTTCAACATATCAAAAAGATCTACAAAACCCGCTTTCAAGGAACGCAGGTTGAAGCCCTAAAAGATATCCACTTCACGGTTGAAAAAGGGGAATACGTCGCTATTATGGGGGAATCAGGATCTGGGAAATCAACTCTCCTCAATATCCTAGCCATGCTGGACCAGCCGACGGAAGGGCGGGTCTACCTCAATGGCACGGATACCTCAACCATCAAGAACAAGGATGCGTCGAGCTTCCGTCGGGAAAAACTAGGCTTTGTCTTTCAAGATTTCAACCTACTCGATACCTTGTCTGTCAAGGACAATATCCTCCTGCCCTTGGTCCTTTCTCGCAGACCAGTCAAGGAAATGATGAGCAAGGTCGATAGCGTCAGCCGGGAGTTGGGCATTCACCAACTGCTTGAAAAATACCCTTACGAAATCTCTGGTGGGCAAAAACAACGGGTAGCCGTAGCACGGGCTATCATCACCTCGCCAGAAATTCTCCTTGCGGATGAGCCAACAGGGGCGCTGGATTCCAAGTCTTCGGCTGCTTTGCTAGATGTCTTTGAAGATATCAATAGCATGGGGCAAACCATTCTCATGGTGACCCACTCAACCGCAGCAGCAGCTCGGGCCAAGCGCGTGCTCTTCATCAAGGATGGGATTCTTTACAACCAGATCTTCCGTGGCGAAAAAACGGAGCGTCAGATGTTCCAAGAAATCTCGGATACCCTGACGGTCATGGCAAGTGAGGTGGAGTAGATGTTTCGATTAACCACTAAACTAGCTTGCTCTAATCTCATCAAGAACCGCAAGCTCTATTATCCCTTTGCGATTGCGGTCATTCTCGCAGTGACCATCGCCTACCTCTTTGACTCCCTGACCTTTAATCCTCACATTCATGAGCTTCGAGGGGGAGATCCCATGATATTTACCCTGGTCTTGGGACTGTTCGTGGTCAATGCTGCGGGAGCTATCATCGTGCTCTATGCCAATAGCTTCGTCATGAAAAACCGCTCCAAGGAACTGGGCATCTACAGCATGCTCGGCCTTGAGAAACGCCATCTCATCAGCATGATCTTCAAGGAACTTTTGATTTTTGGTTTTGTGACGGTCTCAGCCGGAGTCTTGATTGGAGCCCTCTTTGACAAGCTGATCTTTGCCTTTCTCTTGAAACTCATGAAGATGAAGGTCCAGCTAGTGTCCACCTTCCAACCTGGGATTGTCATCTTGGTCTTTGTCACCTTTGGTCTCATCTTTGGACTTTTGATTCTTCTCAATGCTTGGCGCATTCTCCGTTTGAATGCCCTGCAGTTGACGCGTGAGAAGGCTAGTGGCGAAAAGAAAGCCCGCTTCTTGTGGCCTCAAACCATTCTGGGCTTAGCCTCTCTTGGTTTTGGCTACTACCTAGCTTTGTCGGTCAAAGACCCTATCATTGCGCTTGTGACCTTCTTTCTAGCGGTTATCTTGGTCATGATCGGGACTTACCTGCTCTTTAATGCTGGGATCACCGTCTTCTTGCATCTGCTTAAGAAAAAGAAGAGCTATTATTACCAGCCCAACAATATGATTTCGGTCTCTAACCTCATCTATCGCATGAAGAAAAATGCAGTGGGCCTTGCGACCATTGCCATCCTCTCGACCATGGTGCTGGTAACCATCTCTGCAGCAACCAACATCTATGTCGGTAGCGAAATGGTCAAGAAAATCATGGCGCCTCATGATTTCTCTGTCCAAGGAAAAGGGGTCGAGCTGGAGCAAATCAATCAGAAATTTGATGAATTTGCCTCTGAGCACCATCTCAAGATCAAGAATCGCGACCTGATGACCTATGCCAACTTTGGGATTAAATCACAAAAGGGCACCGATTTCACCGTCTATCCAGCTGATGAACGCAGCGTCACTCCCAAAACCGTCTTTATGGTCTTTGATGCAGCTAGTTATGAACACATGACAGGCGAACAAGTCAATCTGACAGGCAACCAAGTCATCCTCTTTGCTCATAACGAGGCTCTGAAAGGGCAAAATCAGTTGACTATCAATGGGCAAGACTTCCAAGTCAAAGAAGAAGTGACCAAGGATTTTATCACCGACCACGTGCCAAATCAGTTTAATATGCTGACGGAGGATTTCAACTACCTGATCGTACCTGATCTCTCAGCCTTTGTCGCTCAGTTTCCAAATCTGGCCATCAATACCAATATCTACGGTGGTTTCAATGTCAATGTCGATGAAGACCAGCAGCTCAAGTTAGCAGCTAGTTATGACAAGATGATCGATGAATTGAGTAGCCAACAGGGCCAAGGAACATTTATCTATGGAGGTAACCGAGCCAATGATGTGGCAGAGTTGAATAGCCTTTTTGGTGGCATCTTCTTTATCGGGATTTTCTTGTCACTGATCTTCATGGTCGGAACGGTCATCGTCATCTACTACAAGCAAATCTCAGAAGGCTATGAAGACCGTGAGCGCTTCGTCATCCTCCAACAGGTGGGGCTCGATGAACACGAGGTCAAACGAACCATCAACCGTCAAGTACGGACCGTCTTCTTCCTCCCTCTCATCTTTGCCTTTATCCACCTGGCCTTTGCCTACCATATGATCCGCCTCATTCTTAAAGTGCTCGGTGTCATCAATAGTGGCCAAGTACTCGTCGTGACCATCAGCGTCTGCGCCGTCTTTCTTATCACCTACCTGATCGTCTTTTGGATCACCTCTCGGAGCTATCGTAAGATTGTGCAGATATAAGGAAAAAGAAGCTCGAATCAAATTAGAAACTTTCCTTAGGTGAGGACGGAGGTTAGGTGAAATTATCCAGTGGATGATTTCAGCAATCCAGAAAGTTCCATGACTAATTATTGAGCCTAAGGTCTCAATAATTCCGAGTGCCTGAAACATGATTATTTCAGGCACTTTTCTCACAGCGGAAAGTTTCAATATACTCTAAATAATAATGAGAAATCATTTTGAGATTTTTGTACAATAGTCCAGCTAAGGTTATTCAAAGAAAAGAATTGTCAATTTTTAAGCTCGCTCATTGCGGGCTTTTTGTTTGAAAACCGATGCGATTGTTTTTGCTTTTCAAAGGGATATAAAAAAGACTGAACCAGTCGAGTTCAGTCTTTGTTCGCTTTCTATTAAAGTGATGTAAGGAAAGTCAATCCTCCTAGGATGACACCTGCCGAATTCGGAATGATCAAAATCCAGTCTTTTTTAGGTTCCTTTGTCCAACCATAAATGACCCAGATCAAGCAAGAAATAGCAGCTGACAAGGGTTGGAAAGGTTGGGCCTTGTTTCCCTGTAAATTAGCAATAATTTGTGGGATGTAGGCAATGAAAACGATAATCCCAATAAAGGCACCGATCGAGCCAACGATTTGGTTGATTTTTTGTTTATTCATAAAATTTTACCTCTGTGTATCAAAATAGCATAAATAGGAAGATAATGCAATTAATTTGCATGCTATTCAAGATGAAAATGATTACATTTGCAAAAAAATTAGACAAAGTATCTAAAATAATTACTAGAGAGAAGACTCTCTCGAAGAGAAATCCATCTTCCTGCAAAATCACAAGATTGTGACACTTTACAGTTCGGTAACATTTGAAAAAAAAGACTTGAATTTGTAAAGGACAAAAGGTAGAATAGTGCATACTTAAAAAAGAAAAGGAAATGGTAGTTTCAAAATGAATGAAAAACAAATGAAAATTCTTGGTTGGGTTGCGACCTTTATGTCTGTTATGATGTATGTGTCTTACTTCCCACAAATCATGGATAACCTCGCAGGTCACAAAGGAAACTTTGTTCAACCCCTTGTCGCAGCCATCAACTGTAGCCTTTGGGTTTACTACGGACTCTTCAAAAAAGAACGCGATATTCCACTTGCTGCAGCCAATGCACCAGGGATCATCTTTGGTTTGATCACAGCCATCACAGCCTTGTAATCAATGAAAGAGAGAGTGGGACAGAAATTGGTAATTCGTTAGAATTCGATTTCGTTGTCCCACCTCCGCACAGTTGAGTAGGGCTGTAAAAGCTGATGAAATCAGCATAGTAGAGCCCACTCAACCACTGCGTTTTGCTCGACAATCTAAAGACAATTGAGAGGCCAGGACTTTTGTCCCAGCCTCTTTTTTATAACTTCACTCATTTCCATGGTATAATGGGAGGACTATTAACCGAGAAGATCAAAAGGAGACACGAGTGGATCAAAAACATCACTGCCAAGTCCTATGGGCAAAAAATA
Source organism: Streptococcus taoyuanensis (assembly GCF_029589235.1). NCBI lineage: Bacteria > Bacillati > Bacillota > Bacilli > Lactobacillales > Streptococcaceae > Streptococcus > Streptococcus taoyuanensis. Next base: position 70,832 of record NZ_JARQVW010000002.1, read on the forward strand.
AATACCTGGTGCTGAGTCATTCCAGCAACATTTACAAGGAGATCCGGGAATACCTCAAGCAAGACCAGGTGGAGGTCAGCCACGTCGAGGACCTGATCAAGCAAGCGCTGGCCTTGCCAGAAAATCGTGGCCAGGTCTCCAATGCCTTCCAGCATATCTGGGGCTATTTCAAAAAGCAGGCGACTCCTGAGGAAAAGGCCGACTTCATGCTGCTACTTGAGAAATACCAGCATGGGCAAGCTAGCCAAGAGGATCTCATCAAGGGGATCCAAACGCTCCTAGAGCGCTACCCCAATCGCTATTTGCAAGAGTCGACACTACTAGGAGGTCAATAGATGAGACTGTGGCACCAAGATTTGATCTCAAAACTCCCCCGTCCCCAGCTTCTCGGCCAACACCGGGAATGCTGCGCCCTGAGAGGCAATGGCTGGGGAAAGAAGCACGCGACGGTCAACTATGTCTTTGACTACTCGCCCTATCGCCTCTATGCCTATCACCGCCTGATCATGGAGGAGATGACTGCACGTGGCTACAAGGTCAGTCCAGAGTGGTGGGAGCCGACCTACCGAGGCAAGACCTGCCCAGCCTATCCAGAGCTGAAAGAGGAAGCCTTGAGCACCCCTATCTATCCTGAGCATCAGGACACTTACCTCCAAGAATGCCTGGACAATCTAGCAGAAAAAGGGATTCATTTAGATTAAGAAAAACGGACCAGACCAGGTTCGTTTTTTTTGCGCGAAAAACCAACAAAATGCTTTGAAAGCGTTAATTTCTTTTCCAAACATGCTATAATAATAGGAGATTATGTAGAGGAAAAGGATAGACGGATGAAGGCAGTAGCAACTCCAGAACTTGAGATTGAAAGACAGTTGATCCAGCAGTTGACTTCAGGAGAGAGTCAGTGGACCTACCGCGAGGATCTCAAGAATGAAGACCAGTTGTGGGACAATTTCTTTGACAAGCTCGCGCAAAACAATGTCGCCGTGCTGGCGGACCGTCCTTTGACTGACCAAGAAAAGCGTCAGATCAAGAACCAGCTCAACTTTGTCAGCTATTATGAAGCGGCCAAGTGGCTTGCTGGTGAAAATGGAATCGCCAAGGTAGAAGTCCAGCGTGAAGATGCCAGTCTAGGGACTATCCGTTTAGCGGTCATCTGGCGGGACAATATCGCAGCTGGTAAGTCGAGCTATGAAGTGGTCAACCAAGTCGAACGCGACAAGGCCTATCCACTAGACCAGGATCGACGGTTAGATACCACCCTTCTGATCAATGGCCTGCCTCTCATCCATATCGAACTCAAGAGTCCCCGAGTGGCCTTTCTAGATGCCTTTCATCAGATCAAAAAGTACGATCGTGAAGGCAAGTTTCGGGGTATTTACTCTAGCTTGCAGATGTTTGTCGTGACCAATAAAGTAGACACACGCTATATCGCTGCAGCCCGTGAAAGTAAGCTAAACAAGCAATTCTTGACCAAATGGGTGGACAAGGACAACCAACCCATGATTGATCTCAACAGCTTTGCTCATGAGGTTCTCTCCATTCCCCGGGCCCACCAGATGGTTATGCAGTACTCGGTCATCGACGATAGCAAGAAAGCCCTCATCCTCCTGCGTCCCTACCAGATCCATGCCATCGAGGCTGTGCAGGAAGCCTCCCGTCGCCAAGAGTCAGGTTATATCTGGCATACGACCGGTTCTGGTAAGACCCTGACCTCTTACAAGGTGGCGCGCAATCTCTTACAGATCCCAGCCATTCAAAAGACCATCTTTGTCGTTGACCGCAGAGACCTGGACCAGCAGACGACCTCGTCCTTCCTCTCTTATGCGGCTAATGATGTCATCGACATCGACGAGACGGACAACACCCATGAGCTGGTCAAGCGCCTAGGGGGCAATGACAAGCGCGTGGTAGTCACGACCATCCAGAAAATCACGACTATGATGCGTAGGTTCGAAGAAGGGAAGTACCAGCGGGATGCTGGGAAGATCAAGGACTTGCGCGTGGCCTTTGTCGTGGATGAGTGCCACCGGGCAGTCACCCCTCAGACACAAAAAGAGATCAAGGCCTACTTCAAGAACTCACTCTGGTATGGTTTTACAGGGACCCCAATCTTTAAGGAAAACAAACGTAAACAAGTGGGAGACCTGGCTCAGACTACCCACCAACAATATGGCGACCGCCTGCATGAATACACGGTCAAGGAAGCCATCCATGATGGAGCAGTTCTGGGCTTTAAGGTCGACTACCGCAATACCATCATCTCCGATCTCCTAGAAGAAGAGATCCCAGACCAGGCCTATGAGGACAAGGAGCACATGCTAGAGGTCCTAGATGCCATCCTCAATAAGAGCCAGCAACAGCTCAATATCCCAAAAGGGGTCGGAAAGAGCTATGAGGCGATCTTGACAGTTAAGTCTATCCCAAGAGCACAGGCCTATTATAATCTGCTCAAGAGCATTCTCGCTGGCAAGGAGCGTGTCAAGGTCTCCGAGCGGGTCAAACAATACCTACCAGATTTTCCAAAGTTTACCATCACCTACTCAGTATCTGAAAATGAGGAAGAATCCATCGGCTACCAAGACCACATGAAGCAGGTCATGGAGGACTACAACCAAGAGTTTGGTACGCATTTTAGCCTAGCGGATCTGCGGGGCTTTAACACCGATGTCAATAATCGCCTGGCCAGAAAGCAGGACAAGTACCTCTACCGCAATGAGCAGTTGGACCTAGTCATCGTGGTCGACCGTCTCTTGACGGGCTTTGATGCACCTTGCCTATCTACCCTCTTTATCGACCGCAAGCCTATGCGCCCACAGGACTTGATCCAGGCCTTTAGCCGGACCAATCGGATCTTTGATGACAAGAAACACTTCGGCCATATCATCACCTTCCAGCGTCCTCAAGCCTTCAAGGAAGCCGTCGACAATGCCCTCAAGCTCTACTCCAATGGGGGAGAAAATGAGGTCCTGGCACCAAGCTGGGAAGAAGAGAAGCGCAACTTCTTAAAAGCCTGGGCAGAGTTTAAAGGCCAAGTCACAGACTTCGAAGAAGAAGGAGTTGCCCTCGAGCAGGCCCCAACAGCTCAGCTTCGCAAGGTCGCCAAAGCCTATCAGGTCTTTGACAAGTACCAAGCCTCGATCCGCGTCTACTCAGAGTATGATAAGGAAGAGATCTATCTGGAAACAGGCCTCAGCGACAGCCAGCTCGAAGCCTATCTGGGCCTCTATCAAAATATCCTGGCAGAGATCAAGAGCAGGGATCCAGAAGTGGACAGCCAAGATGAGCTAGATATCCATTATGAGCTGGAGTCTGTCCAAGTTGATGAGATCAACTATGCCTATATCCTGATGCTGATCCAGAGTATGATCCAGCAGGAGGAAAATGACGAGCAGACCCTGAGTGACAAGGATATCGCAACCGTGGATAGCTATATTGAGAGCCTGAACCGGACCAATCCAAGCCTAGCAGAGATCATACAAAATCTCTGGACCCAAGTCCAAGAGGAGCCCGAACGCTACCGAGGACAATCCATCACCGGAGTCTTGGATCAGATGATCGAATCCGTCATCGATAGCCATATCGTAAGCTTCGCCAAAAAGTGGTATATCGGAGCCGACGAACTCCGCTACTATATCCAACACTATCGCAAAGGCGCCAAAAAACAAGCCGGCGAAAGCCAATTGACCAAGAGCCAACGCTACAAAGACTACAAGGCAGAAGTAGCAGACGCCCTCAACCCACTCAGCTACAAAAAACAAATCAAAGAAGCCTATACCCAACTGATCGAAGAGGTGATTGAACCACTGAGAGTGGGGAGGTAGGAGAAGGGGAGTAAAATACATTTGATAAAGAGATCATTAAAATTATCGTGCAAGTATTTTTTTAGTTTTCTATCCTTGTTATCCTTGTTGGCAACTTTTATAAATATCAGTGATTTTTATAAAAGTAATAATCTAATAAACCATATTTTTAAAGTAATATTAACTTTTCTAGTAATATATTTCTCAACTTTTGGTTATACACTTTTATATTACCGTTTAAAAAGCAGAGTGGTATATTTTAAATATAATAGTTTTGAAGTTTCAGGAACATATGGCAATATCCTAGATCATATTGGTGCTAGTAAGGTTAATTTAATAGTTCCTGTAAATAGTTGTTTTGATACCAAAATAGATGAATCAGTTATTTCTACCAATTCACTTCATGGGAAAGTTATTAAATTTTTATACGATAATAATTTAGTATCACAGACAGTTCTTGATAAGAAGATTAAGAGTAGTTTGAAAGAACAGGGTATATCATCAGTAAATATTGGTAATGATGTAAAAAAAGGTGGAAAATCAGTAGGAAATTATAATAGATATCCAATAGGAAGCACTGCTTTTGTAGATATTGGAAACGTTAGATATCATTTCATAGCGTTATCAATTATAGAAAATAATAAGAATGCTAAAACTAGTGATCAAGACTATCTTATAGTTTTGAATGCAATAGTTGATAATTGTTTTAGGAATTCTAATGGTAATCCAATATATCTACCCTTGATCGGTTCTGGTTTATCCAAACTGAATTATAATCATCAGCAACAATTAGAATTTATGGTTAAATACTTCATGCTACGTAAAACAAAATTAATATCTGATGTCGAAATCGTAGTCCGAAAGGAAGATGGAGATACTATTTCTATATTATAATTTAGGTGAGAAATGAGTACGAATAAGGTAAAAAATCCGATTATAGTTTTTATTAGTTCTAAATGCGATGGGAAGTATAGAGAGATGCGTAAAAGACTCTCTAAATTCATTAATGATTCGCCCTTAATGAATTCAATTTGTTATGAAGAAGAGGGAAGTCGCAGTGTTAAATCGGAGGAATTTTATGTAAATCATGTAAAGTCTTGTGACGTCTGCTTGATCATCATTGATAATGAAGATGGAATCAGTCCCTCAGTTTTAAAGGAAATTGACACTGCAAAAAAGCATAATAAAAAATGTTTATATTTCTTTTGTACTGAAAATTCTAGTGATAATACTCAATTGCAGGAAGATCTTTATGCAAAAGAAAAATATACAGAAATACCTGTGTTCGATCAGATTCCGGAAATAGCAATTGAATCAATTACTAGAGATATTATTTATTATTATCGTTATAGAAATAGTGATACTGTTGATTACAAAATTTCTGACATCACTATAGATAAGTATTCTTCAACAATTCTTGATATTTCAAAAGAATCAAAAGTATTATGTGAATATCTTTTCAAAGTGTTTCAGTTGAACTTTTCACAAGATGAGAATAAATTATCAGACATTGAGCAGGAGATAATAAAGTTTTTCCAATTTATTTTTAATAAAAATAAATCCAAAGATATTAATTTTGACTTTCTAGAGGAGCATTTTATTTCAAAAGCTGAAGAGGAATTAAAAGACTTTTTAACACAAAGATTCATTACTTTAAAGTCATACTTTAATGGTGATCTAGATGGTGCAATATCCAATTTATCTGAAAATATAAAGAAATCAGCTGATAATAGTAGTATTCCGATATGGTTAGTTAATAATTTAGCAATAGATTTAAGAAATATTCAAAATGAAAAAGGAGAGTACGAAAATTATTGGTTGAGAAAAAATAGTGGACAAGAATTTATAGACAACTCAAAAGAGCCTATTTATTTTCCGTTGTTAGATAGAAAAGAAACTTTGTTTTTCGAGAAGATTAATAAATTTTATGTTGATAATACTTATTTAGAATCTGTAAGAAATTATAATCTATGTAATGTTGGTGTATTTCAATGGATATCGGAGTCATTCCTATTATCTCTTAGCTATGGTTCTATTACCCATCTAAAACGCGTCAAAATTTTGATGAAAGAATTATTAAGAACACTTGTAGGAATGTATGATGATTATGAGTTTAAGATAGAATTATTTGGATTAGCTATAACAACTTCTGATAAAGAATTGGCAAGTTATATACTAAAATCTGAATCAATAATAGGAATTATTGGACCAGAAGAGATTGAATTTGCTTTAAAAATGATCCGTAATATCGAATTTCAAAATAATCGGCTACGCTCCTTATGTTATTTACTGCGATATTTTTCTGATTACTTTGATGAATTTAAATTAAACTCAAGTCTTATTGAATTCAAAGGTGAAGTTATAAAATGGTTGAATCAAGATAATAGTGAATTGAATTTAGAAAAGCCAATATTTGAGGCTTTAAAAAAAATAGTCAATAGATCTAACTATTTGGATATTATTGTTATTCTAGATACAATCTTTGAAAAAAATTTGATTCGTTTTTATGATAGTTCGTTTTCTCTACTATCTCTCATTGACTTTAGTGGTCTACCTGATAAGATTCAGGAAAAAGTTGTTGATTATTTTAAAAATGGTGATAAAGAAAATATACATGGGAATTATGGAGATGCTGTTATTCGATTTCTAAAGAGTTCTAGCATTGATAATACTGAATTATTAAATAATATTAGAGAAAGTAATTCCGCATTAGAAGAAAAAGTTAAATTTGAATTAGAACATGATGCTTCTCCTGAAAAATATATTAGCGGTTTTATTGACGATATAATTACTTATAACAAAACACAAGGTAAGGACGGAATCTTTGAATCTTATGGAGTAAATAATTTTCAAACTATATTTAATGTTATTAAGATAGACAATGTAATTTTATCTAAAACTCTCTTTAATAAATTAGTTGATGTTTGTAGAGAAACTATTATTTCTGATAATCAATTTTTAAAAGATAAATTTTCTGCTTTTAATCTTTTATTTCTCATTTATTATTCTCAGCCTCATAGATATAATTGGGAGAAACTAATCGATGTATTTCAATCAAATGGAAATACATTGCTAGTACATAGCGATTTAACTGATGAAAATCCAATTATTTTGTCTATTCAACTGAATGTATTGAAAAGTATTTGTGATGGAAACTATAATCTAGTTATTAACGATATACTCAAGCTATCTGATGAAAATATATTTGAAATTAAGAGGCTAATGTCATTCCTACAAATAATTTTCGAATTTGATAAATTTTCTACGAATAATGAATTTATTATGTTTTGTACTTATTTTTGTTTAAACATGACCAAACATTATTCTAGAAATATTAAGATGAATGCAACAGATTTGTTGATTAAACTAACTAAATATGAAATAGTTAAACAGATTATATTAAATCAATTATCAAATATGATGGATTGTTCTAGCTCCGATATCAAGCTAGTTATTGTAAAAAATATAGATAAAATTATTTCAAATGGTGATTATAAAGAATATATTATAGAGAAGGCAAAATTAGATAATCATTATTTAGTAATTAAGTATGCAAATGAATATAGAATGGAAAATTTTAATGAATAGTTTTAAAATTCCCAAAATTAGATTTATGAATTTTAATGATAAGTGGAAATATATAATACTTGGTGAAATATCAAATTCTATCGAATATGGTTTAAATGCTGCTGCAAAGGATTTTGATGGTATTCATAAATATCTTAGAATTACAGATATAGATGATTCTTCTAGATTATTTTTAACTGATAAACTTAGTTCTCCAGATATCAATTTTACTGAAGAGGACTATGAAAACTATAAATTGCAGAAGAATGACCTCCTATTCGCACGTACTGGTGCAAGTGTTGGTAAAACATATCTTTATAGAGAATCAGATGGTGAAGTCTATTATGCTGGATTCTTAATTAGAGCAAGATTATGTGATTCATTTGACGGAAATTTTGTTTTTCAACAGACGCTTACTGATAAGTATAAGCAATTTATTGAAATCACTTCTCAACGGTCAGGTCAACCAGGGGTTAATGGGAAAGAATATGGAGAGTGGAAGATTGGCATGACATCCTACCACGAACAATCCGTCATCGGTTCCCTTTTTCGCACCTTCGATGACCTTCTGGCTAGCTACAAGGACAATCTCGCTAACTACCAATCTCTCAAGGTAACCATGCTCTCAAAAATGTTTCCCAAAGCTGGACAGTCTGTCCCTGAGATTCGTTTGGATGGATTTGAGGGGGAGTGGAAAAAAGATACTTTAGAACCTTATCTAACTGAAAGTAGAATTTCAGGCGACACAGGTCTAACTGCAAAAAAAATTACTGTTAAACTTTGGGGAAAGGGAGTTATAGAAAAGGAAGAGAAATATGCTGGTAGCTCGAATACGCAATACTTTGTTCGCAAAGCTGGACAGTTCATATACAGTAAACTAGATTTTCAAAATCAAGCATTTGGAATTATCCCGAATGAACTTGATGGGTATCAGTCAACATTGGATTTACCAAGTTTTGATATTCAAAACATTGATTCTAAATTTTTACTTGAGTATGTGATGAGAAGAGGTTTCTATGAATATCAGGGCTTAATCGCGAATGGTTCCCGAAAAGCAAAGCGTATTCATCCAGAGGATTTTTTAGTTATGCCAGTTAGGATTCCATCCCTTGAAGAACAACAAGCCATAGGCTCCTATTTCTCTAATATCGATAACTTTATCAATTCTTACCAAGAAAAAATTTCTCAGATAGAAACACTGAAAAAGAAACTCTTGCAGGATATGTTTATTTAACTGAAAGGGGCTAAATATGCCAGACACAACTTTTAAACGTGAAAAGAAAACAGACAAACCGGTTATAGCACTTTGTTATGATTTTGATAAGACACTTTCTCCAGATGATATGCAGGCTCAAGGATATATCCAAACAGTACAACCGGAAGGCAGCGACATGATTGGTGATTTCTGGAAGGAGTCAAATGGTCGTGCTACAGCAAATAATATGGATAAAAACCTTGCTTATATGTATACCATGAAGAAAAAAGCTCGTGGTCAGATTGTTTTTACAAAAGAGAAGTTAGCTGAGTATGGATCTCAGGTTGCACTTTTTCCAGGAGTAGAGGATTGGTTTAAACGCATAAGAGACTATGGGGCTGATAAAGGAATCATTGTCGAGCATTATATTATATCTTCAGGTTTAAAAGAGATGATAGAAGGAACTTCAATTGCAAAAGAGTTTAAAGAACTGTACGCAACTTCTTTCTATTTTGATGATGATGGAGTTGCTGTTTGGCCTGCTCAAGTAGTGAATTATACTAATAAGACACAGTTTCTTTTTCGTATCTCAAAGGGTGTCCTTGACGTGAATGATGAAGCGGTTAATGATTCTTTCGCTCCTGACGAAATCAGAGTTCCATTTCGAAATATGATTTATCTGGGTGACAGCGACACAGATATTCCTTGTATGAAATTGGTGAATTCTCAAGGTGGTTATTCTGTCGGAGTTTTTAATCCAGATGAAAAAGATGAACTAAAAGCAAAGAATAAGGTCTATAAAATGATGAGAGATAATCGTATTTCTTATTTTGCTCCTGCAGATTATTCAGAGGGGAGTGAACTTGACGAACTAGTAAAATTGATTATTGATAAAACTGTATACAATGAAAAACTGTATGAGAAAAAGTACAATAATCAAAAAGAAGCTATTGAACAAGCCAAACCAAAAGAAGAGCAAGAGAAATTAGATTTAATCAACTCATTAGAAAGTAGTGGTAGTTTCAAAAATACTCATGCTTTAGTTGAGAAATTATCAAAATACACTAGTTGGAAGTATGAAGAATTAGAAGACCTCTTAGAGATTGCACTGGAAAATACACAGGTATGGCATATTTTAAATGATCCAGATATTAGAAAGTTTTACCAGTATCTAATTGAACAACTTGGTAGCAATACTGATGAGTTAATTAGAGACAAAGTTGAAAATATTCAACAAAAATTTGAATCATAAATTGTAGATGAGAATTGTTAGGTAGGTTTTGACGGAGAATGATTTTATAAAACTAGAGAAAATTGATATCTCAACTGCGGCGTAAAATTTTGCAAATTTATTAGTTGAATGAACTTCAAAAAGAAACTCTTGAAAGATATGTTTATCTAACCTTCAAATAATTTCCTTATCAGTATCCATAAGCACACACTTTTTCGAATAGTATAAGTGAGCCCCTTTGATTCTTTCAAAGGACGCTCCTTAGTATTTAATTACTTAAAAGTATTTACTTTTAATAACTTTAGAGTTATAATAAATTCGAAAAGAGGTTGCTTTGTGCACGCTATTTATTTTTATAAGGATAAACAGGGGAATCAACCGGTCTTGGACTATATGAGGGAGCTAGCTCGTCACGATAGCAAGGACAGCCGGATCAAACTCAACAAGCTCAACGACTATATTGAACTTTTGAGCCAGCAGGGAACCCGTGCTGGCCAGCCCTACATCAAGCATCTGGATGCGGAGATCTGGGAGTTGAGACCCTTGCGGGATCGGATTTTATTCGTGGCTTGGCTGGATGGGAGCTTTGTCTTACTGCATCATTTTGTCAAAAAGACACAAAAGACACCTAGACGAGAGATTGAGAAAGCCAAGAGGGAGTTGCAAGATTTGAAGGAAAGAGGGCTAAGAGATGAAGAATAGTGCCATCGGCAGTAATTGGAAAGATGTGAGAGCAGAGCTCTTTACCAAGGAAGAAATCCTGGAAAGTGATCTGCGGGTCGCGATTATGACTGAGCTGATCGAGGCTCGGCATGAAAAGGGCATTAGCCAAAAGAAACTAGAAGAACTCAGTGGGGTCAGCCAACCGGTCATCGCTCGGATGGAGACAGGAAAGACCAGTCCTCAATTGGACACGGTTTTAAAAGTCTTAGCCAGTCTAGGCAAGACCCTCGCCGTCGTCCCACTGGAACAAGAAAAGGTCTAAAAGAAATCAGAAAGAACTATTATGGAAACAACACAAACCTCCCAGTCGCTCTACCAAGCCCTGTGGAACTCAGCGGACGTGCTCCGCTCTAAGATGGATGCCAATGACTATAAGTCTTATCTCTTGGGGATGATCTTTTACAAGTACCTCTCAGATAAGTTGCTCTTCTTCGTGGCGGAGACCATGGAGGAGGAGACAGAGAGTCTGGATGAAGCCTTGGCGCTTTACCGGTCCTACTATGAGGATCCTGACTCTCAAGAGGACTTAATCTCTGTCATCACTGATGAGCTCAACTATGTCATCAAGCCAGACTTGACCTTTACGGCCTTGGTGGACCGGGTCAATGAAGGGACCTTCCAGCTGGAAGATCTAGCTCAGGGCTTCCGAGACATCGAGCAAAGTGATGACCTCTATGAGAATCTCTTTGAGGACATTGATCTCTACTCCAAAAAACTAGGTGCCACTCCTCAAAAGCAAAACCAGCTAGTGGCTGCCGTTATGAAAGAATTGGCAGTGCTAGATGTGGCAGGTCATGCGGGCGATATGCTTGGGGATGCTTACGAGTACTTGATCGGTCAGTTTGCGACCGACTCTGGTAAGAAAGCAGGAGAGTTCTATACGCCCCAGCCTGTAGCCAAGCTTATGACCCAGATTGCCTTTTTAGGGCGTGAAGACGTGCAGGGCTTTACCATCTACGATGCCACCATGGGATCAGGCTCCCTCTTGCTCAATGCCAAGAAGTATTCTCACCAGCCTCAAACCGTCCAGTACTTTGGTCAGGAGCTCAATACCTCTACCTATAACCTGGCTCGGATGAACATGATCCTACACGGGGTTCCGGTGGAAAACCAGTTCCTGCACAATGCCGATACTTTGGATGAAGACTGGCCGACCCAGGAGCCGACCAACTTTGATGGGGTCCTTATGAACCCACCTTACTCAGCTAAGTGGTCTGCAAGCTCTGGTTTCCTCCAAGATCCTCGTTTCTCCCCATTTGGCAAGCTGGCGCCTCAGTCCAAGGCAGACTTCGCCTTTCTCTTGCACGGTTACTATCACTTGAAACAAGACAATGGTGTGATGGCCATCGTCCTTCCTCACGGAGTCCTTTTCCGTGGCAATGCTGAAGGAACCATTCGCAAGGCCTTGCTGGAAGAAGGGGCCATTGATACCGTGATAGGTCTACCTGCCAATATCTTCTTCAATACTAGCATCCCAACGACGGTCATCATTCTCAAAAAGAACCGGACCAATCGGGACGTATACTTTATTGATGCCTCTAAGGAATTTGACAAGGGCAAGAACCAGAACATCATGACGGATGCCCATATCGAGAAGATCCTCAAGGCCTATAAGAGCAGAGAGGACATGGATAAGTTTGCCCATCTGGCTAGCTTCGAGGAGATTGTCGAGAATGACTACAACCTCAATATCCCACGCTATGTGGACACCTTTGAGGAAGAAGAAGTAGAGCCATTGACTGATATCGTGGCTAAGATCAACCAAACCAACGCCACTATTGAAACCCAGACAGCCTCTCTTCTAGACATGCTCAGCCAGCTTCATGGAACGACACCAGAAGCCGATGCCGAACTCAAGAAATTTGTCCAAGAGTTTAAGGGCTAGGGTGTGAGGAGATAGGGAGTAGGTAAAGGGTACTTTATTCGCTATTTCTCAAATTTTTTTCGAATAATAGAAGTAGAGGGACCTTCCCTCTATTTTTTATCGGAAAGGAGCAGGGATGCAGAAAAGACACGCGCATGTATCGCCGACCTTGGATATCATGGCCAAGAAGATTTTTAGTTTGCCGGAGGTGACGGCAGCATTTATTCGAGATATTTTGGAGCTGGATGTGGCAGACGCTCAGATTGTGGAAGGAAGCCAGCCCCACAGCATGGCCTATGAGGAAGATGACTTGTTCTCCACTGCGGTGGATGTGAGAGCCAAGCTCCACGATGGGACCGAGGTGATCATCGAGATCCAGATTCGCAAGCAGCAGTATTTCTTGAATCGGTTCCATTATTATTTGGCCAATCAGCTGGTGGAGAATGTGCAAAAATTGCGCCAGCAAGGCCAGACACATAAGATGTACGAGCAGATGGAGCCAGTCTATGGGATTGCGATTTTGGAGAAGTCGCTCTTGCTGGACGAAGAGGCCGCCATCAATAAATACTGGCTGACCAATAGCCGGTCCGGCAAGCAGCTCAAGGCCTATTATAAAAACGGTAAGCACCAAAATCTTCTGCAGGTTGCCTTTTTAGAGCTAGACAAGTATAATAAAGATGAGAACCTGACAGATGCAGGCAGACAGTGGCTGGAATTTTTTGGGAATCTTCCCTTCACAAAAGCTCCCAGTCAGGCTGTCGCCCATGCAGATTCATTATTAGATTCATCTAGCTGGACCAAGGAGGAGAAGACCATGATAGACGAGCGTATTCGTATTCAAGAAAATTATGATATGACCCTGGAGACAGCGATTGATGAAGCGCGCGAAGAAGGTCTAGTACAAGGTCTGGAACAAGGTTTAGAACAAGGCTTGGAACAAGGCCTGGAACAAGGTCGTAAACAGTTGGTATGCGAGATGATCTCACGAGGAATGACACCTGAACTGATCTCAGATATGACGGGTTTGTCGCTGGAGGAGATCAAATCTATGTTAGTGTAAGATCTAGCTGGACCAAGGAGGAGAAGACCATGATAGACGAGCGGATTCGTATTCAAGAAAATTATGATATGACCCTGGAGACGGCTATAGACGAAGCGCGTGAAGAAGGTCTGGAACAAGGTCGTAAACAGTTGGTATGCGAGATGATCTCACGAGGAATGACACCTGATCTGATATCGGAGATGACAGGTTTGTCGCTTGAAGAGATTGAGACTCTTCTTTCCTGAGTCGTTAAAAGAGGCAGTGCCTCTTTTATTTTTTGAAAAAACTTGAAAATTTTCCCATTTTTTCAATCCGCCTTTCTAGAATTGTGGTAGAATAGAGTCAACAAAGAGCTATCCTCACCAACAGTGTGATCGATACTAGAAAAGAGGATTCTGATGACAAGAAAAATTGGTATTATTGGTTTGGGGCATGTGGGTGCGACCTTGGCCCACAGCATGATTTTGAAACACACCTGTGATCACTTGGTCTTGATTGATACCAATGAGAAAAAGGTCAAGGCAGATGCCTTGGATTTCTGTGATACAGTTGCCAATACAGGTTATCCGGTTCATATCACGGTCAATGACTACGCGGCTTTAAAAGATGCGGATGTTGTGGTGTCGACTCTTGGAAATATCGAGTTACAGGCGAATAACACTGATGACCGTTTTGCGGAGCTTCCTTTTACTAGCAAGCAAGTGGTGCAAGTGGCGCGTGATTTGAAGACTTCTGGCTTTAGCGGGGTCTTATTGGTAGTGACCAATCCGGTCGATGCGGTTACTCAACTCTATCAACAATATACCGGCCTTCCAAAAGAGCAGGTGATTGGGACAGGGACCTTGCTGGATACAGCGCGCATGAAGCGTGCCGTCGCTGATCGCTTGCAGGTTTCTCCTGCTAGTGTATCAGGCTATAACCTTGGTGAGCATGGAAATTCTCAATTTGTCGCTTGGAGTCAGGTCCGTGTCAAAGGACATGCTATTACCGATCTCTTCTCTCAAGAAGAGCTGGACGCCATTAACTACGAGTCCTTGCGCGGTGGCCACACGGTCTTCTTTGGCAAATTCTATACCAATTTTGGGATTGCTGCGGCAGCCCAACGCTTGGCAGAAGCTGTGATCAATGATAGCCACGAGGAAATGCCAGTGTCTAACTATCGTCCAGAATATGGAACCTATCTTGGCTACCCAGCAATTGTAGGTCGAAAAGGAATTCTTGAACGATTGGACTTGCATTTGACAGAAGAAGAAAAAGAAAAATTGCTCCATTCAGCCGAAACTATCAAGGAAAACACGCGAAAAGGATTGGAGCATGCATAAAAGCAAAGAGAGTGGGACAGAAATCGGTAATTCGTTAGAATTCGATTTCGTCGTCCCACCTCCGCACAGTTGAGTAGGGCTGTAAAAGCTGATGAAATCAGCGTAGTAGAGCCCACTCAACTACTGCGTCTTGCTCGATAATCCAAAAATAATTGAGAGGCTAGGACTTTTGTCCCAGCCTCTTTTTCTGCAATTTATTCGAATGGTATAAGTGAGGGGATCCCCTACACGAAATCATTGGAGGTTGCTATGAAAAAACGACATGAGTATGTATCGCCCACCTTGGATTTAATGGCGAAAAAGATTTTTAGTCTGCCGGATGTGACAGCGAAATTCATCCGCGAAGTCTTGGATCTGCCAGTAGAGTCCGTTGAGATTTTAGAAGGAGACCAGATCCATGAGCAGGGGTTTTTAGGAGATCTTCCTTTTGAAACATCTGTTGATGTGAGAGCAAGACTAGATAGTGGGCTTGAAGTCATCATTGAGATTCAAGTTTTGAAGCAAGAGTATTTCTTGAATCGTTTTCACTATTATTTAGCCAATCAACTGGTAGAAAATGTCCAACGCAAGCGAAAGAAAGGGGCAACCCATTCTATGTACCAGGAGCTGGAGCCGGTCTATGGGATCGCTATCCTGGAGCGAAGTATTTTTCCTCATTTAGATTCACCTGTCAATGTCTATGAAATGCGCCATACAGTAGATGGGACACCTCTTTATAGCTCTCGAAAGGATGGAGTAGCTCATAATATGTTAAAGGTTGCCTTTTTAGAGTTGGATAAGTATAATGAAAGTAGAGATACGGAGTTGAATGCTCACTGGAGACAATGGCTTGAATTTTTTGGCAATCGCCCATTCAGTCATCAACCAGATCAAGTGATCGAGCAGGCAGAATCACTCCTGATCCCATCAAATTGGACAAGGGAGGAAAAAGAAATGATTGATGAACGGATTCGTATCAGAGAAAATTGGGAAATGAGCATGGATACCTTTCGGAAAGAACAACTGGAAGCCGGTTTTCAGAAAGGGTTGAAAAAAGGTCTTGAACAGGGACTCGAACAGGGACTCGAACAAGGTCTTGAACAAGGTTTAGAACAAGGTCTCGAACAAGGACTCGAGCGTGGTCTCGAACAGGGATTGGAACAAGGCAGACAAGAAGGCATGGAGTTGGGAGTTCAAGCTGGTCAGCAGTCTCTGATTCAAAAACTATCTTTGAAGGGGATGAGTATTGAGATGATTGCTGAAATGACGGATTTATCCAGCGAATCCATCAAAAAAATGTTGGCTACGGATTCGTCTAACGAGGAGTAGTAGCGCGAACAGAATTTGGGGCTTGAGAATTACCTTGCTTATAAAAAAGTAGTTCTAAAATGGATTGTAAAGATCGTCAGGAGTTCGTTATTTTTGGATCTTGATCCTCTACAGATTTATACGGTTATGATTTATTGAAGGTTGGAAACTTTTATCCAACCTTTTTTTCTCACTCCTCTTGCTCCTCACCTAGTGAACTGGAATAGAAGTTTAAAAATACGAGTTGTAATCCTTGATATTACATTGTGATCCTGTATAATAGCTATTGTAATAAATAATCTTACAACAGAAAGAGGAAGCAACTATGAAAAACATTTTATTTATTGTCGGATCTCTTCGTCAAGGATCTTTTAACCACCAAATGGCTAAGAAAGCAGAAAGCCTTCTTGAAGGAAAAGCAACAGTGACTTACTTGGACTACAAAGACATCCCAATGATGAACCAAGATTTGGAAACGCCAACCTTACCAGCAGTGCAAGCAGCGCGTGATGCAGTCCTTGCTGCGGATGCCATCTGGATCTTCTCGCCAGTCTATAACTTTGCTATTCCAGGTGTAGTGAAAAACCTGATCGACTGGCTTAGCCGTGCCCTTGACCTGTCAGAAACTCGTGGTCCATCTGCCCTTCAAGACAAGATCGTAACGGTTTCTTCAGTTGCCAATGCTGGACACGAACCAATGTTTGCGGCATACCAAGCGCTTTTGCCATTCGTTCGAACTCAAGTAGTTGGAGAGTTCACTGGAACAACCGTAAACCCAGAAGCCTGGGGAACAGGTGAATTAATCTTGACGGACGAAGCAGTGGAAGGACTGAAAAAACAAGCACAAGATCTATTAGAAGCATAAGAAAAAGCTGAGACAGAAGTCTCAGCTTTTTAGATACTAAAGAGTTGCCCGAAGAAGTAGGTCACACCCATGGTGAGAAGTCCAATGATGAGGTTGCGAAGCATGGCTTGCTTGGTTGGTGCTTTTCCCAGTTTCGCACTGGTATAGCCAGTGAAGATTAAGGATAGTCCAACAACGAAGACCGTCACCGGAATGCGATAGGCAGTTGGAAAGAGAATGATCGAGAGCATTGGAGGAAGGGAACCAACAGAAAAAGCAAGGAAGCTAGATGCAGCAGCATGCCAAGGATTGGTAAACTCCTCGTATTCGATACCATATTTCTCTTCAACCAGGGCTTTGAGAGGATGTTTCAGAAATGCCCGTTCTGTCAAAATCTTTGCGGAAGTTTCGCATTCTCCATTTTGAAGATAAGCATGGTAGAGAGATTCTCTAGCTAACTTTGGATCGCGATCCAACAAGGCTTGCTCGCGGTTAACAGCGGCTTCTTCCGTGTCTTTTTGTGTGGAAACAGAGACATACTCACCGCCCGCCATCGAAAAGGCACCTGCCAGAATAGCCGATAAGCCAGAAAGAAAAATGATCCAGATGTTTGGTGTGGCACTGGCTACCCCGATCACCACCCCAGCAATAGAAATGATCCCATCATTAGCTCCGAGAACAGCAGCTCTCAAGATATTCAAGCGGTCGTTAAATGATTCATCTACTCCATGTTTTATTTCAGTCATACTTATCTCCTTTATCTTATTTAGAATGATTATAAATAAATCTTGAAAAGAAAGCAAGGATTTCAACTCAAATGATAAAAGTTCGACAATTTAATGGAAACTAAGTTGTAACGTTTGACATTACAACAAAAAGAGATATAATGTAACATATAAAGTTACAACTTGGAGGAAGAAGATGACTTACGCCTATCATAGCAAGATTTACTTGGCAGAAGCAGTACTTAATGTGAAAGATCTGGCACGCCAGACCGCTTTTTACACCCAAATTTTGGGTTTGGAGGTTTTGTCTCAGACGGAGGCGGAGGTCCTTCTTGGAGCTGGAGGCCAGCCCTTGGTCCATCTCATCCAAACGGATCGGACGGAGGCTGTTAAGGCTAGCTATGGTCTCTATCACATGGCCATTCTCTTACCTAGTCGGGAGGACTTGGCGGATGTCTTCAAACATATGGCTGAGCTGGACTATCCCTTTGTCGGGGCTGCGGACCATGGCTACAGTGAAGCCCTCTATCTGGAAGATCCAGAGGGCAATGGCATTGAGCTCTACCGGGATAAGCCAGTGGTGGAGTGGGATATTCGTGAGGATGGTCGCATCATTGGGGTGACAGAGGAACTCTCTGCTCAAGAAATTTATGACATGGGGCGCAAGGTGGAGCCATTCCAGATAGCGCCCGATACCCGCATGGGACATATCCACCTCTCTGTGAGAGATAGTCAAGTAGCATCAGTCTTTTACCAAAAGGTGTTGGAATTATCGGATAAGTTCACCATTCCATCTGCCAGCTGGATTGCCTCAGGAGATTACCACCATCACCTAGCTGTCAATGAATGGAGTGGGAAAAATTTAGCTAAGCGTGACAAAGATAGGCCTGGCCTTGCTTATTACGTCGTTGAAGTGGCAAACAAAGATGACTTGGTTGCCATAGCAGAGAGGGCAAAAGGAAATGGCGCTCCTGTCAGCTGGGTGACCTCCAATGAATTCACCTTTGAGGATCCTGATGGCATTCTAACGCGAGTGCGGAAAGGATAACGGTATTTTGACCAGGACATAGTGCAAATGATGTAGCAACTAATTTTCAATGGATAGAAAATTAGGAATGAAAAAAATTGATGGCAGTTAATTGAAATTAAATGATAATATCACTAGAATACATTAAAACGATAGGAAAAATCTATGAAATATGTATGGAGCATAGGATTATGAATCTTTCTTAGCTTGGTAGCTGTTGTAATATGGACTAGATATGGAGAAACCAATATTACAGAGAAGAGTACACAAATGACAAATGCGATTACTATAGAAACCTACAAAGTATCTTATGAAGATAAGAACCTATATGGGGTGATAACAGCACCTAAGGATTACCGATCAAAGAAGTTGCCCACTATTATTATGTCCCATGGCTTTAATGCGACTCTAGAGCAGTATGATAGTTTTGCGGAGTATTTTGCGAAGCTTGGTTTTGTGGTTTACAGGTTTGATTTTTTTGGTGGCAGTCCACGAACCAAGAGTGGAGGAGAGGATATGCTAAATATGTCAGTAACGACGGAGTTGCGTGATTTATCAAAAGTGGTTGATCAGTTAGCAGCTATGGATGCTACGCAGATGAATCTGATGGGAACAAGCCAAGGTGGTGTGGTCACAAGCCTTTATGCAGCTGATCATCCTGATCGAGTGCATAAGTTGCTTTTGATTTTCCCGGCGTTTGTACTATTTGACGATGTAAAAGAGACTTATGAAAATCTAGGAAGTCCGGCTATCAATGCGATTCCTGAAAAGCTTACTCATCACAATGCAAGCTTAGGAAGTATTTATATTAAGGATGCGTTAGCAATTGATATTACAGCTAAACAGAAAGAAATTTCAACACCAACCATGATTGTTCAGGGAACAGCAGACACGACTGCACCTTACCATTATGCAAAAGAAGCCCAAGAAACAATACCAAATGCAATATTGATTACTGTAGAAGGCGGGAGACATCGAATTGACTCCCATTTTAAAGAAGTTGCGCTCTCCGCATTTACAGATTTTTTGAAAAAATGATGGAACTAGCTAGAAAAATGGCTAGTTTTTTAGTTCATATAAGTAAAAAACACAGTTAAAAAATTTTTTTAAAAAATTTAGATGTAACTATTGACATTACATTGAAAAGTGGTATACTGGTTATTGTAATCAATTAGATTACAACGGAAGGGGTGAATATGAATTTAGTCATTGCAATTGATGCCTCTCAGATACGATGTTGCGGATCATAACGTAAAGAGAAACGAGAGTATAGAATAGGAATCGTTTAAAGAAATTTAAACAATGATAAAAGAAGAAAGAGGAAAACATTATGGCAAACATTACAATTTTTGGACAAGGAAATATGGGACAAGCAATCGCAAGCGTCTTCACTTCAGGTGGACATCAAGTCGATTTTGTAGGTAAAGAAGGGTTGGCAAGACCTGCAGGAGATGTAGTTGTTCTAGCTGTACCTTACGCAGCTGTACCAAGTATCATTGAAGCCAACAAAGAGGCTCTCACAGGTAAAATCTTAGTTGACATTTCCAATCCAGTTAACTTTGAAAATATGGATGAATTGGTCACACCAGTTGACAGTTCTGCAGCAGAAGAAATTGCTAAGTTGATCCCAGAAGCACGTGTGGTAAAAGGATTCAATACAACTTTTGCAGCAACACTCGCTACAAAATCCGTTGCTGGTAAAGAAACGACTACCGTTCAATTGGCATCAGATGATCAAGAAGCAAAAGATATTGTAGCCGGATACATCCAAGAAGGTGGCTTGAATACTATTGATGCAGGAGCTCTTAAACGTGCCCGTGAATTGGAAGCTATGGGATTCTTGCAAATTACCCTCGCAGCTCGCGAACAACTTAATTGGACTGCTGGTTTTGCCGTTATTAAATAATGGAATCAAAAAGGAGCAAAACAAAACGATTTGAATAGAAGTCGTTCTGTCTTGCTCCTTTTTCTTAATTAGTAGTTTTTTAGCTACGAAGAAATAGTTTATTTAATTGCGGTCATCACAAGGATTTTAGAAAGTTAGACATGTTTTGTTTAGGTAAGTTACTCATTATCTTTTCCCACCACCCAAAATAAGAGAAGGAGTTGGAAGATGCCTAAGGCAAATAGGACCATAAAACCGTTGCGGCTTCCTTTAGCAGTTGCTTGGGTGAAGTCCATCTTTTGATTGGCTTGGCTCATAGCAACGATCAGCGAAGCCAGGGTTGTTCCGACAGCGCCTGCAAATTGTTGCAGAGTGTTAAAGATCGCGTTCGCATCGGGTTGCTCTTCCAGAGAGAGTTGTTTTTGTCCGTTGGTCATGATATTGCCGAAGGCCAGACCCATACCGGTCATGAAGATCATGTAAAAGACAAGAATCAAGACATTTGATAACTTCAAGCCAAAGAGTGTGAAGAAGAAATGAGCCAGAAGGATCAAACCAGCTCCAAGGAGAATTGGTTTGCGGGCGCCTAGTTTATCTAGAATGAGACCGGAGAAAGGAGCAAAACCTGCTCCAATGATGGCTCCTGGAAGTAGCATCAAGGCTGCAAGCGTGGTGCTCGAGTGGTTGACCAATTGGACATAATTGGGCAAGAGGAAACTCATGGCCAGAGATCCTAATTGGAAAGTGAAAAAGGCAAGAACATGGCCAGTAAGGAGATGGTTCTTTAAGATGGCAAGGTTGATAATGGGAGTCTCTAACTGATTGGACCGCCGAACTAAGAGAACCAGTCCCAAGAACCCAATCACCAGCCAACCAAGGACAGAAAAACTAAAGAAAGCATGGTCAGAGAGTCCGTGAATGCCTAAAATCAAGCCTAAAAATGAAGCAATAATAGCGAGAAGGCTCATGATATCAAGCGTTTCCCGCTTGACTGTACTGATTTGTTCGATGGAGCGAAGCCCTGCAACTAGCGAAGCTAGAAGGATCGGGAATTGAACCAAAAAGATGGAGCGCCAGCCGAAGTTAGCAGTCAAGAGACCACCGACAGTAGGCCCAATGGCGGGAGCGATGGCTGTAATTAGGGTCCCCACTCCCATCATGAGACCGATCTTGCGTTTTGGGACCTGCTCTAAAATGATATTAAACATCAGAGGAAGAGCAAAACCAACCCCCATTCCTTGAACCAATCGACCCAAAACCACAAAGCCAAAACTTGGAGCTAGGAAGTCAATGAGAACACCTAAAACAGACAGAAGATTTCCAACTAAAAAGATGGACTTCATTTTGAAGGAGCGTTTGAGGTAGGCAGATAAGGGGACTACACAGGCAACCACTAGAAGATAGATGGTGGTGACCCACTGGACGGTTGCGGTATTGATCTCAAATTCCTTCATCAATATTGGGAAGGTGATATTCATGGCAGTTTCTCCAGCCACCCCGCAAAAGGAAAGGATCCCTGTTGCAAAAATAGCGTATAGGACCTTGGCTGAAATTTTTTCTTGTGACATCGGTGTCTGATTCCTCCTAAATCTTCCTAAAGATATGGACTATGGTATAAAAATCATGGTAAAGATCTGATTTTCCGTCAGGTAGCATAGCAAGACCAACGGTAACCTGATCCATCGTTTTGTTAGCTAACAAATAGTATAGAGGAAATGAAGACCCCTGTCAAAGAGTTTTTGAAAAGTTTTGAAAATATTAACAGCATTCTCAAAAGACGATGCTTCTCCAAACGAAAGGAAAGGCTCGCCAGTATGGTATAATAAGAAGAAAGTAAGCAACGTGAACACACCAATAGGGGGCGCCATGACCAAGTATTTAGTCCAGAAGTTTTTCTGGTTACGAGAAAAAAGTTTGATTCAAATTTCCCAGAAAACCCTGGTTTCCTTATTTCCTTTTTTTCTATTTTCAGGAATCATTCGGGTGATCGCCTTATCGGTCTTCTCCGATCGAGGCTATATCCATCAGCTTTTTTCGATGGATAGCTGGTTGCCATGGGATCAGGCCATCAGCCAGGTCCTCGGTAATATTTCCAACTTTCTAGGAGGTCTAGCTGGACCGTTAGCGACCTACTTCGCTGGAAAATACACAGCTGGGCACTATGGTAGAAGTACAGGGACAGCTGGAGTGACAGCTCTTTTGGCCAGTCTAATAGTAGGCTCTCAGGAATTGTTGGTGGGCCCCCTCCATGACGGGCAACTGACGCGTATCAACTTACCTGCGACGATCAATATCGTCTTAGCGATTTTTTTAGGCTATCTAATCGGACAGATCTTTCGGCTATCTAAAGCCAGTGACGATCAGATTGTGGACAAAGACTTTATCTATCAGCCCAAGACTGTGCGTCCCATTTTCTTGTCCTTGGTTCTAGGGGTTAGCCTCAATCTTCTTTTGGTTCTCGGGAACCAATTTAATATTTTTCAGACTATCCAACAGTTCTTGGCTTCTCTAACGGTAAGCAGTCATCATCTCCTGTCCACCTTTGTCATGGGACTATTTAGTGGGCTATCTGCTTGGTTTGGTAATAGTCAATCCTTTGCCTTGAACTCAATTGCGGATGATAACTTTGCTTTGGAAAATCTCACCTACGCTGTGACGCATCATACAACGACAGGCATTCCTCATCTCTATACCTTGACCAATTTGTACCGCAGTTTTGGTCTGGTGGCTGGTGTCGGCGCTGTCCTAGCGCTTTTGGTTGCAATCTTATTGGTTTCACGAAGTCAAAAGGACAAGAAAGTCAGTTTTCTCAGTCTATTTCCAAGTCTCTTTAACAACGGGGCGTCTTTCATGGTAGGGATACCGGTCCTTCTCAACCTGCTTTATGTGATTCCTTTCTTGTTGATCCCTTTGGTGAATATGGCGATAGCAGCTCTAGCTTTGTGCCTCAAACTGATGCCAGCAGCCGTCTATCCAGTGCCAGACGGGACTCCTAGCCTTCTCTATGCCTTTATTGGAACAGGAGGTAGTCTGAGAGCCTTAGCTGTCAGTATATTTTGTTTTGCCGTCGATGTGCTCCTTTATCTACCATTTGTCCGCATGGGAAATCGTATCCGAAAAGATTTAAAAGTGAAAGGAGAAAGCGATGAAGCCATCTAAAAAGACAGCAATCGTCCTTACTTTGGTCAGTCTTTTCTTGATCGCTTTAGCCATTCCTTCTTATAGCTGGACTCGGACCAATGTTTCAAGAATCGAGAAATTTTATAATTCAAAATTGTCTCCCATCATCATGATCCCGGGAAGCTCAGCGACAGAGAACCGCTTTGATGGCTTGGTGACCAAGCTCAACCAAGACCGCCAAGGAACCAAACACAGCCTGCTCAAGGTCAAAGTTTGGAATGATGGGCATATCACCTATAGTGGAAGTATTGATGCCAAGGACAATGAGCCAGTAATTGTGGTTGGTTTTGAAAACAACAAAGATGGCTATAGCAACATTAAAAAGCAAGCTAAACTATTTAATCAAGCCTTCGAAGCCCTTCAAGAAAAATATAATTTTAATAATTTTAAGGGCTTGGGTCATTCCAACGGTGGCTTGATTTATACAGCCTTTATTGAAAATTACCTGGGGGATTACGATGTGGATCTCAAGACCCTCATGACCATCGGGACTCCCTACAATTTCACGGAGACCAATATCAAAAATAAATCTGAGATGTTGGCCGATTTTATCAAGGGAAAAGAAGCTATCCCCACAACCCTCCATATGTATTCAGTAGCAGGGACCATTACCTATGATTCAGATGAGTTGGTCCCAGATGCCAGTGTTTCTGCTGGGAAATATATCTACCAAAACCAAGCAGCTAGCTATACGGAGATTACGGTGACGGGGGAAGATGCACAGCACTCGGACCTTCCAACCAATGATGAGGTGGTTGCCTTGGTGAAAGAGCATATTGAAAGTCAAACCGATCGTCGAGCCAAACCGAATAAAATAAACTAAGTGTGAAGAAGGGATTCCTTCCTCACCTTTTTTTTAGTATAATGAAGATCAGTATGAAAATAAGGGAGACTATAGGAGATCAGATGAAAAGAAAACAATGGGTGCAGTTAGGATTAGTGGCTTCGAGTATGGTCATGTTAACAGGATGTTACCAGAGATACCAGCGCCAGTCTAGTCCCAAAAAAGAGGCTGCAATGAGCCAGACTTCAGCAAAAAAACAAGCGAAAAAAACAGATACCAAACAATTATACCAGTCTGTTTTTTCAGACTACCAAAAGATTTTTGCCACTTCAAAAGATTTAGATGCTATTTCCAAATTGAATGATGCATTAGCCAAAGAAGATCGGATGATCAATAGTTGGGTGATCGAGACCGTGATTAATCAGCCAGATGCCGTTCGCTATGCCTTTAAGGACTTAAATAACGATGGGGTAGATGAGATGATCGTCGCCAGTCAGCAGACCGATGGCAGTTACTTCGTGACAGGAGTTTATTACCTCAAGGGCCAAAAACCGACTCTGCTAGCTGAAGGTTTCGTCGCTGGACACGGTGGAGCGCGCAATGCGACGACCCTCTATAAGGGAGGAGAAGTCCTAGAAGTCAGCTGGTTATCTGGTACTGGCCGAGGTCTAGCCGTGCTTTCACGAATAGAAAAGACGTCTCAAGTCGCGACCAAAGTCAAGGAAGAAGAAGTTCAGGTACCTGGGTCAGATCTGAATGCCCTCTTTGGAAAAGCTGATGAGGATAAACTAGATCTCAAGAGTTTTGACTGGCAAACTTTTGATAGCACGCCTTCAGGAGGCAATACCCAAAGCCAGGAGAAAACACCATGGAATGCTGAAAAATCAGCCCAGCTAGCTGCTTTTATGAAGACTTGGGGTGAAAAGATGGGGCAGCCCAACTACCAAAAAGGCATTGCTGGCGGTGATGTAGGACCAGACAACCTCTATACTCTAGGGGATAATAGCAAGATGGATGCTATTTATACAGATACTGGTCAGGGAAATGCAAAATACCGCATAGTGGAACGCTATAGCAATTGGGACAAGTATCCAGATGTGCATAGTTATTTCTTTGCCATTACAGATACAGGAGAAGGCATTGTCTTTCATTCTCCAACGACCAATGGTGGAAAGATGTATCTAAAACCAACGGACAACAAGGAACTTCAAGAAGCATTTACGCAGTTGCTTCATCAATAAAAAGAAGAATAAACCAGAAAAGGACTGTTTTTCTGGTTTTGTTTATTCAAACAATGTATAAAAATACAATAAAAGAAATAATTTTTAGGATATAAAATATGTTAAAAACTAGTGATAATTGGCGGTGCATGAGTATTTGAAAACAGAAAATGTTTGACAATTAAAGGAAAATCATTTAAAATATATTCATTCTTTATTTATAGGAGAAAAAATATGAAAAAACTTCTTACAGCCGGTGTGGCTCTCTTGTCCGTTGCAACCTTAGCAGCATGTTCTGGTAAAACTGCTTCAGAATCATCTAGCAAAGATGCAAAGGCTTCTTCTAGCAAAGTAGAAAAATCATCTACTTCAAAAAGCAAATCAAGCAGCTCATCTAAATCATCAAAATCTTCTGTTGATGTTCCAGAAATTGTCTTGTTGACAGATGAAGAAATTGACAATGCCAAAACAATTGGTGATATGAAATCCCTATATAGCAAATTAGTGGATAACTATAAAAAAAATGCACAAGATATCGGCCAACAAATTCCAGAAGCATATAGAGCTACTTATACCAAACAAGTAGAGCCAGCTCTCAAGACACTGGACGAATCAAAAACTCAATTTGATAAAGGAATTTCAACTGGTGGTCCAGATGATACAGTTGTTCCTGAACAAGGGCGTACTATTTTTGTACAACAATTGAAATCTTCTCGTGATGCAATGAAACAAGCTCTTGAAACTGCTTATGAATCAATTTCACCATATACTTCTTCATCTTCAGATGATGAATAATTCATAAATGAAAATGAGAGTAGGACAGAAATCGGTCATTCGTTAGAATTCGATTTCGTCGTCCCACCTCCGCACAGTTGACTAGGGCTGTAAAAGCTGATGAAATCAGCCTAGTAGAGTCCACTCAACTACTGCGTCTTACTTGACAATCCAAAAACAATTGAGAGGCTAGGACTTTTGTCCCAGCCTCTATTTTTGATTTCTTACAAAAATGTAAGATTGCAAGGGTAAAATGTAAGGTTATGTTATGGTGAAAGCGTTTCAGTTTTAGTACAATAGACTTGTAAAAAACGATTGAAGCTTTTATCGAGCTAGAAAGGAATGGACCATGACCCTACTAGACGTTCAACATATCAAAAAAATCTACAAAACCCGCTTTCAAGGAACGCAAGTCGAAGCCTTAAAGGATATTCACTTCACTGTGGAAAAGGGGGAATACGTCGCCATCATGGGGGAATCAGGATCCGGGAAATCGACCCTTCTCAACATCCTAGCCATGCTGGATCAGCCGACCGAAGGACGGGTCTACCTAAATAGCATAGACACCTCGACCATCAAGAACAAGGATGCGTCGAGCTTTCGTCGGGAAAAACTAGGCTTTGTCTTTCAAGACTTCAACCTGCTGGATACCTTATCCGTCAAGGACAATATCCTCCTGCCTCTGGTCCTTTCTCGCAGACCGGTCAAGGAAATGATGACTAAGGTGGATGGCGTCAGTCGGGAGTTGGGCATTCACCAGCTCTTAGAAAAATACCCTTACGAGATCTCTGGTGGTCAAAAACAACGGGTAGCTGTAGCACGAGCCATCATTACCTCACCAGAAATCCTCCTTGCCGATGAGCCAACAGGGGCGCTAGATTCCAAGTCTTCGGCGGCTTTACTAGATGTTTTTGAAGATATCAATAGCCTGGGCCAAACCATCCTCATGGTGACCCACTCGACCGCCGCGGCAGCTCGGGCCAAGCGCGTGCTCTTTATTAAGGACGGGATTCTTTACAACCAGATCTTCCGCGGGGAAAAGACAGAACGTCAGATGTTCCAAGAAATCTCGGATACTTTGACGGTCATGGCGGGTAAGGAGGATAGCGATGTTTAAATTATCGAGTAAATTAGCCTTTTCTAACCTCAAACAAAATCGCAAGCTCTATTATCCCTTTGCCTTGGCTGTCATTTTAACGACCATGATCCTTTATAGTTTTATTGCCTTGGCAACGACCCCTCATTTAGAAGCTTCTTACGGAGGACGAACGGCAAGAGCTGTCCTTGGTTTTGGAAGTTTCGTTGTCCAGCTGGTCGTCGTCATTTTAGTGGCTTATGCCAATGGCTATGTCATGAAAAATCGTTCCAAAGAACTGGGCTTGTACAGTGTTTTGGGGATGGAGAAGAAGCACCTCCTCGTCATGACCTTATGGGAATTGCTTATCTTCTATATCCTCACAGTTGGAGTAGGACTGGGCTTGGGGCTCTTGTTTGATCCCTTGATTTTTGCCCTCCTCTTAAAATGTATGGGGCTTCCAGTCGTCATTCAATCGACCTTCCAGATAGGGGCTGTTCTTAACACTTTACTTGGGTTAGCCTTAGCTTTTGCCCTCATTCTCTTGTTAAATTCTTTCCGTCTTTTGCGCTACAGTTCCCTCCACCTCATGCAACAGAAAAAGGCAGGAGAGAAGAAAGGACGCTTCTTGCTGGTCCAAACTCTTTTAGGACTAGGACTCTTAGGAATTGCTTTCTATTTAGCGCTAACAGCAGAGCGTCCAGTTGCGGCTGTCCAAAGATTCTTTATTGCTGTCATCTTAGTCATTCTAGCGACCTATCTCTTATTCAACGCAGGCACCATTACCTTTTTAAGATTTCTCAAAGATCGGAAATCCTACTATTACAAGCCAGAAAATTTTATATCCGTCTCCAACTTAATCGCTCGGATGCGAAAAAATGCAGCGGGCCTTGCGACCATTAGTATTCTTTCCACCATGGTCTTAGTCACCTTAACTGGGTCGCTCAATCTCTTTATTGGAGGGCAGAATTACCTAGATACTATGTACCCTTCGGACTACAATATTAGTGTGGGACATATGCCTTCAGATGCTGAAATAGAACTGGTTACTGAGGAGGTTCAAGCACAAATTAAGAAAGTGGCCGATGCGACACATCTGTCAGATTATCAGGTGGTACAGACAACATACTGGTCGGCTGAAATTCGAAAGATTGATGGAAGGAGCTTAGAGGTGTATGAGCAGTCCTATCAAGAAACTGGTCAGGAATTGAAGACAGAAGGAGTAGTCTACTTTTTTGATCAGGCAACTTATGAGCAACTGACGGGTCAAAAAGTTGAGCTTGGGGAAAATGAAATCCTAGCCTATGGGTATCAGTATCCTGGAAGACTAGACTCGCAATTAGAAATCAATGGCAAGACCTTCACGATTAAACAAAAACTAGACTCCAATTTTATCCAAGGAAAACTCCCTCAAGCCGACCTGTTTCAACACCAAATGGGCTTGTACCTTGTCCTACCTGACTTGAACCAACTGGGACTAAAAATGGATAAAAATTTGGAATTCTCTATTAGTGCTAAAAATAAAGAAAACCAAGATTTTATAGCTGGAATGGCCAGAGAGCTTAATTCGACAGACAAAATGAGTCAATATGGTGCGACTTTGTTTGGTGGGGTTGATCGATACAGCATGGAGAAGGAGTGGCGTGAATCGGCAGGGACCATCCTCTTTATTGGGATTTTCCTATCGGTGATCTTTCTATTGTCTACGGTACTCGTCATTTACTACAAGCAGATTTCAGAGGGCTACGAGGACCGGGAAAATTTTGTGATCTTGCATCAAGTGGGATTAGACCAAAAGCAAACGTCCACCACCATTCGCAAACAGATTCTCACTGTCTTTTTCCTTCCATTATTCTTCTCCTTCCTTTACCTAGGAGTAGCCTACAAGATGATTTCAAAAATCGTTGCTCTCTTAGGAGCGACCAATGCGGGCTTGGTCCTTCAAACAACCTTAGCCATCTGCGCTGTCTTTTTCATCTCTTATGTCCTCGTCTTTCTTCTGACTTCTAGAAGTTATCGGAAGATTGTCGTGAGGTAGCGCTGAGTCTATAAAGGATGGAGAAAGGAAAAATCCAATAAATAGATAAACTGTTTTTTACATAGGACAAGCCAAGTGTTGCGGAAAGAATTATAATAATCTATATTATTAAGCTTATTTAAATAGATACCGAAACTTTCCGCCGTGAGAAAAGTGCAAGAAATAATAGTATTTCTAGCACTCGGGAGTTTTGGAACTTCGGAGAAGTTCGCTAACGTCCGTACTCACCTAAGGAAAGTTTCAAGGATAGGTTTTTTCTTAATCAAAAACACCGGGGATTATATCCTCGGTGTTTTTATCGTGATTATTTCACGTGTTTTGCAAGTTCTTCTTGCGCTTTTTTATTGGATTCTTCTTTTTCTTTTAACCAATTCTTATAAGCCTTTTCGTAGTCAGCAGTTGTGACGGTCTTGTCTTGAACTTTTTGGTATTTGAAGAAGCTTGTTTCCCCTTTAATACCAACTGCAGAATAGGCTGCTGAGAATGGGGTTACCTTGGTGATAGATGGAACGCCACCCTTAGAGTAGATTGGAAGAACCATCGCATTTTCTGTCAACCAAGCTTGGGCAACAGCGTATTTTTCATAACGTGCATTGGTATCCAATTTTTCAGCATTGGCAACATCTAGCAAGGCTCCGTATTCGTTCAAACCAATTTTCTCGATGAGCGCTTGGTCTTTCTTAGGATCAAGTCCCATACCAGTCAAGGTTGAACCATCTGTTGGGTTTAAGATATCCAAGTAAGTAGATGGGTCTTGGAAGTCAGGTCCCCAACCAGTGATATCCATATCAAAGTCTTTTTGGTCTGGTGATTGGGCAAAGTAAGTAGCGTTATCAGCATCGTCTGTAGACAATTTTTGTACATCGATCACGACATTGTCTTTACCAAGGGCCGCTTCGATTGAGCTCTTCATAGAGTCTGCTTGTTGGACAAGAGCATTAGAAGATTGGTCCACAACATAGTCGATGTGGATTGGGAATTGAACACCTTGTGATTGCAATTCAGATTTTGCCTTAGCAAGTTCCGCTTTGGCTTTATCTGCATTATGCAAGCTATCTTGAGCATCAGCGAAGCTAACACCTTTCCACTCATCTCCTGTTGCGGCAAGTTTTTCTTCAACGAGAGTACCGAAGTCTTTCCCGTCTGCTTGCACAAATGTCGGTGGAACTAGAAGGGTACGAAGAGTTTTGGTTGCTCCGTCTTTCCCGTTAACTTGAGCGCTGTAGGAAGTTCTATCTAAAGCAAAGTTCAAAGCTTGACGGAAGTTTTTGTTTTGAAGGGCTGTCTTGGTGCTGTTCTTTTGCTCATCAGATGTCTTCTTGGTATGGCCGTAGTTTTGACGGTTGACGTTGAAATAAGCATAGTAAACAGTAGAGTCTTGTGGGGTATAAACGATGTTATCCTTGAATTTTTTCTCAATCGTACTGAAAGTTGAGCTAGTTGGGAAGAGACGAGCAGTAGATAGGTTACCATCTGAGAAGTTACGAGCAAGATAATCTTGGTCAGATCCATCGAAGTACGTTAATTTAACGGTATCGATGTGAACATTTTTCTTATCGTAGTATTCAGGGTTTTTATCCAACTCGATTTGTGATTTTGAAGTGAAGGACTTCAAAATATAGGCTCCATTGTAGAGGATCCCATTTGGTTTCACGCTACCGAAATCTTTCCCAGCTGATTCCAAGAATTTTTCATTAACTGGCATCATGGTAGAAGTGGTCAATTTAGAATTCCAGAAAGATTCTGGTTGGTTCAAAGTATATTGAAGAGTATGATCATCAACAGCTTTGACTCCAACAGTTGAGAAGTCTTTAGTTTTTCCGTTTACATAATCATCCAAGCCTTTGACTGAGTTTTGAACCAAGTAAAGAGCATCGGATTTTTTATCGGCTACATATTTCAGAGCTGTCACGAAATCATGTGCAGTGACGTCAGCATATTCATTTCCTTCTGAATCATACCACTTCGCGTCTTTTCGAAGCTTGTAGGTATAAGTGAGACCGTCTTTTGAAACAGACCAGTCCTCAGCAAGAGCAGGCACTAGGTTACCGTATTGGTCGTTTTCAAACAAACCATCGACCAAGTTGGTAGTAATGTCGCTTGTAGTTGAACGATTTGAAGTCAAATAGTTCAAGGAATCAGGGTCTGTACCATACACGTAGTTGTAGGTTGTCCCTTTTGATGCATTAGAAGATGAGCCACATGCAGCAAGGAAAAGCGTTGAAGCCGCGGCGACACCTGCTAAAAGAGCAAGCTTCGATTTTTTCATATTCGTGTCTCCTTTTGAATAATTTTAATTATTATACTCCAATCAATCTACAAAATAAAGTGTTTTTTGAACTTTTTTTGTATATTTACACACGAGTATACAGAGAAACCTTGATTTTAAGGGATTTTTAAGGAATAAAAATTTTTTTGAAATAAGTTACTATTTTGCTTTACATACTAGTTGAGAAAGAGTATACTGATAGTGAAATAGCTAGTATGTAAAACAAACTAGTGGAAAATGTGAAGAAAGAGGTGAGAAGGATGAAAGAGTCCCAATTGCTAAAGGGAGTCTTGGAGGGCTGTGTTCTAGAGATTATTTCCAAAAAGCCGATCTATGGTTATGAATTGATCCAAAGTCTTAAAGAGATGGGATTTGACAAAATTGTCGCAGGGACTATTTATCCTCTGCTTCAAAAATTGGAGAAACAAGGCATTATCTATGGGGAAATGAGACCCTCTCCAGATGGCCCAGATCGCAAGTATTTTTCACTCAGTGATACTGGAAGAGAGCGCTTAGAGGAATTTTGGAACCAGTGGCAGGATTTGGTTAGTAAAGTAGAGCGCGTGAAAAAGGAGGGGGAAGAATGATCGAAGATTATACAGAAAAAATGTCAGTTGAATTAAGGCACCTAAACAAGGATGATCAATCCTATGTGAAAAAAATGGTGGCCTATATTGGGGCCAAGGCCTATTTTTATGATGATGAAGCACTCGGTGAACAACTCTACAATATGGTTTGCGACCTAAAAGTTGCTGAGAAAGAAGGCATTCGTGCAGTGGATTATTTTGGAAAGGATCCACGGGCTATGGTGGACCAAGTTCTTTCAGAATTGCCTAAACGCTCTCTAGGATCTTATATGAGACTCGTCTTCCTACTTGGAGTGATCTTAGTTGGCATGCGTTATTTAATGGATTTTACCTGGATGACGCCACTGAAAATCGAACCCCTGACCTATGTTGTTATTTTATTCAATTTCTTGGTGTTTAGCCAGTTCATCACGTGGCTTTGGTCCAAACAGAGCTATGGTGAAATGAAGTGGCCTTGGGCTATTTTTATCAGTGTGATCTGCCTGATGGTATTTCTGAACATCGTACGACTATTTTCGATCTATTTTGGCCACATTGGGAGTCTCTTCTTATCAGATGGTTGGGCGGTTGTTCTTGCTGTCCTAGTCTTACTTGGGTTTGCGGTTATGGCTTATAGAAGCAGGGAGCGTTTGATGACGAGTCTACTAGTCATGGGCCTGACTTTCCTAGTTACGGGATGCTGGATTCGTCTTGTGAATCAGGAAACTGCTCACCTATTAGGCTGGCTACTTCCTCTCATAGGACTAGTCCTGTTCTTCCTTGTATTTCGTCTCCAAAGAAAGGGGAAAGCAATATGACATCAGCTATTTATTATGAAGAAACGCAGGCTTTGGTTCAAACCTTTAGCCAGGAGGACCAAGCTTATTTCCAAGACCTCTGGGATTATTTCAATTTTGCCGGTTTCTTATATGAGGAGGAAACTTTAAGAGAGCAGGTCTATAATCTAGCCCTAGATTTTTCGCAAGCAAGTAGAGATGGATTGACAGCAAAGGACTATTTTGGTCTCGATCCAAAGGAAATGGCAGACCAAATCATCGAAAATATGCCCAAAGAATCGACACGGTCTGTTCTGAAATATGGGGCGATCATCTCGGGAATTGTTATTTTCTATCGCCTCTTAAGTGATTTTGCTTCACAAGCAGTCCTGGTTCTTAAGCCACTTGTCTATCTAACGGATGGTATTTTAGGGCTTTTGGCCGTTGGACTACTCTTCTATCTCCTTCGTCGTCTCATTTTTGCAGAAGAGAAGTCAAAAAAAGCAATTTATGGAGTAGTCGTTCTCGTTCTGGGGATCTATTTTATCAGTGAAATAGTTGGGGTCCGTTTCTTGCCAGCTTTTGCCTGGTTGACGGTACCGAATCCATGGGATACTTTCCTGATGACAGGTGCTTCTGCAGGACTTATCCTGTGGCAGTGGAAAGAAGAGTTTGCTCGTGCCTTCATCTTTCCTATTCTGTCCTTCTTAGTAGTGGGATTCTTGCATCGCTGGACTTTGGCACAAGGAATTCAGAATCTTGGTATGACGGTTCTTCTGCCCACAGTGATCATCATCTTTGGGCTAGTTATATACTATTGGTTTACCATTCGGGCCTTGAAAAAGATGAAGGCTGAAGAAGGTTAAAATACAGTTAAGGAGGGGTGCCCCTCCTTTATTAGTTGGAGAAGCTACTGTCAGAGATAGGCTACCATTTTCAATCTAAGTGTGATAGAATGATGACAATAAAAGGGGGAAAAAGGGATGAATCTATTTCGAAAAAAAGATGTTGGCAAATCTCATGCTGGTCTGAACCGTCATTTACGATTGTGGGATTTGATTATTTTAGGAATTGGTGCCATGGTGGGGACAGGGATCTTCACGATTACGGGAACTGCAGCAGCGAATTTAGCTGGTCCAGCCCTCATTATTTCGATTGTGATTGCGGCTTTTTGCGTCGGCTTATCTGCCCTTTTCTTTGCTGAATTTGCGTCTCGCATCCCTTCAACTGGTGGAGCCTATAGTTACCTCTATGCCATCTTTGGAGAGTTTCCCGCCTGGATTGCCGGTTGGTTGACCGTGATGGAATTTATGACAGCCGTATCAGGGGTGGCTTCAGGTTGGGCTGCTTATTTCAAGGGCTTGTTGGCCAATCTTGGCTGGAGTCTGCCGACGGCTTTAAACGGGACTTTTGATCCAGCTAAGGGAACTTATGTGGATCTCTTGCCTATTTTGGTCATGGTCCTCGTAACTGCCTTAGTCCTTATGAATGCAAAAGCGGTCTTACGTTTTAATTCCTTGCTGGTCTTACTCAAGTTCTCCGCTCTTGCCTTGTTTATCCTTGTGGGGATTTTTCATCTAAATCCTGGCAACTGGGAAAACTTTGCTCCGTATGGATTTGGCGAAATCTATGGTGGTCAGATAGGGATTATGGCTGGTGCTTCGCTCATGTTCTTTGCCTTTCTTGGTTTTGAGTCCATTTCAATGGCGGTCGACGAAATCAAGGAACCACAAAAGAACGTCCCTCGCGGGATTGTCCTCAGTCTCTTGATCACAACCGTTCTTTATATCTTGGTCACCCTGGTTTTGACCGGTATGGTTCCTTTTAAGAACTTAAATGTAGAAGACGCGGTTGCCTTTGCCCTTCGTCAGGTCGGAGCCGGCTGGGCAGGGAATTATGTATCGCTGGTCGCTATTTTGACCCTGATTACCGTCTGCATTTCCATGACCTTTGCCCTTTCGCGGATGATTTACAGTTTGGCGCGGGATGGGCTCTTGCCAAAAGCTATGAAACAGCTCGATCCAAAAACTAGAATTCCCAAAAATGCAACACTAGTAGCTGGCTCGATGGCTGCCATTGCTGGTGGAGTCTTCCCGCTAGCCAGTATCGCTTCCTTCTTAAACATCTGTACCTTGACTTACCTGGTTATGTTGGCCCTTGCCCTCTTGAAATTGCGTAAGGAACACGGGGCTCCTGGACCTGGTGAATTTAAAACACCCTTGGTTTCAGTCTTGCCAATCCTATCGATTGTGGTCTGTCTGTCCTTTATGACCCAGTATTCCTTTTCGACCTGGCTGGCCTTCGGAGTTGCTCTCTTGATTGGGATAGGAATTTATTTTGCCTATGGGTATGGCCATTCGGAAGAAAATCAGCAAGAAGATTAACGAAAAGTCAGAGAAGACCTCTGGCTTTTTCTTTTGAGTAGATGAGGAAATGGCAGAAAGAAAACAACGAGCAAGCTTGATTTTTGTTATAATGAAAGGGACTATAAATCAAAGGAGAAGATGATGACATTCGAAGAAATCTTGCCTGGACTAAAGGCAAAAAAGAAATATGTACGGACTGGTTGGGGCGGAGCAGAAAACTATGTCCAATTGTTTGATACCATCGAGCAAAATGGAGTGGCTCTAGAAGTGACGCCTTATTTCCTCATCAACGTCTCTGGTGAGGGCGAAGGATTTTCCATGTGGAGTCCAACTCCTTGTGATGTCTTAGCGACTGATTGGGTGGAAGTTCATGACTAAACGGGTCTTGATTACGGGCGTAAGCTCCGGGATTGGTCTGGCTCAAGCTCGTCTTTTTCTAGAAAAGGGCTACCAGGTTTATGGGGTGGACCAGGGAGCTGATCCCCAGTTGCCAGGTGCCTTCCATTTCTTGCGGCGGGACTTGACCCTGGATGTGACGCCGATTTTTGACTGGTGTCCTGAGGTAGATGTCTTGTGCAATACGGCCGGAGTTTTGGATGACTACAAACCCCTTCTGGAGCAAAGCGCTCAGGAGATTCAGGTGATCTTTGAGATCAACTATGTGACTCCGGTAGAGCTGACACGGCATTATCTGACCCAAATGTTGGAGAAGAAGCAAGGGATCATCATCAATATGTGCTCCATTGCTTCAAGCCTAGCTGGTGGTGGTGGTCACGCCTATACCTCGTCTAAACACGCCTTGGCAGGATTTACTAAACAGTTGGCCCTGGATTATGCAGAAGCTGGGGTTCAGGTCTTTGGCATTGCACCAGGAGCCGTTAAAACAGGCATGACCGCGGCAGACTTTGAGCCAGGAGGCTTGGCTGACTGGGTAGCTAGTGAAACGCCCATCAAACGCTGGATAGAGCCAGAAGAAGTGGCAGAAATTAGTCTCTTTTTAGTCAGTGGGAAGGCATCTGCCATGCAGGGGCAAATCCTGACGATTGATGGTGGCTGGAGTTTGAAATAGAGGTGAAGGAGACTGGGAAATCGAGCTACAAAGAGCTAGCCGACTCACTCAGTCTTTTTTTAAAAAAAATTTTTTAAAAAACTTTTCTTATTCATTTTGGATTCATCTTTCTTGGATAAAATAGAATCATCAAGAAGAA
Source organism: Streptococcus taoyuanensis (assembly GCF_029589235.1). Taxonomy (NCBI): domain Bacteria; kingdom Bacillati; phylum Bacillota; class Bacilli; order Lactobacillales; family Streptococcaceae; genus Streptococcus; species Streptococcus taoyuanensis. The sequence goes on from NZ_JARQVW010000002.1 coordinate 107,600, forward strand.
CTTGATAAGAAAAAAAGAAAGTTGGAAACAAACATGAAAAAAAACATCAAACAAAAAGCTCTTGCCGGTCTGGCAATTCTGTCACTCTCTACTCTTGCCTTTGGCTCTGTAGTAGCCTTTGCCAATACTGGAACAAGTAAAAAGACTACTTCTTCAACAGTGACTGCATCTGTCACCCTTGCACAAGCTCAAGAAAAAGCCCTGAAAGAAGCTAAGGATGGAAAAGTGATTGGTTACGAGCAAGAGGAAAAACATGGAAAAACAGTGTACGAAGTGACCATCTTGGATGGAAAAACTGAGAAAGAATACAAGATTGATGGTCAGTCTGGTGCTATCTTGAAGTCAAAAACCAAGGATTTGAGTCAGGATCGCGAAGATCAGCAATTAATCGGAGCAAGTGTTCAGTTGGACTTGGCTAAGGTAGAGAGCCAGCTGAAGTCTAAATATCCGAATGCTAGTATCGAAAAAGTAGAGTTAGATGTAGAAGATGGCAAACTTGTCTATAGCGTTAGCTTGCGAGAAGGCAATCAAGAAACTGAGATAGAGCTAGATGCCAATACAGGTACCGTGTTGGAAGAAGATGTGGACCTGGATCACGATTAACTAGAGTAAGATCTCGACTAGGCTTTTCCTAGCCGAGATTTTTTATGGAAGCATGGTATAATAAGGGAAGAAATTTGGAGTAAATGTTTATGAAAGTATTAGTGATTGAAGACGAAGTAGATTTGAATCGCAGCATCGTTAAATTACTGAAAACCCAGCAATATAGTGTCGATGCAGCCTATGATGGTCAGGAAGCCTTGGACTACATTCGTGTGTCCCAGTATGACGTGATTATTTCAGATATTATGATGCCCAAGCTGGATGGTTTGGGTGTATTGAGCTACTTGAGAAATCATCAGATTAAGACCCCAGTTTTGATGCTAACGGCTAAAGATAGCCTGGAAGACAAGGTGACCGGTCTGGATGCTGGAGCAGACGATTACTTGGTCAAACCCTTTGAATTTGATGAATTACTGGCTCGAATTCGCGTCATGCTGAGACGAAATAATCGAGAAACCTTGACCAACCTGGTCCAATTTGGTGACTATTCCTTAGACCTGGCAAAAAAGACCATCCAACACAAGGGTGTTTTGGTTGACCTGACTTCCAAGGAGTATGAGTTACTAGAGTGTCTGGTGCGCCATCCCAATGTGGTTCTAAGTCGGGAACAGATTCGTGAGCATATTTGGGATTTTGATTATGTTGGGGAGTCCAATATCATCGATGTTTTAGTCAAGAATATCCGCAAAAAATTAGGTAATCCATCGATTATTCAGACAAAAAGGGGGATGGGCTATGTTTTCAAAAATGAAGAAGGACTCTAAGTCTCCCTCCATCGTTTCTAAGGTGACATTGTGGTATACCCTCTTTGTTTCTTTTCTCTTTGTTCTTATGTTTTGTGCTTCTTTTATCATTTCCGGAGCCTGGTCTAGCTATAGCGCCCGTGGAGAACTAGAGCAGAAGACCATGGAAGTAGCTTCAGACCTTGAGGAATTTGAGCCCTTTGATGACGGCAATTATTTTGCGCTCTACAATCAAAATAGGGAGTTGGAGCAGGGGGCTCTGCCAAATGACTTTGATGCCAATGCGAGCTTTGAGTCTGGAAAATTGTCGACTTATACCTCCTCACAAGCAACCTATTACTATTTTGATGTCTATAATGAAAGCGAGGGCAAGTGGGTACGGGGGGTGCGCCTTGCTTCTGGTTTGGGAAGAGAATTGACCATCTTTCTTCTTTCCTTGGTCATTATTGCTCCTCTGTCCATCCTTGGGATGGCCTGGGGGGGACGTCGGATCCTCCGTAAGGCCTTCCTGCCGATCAGAGAGGTGACCCAGATGGCAGAGGAAATTACAGAGAGCGGAGACTACAGCAAGCGCGTGTCGACCGATCACCAGAAAGATTATATAGAAACGTCTCGTCTAACCAAGGTATTTAATAATTTGATTTCCTCTGTTCAGTCGACTTTTGAGAAAGAAAAGCAATTCAACCAAAATGTATCCCATGAGTTGCGGACCCCTCTATCAGTCATCGTATCGGAGAGTGAGTTTGGCTCCAAATATGCAGATAACCTAGAGGAGACCAAGGAATCTTTGACGGTCATTCATCGGCAGGCTAAATTAATGAAATCGATGACGGAGCAGATCTTAGAAATATCCAAGGCCCAACACCTGCAGTGGTCGGATTTAAAACCCATTTGTCTATCAAGCCTAGTGGCAGATTATTGTCAGGGACAGGAAAGAAAGTGGGCAGAAAGCCCCATCGCCTTTGAAGTAAGCATTCAGCCGGACCTCTGGATTCAGGGAGATGCTGTCTTGGTAACTCGGATGCTGGATAATCTATTGAGCAATGCAGTGAAATTTACCAAGACCAAGGTTACCATCCGCTTGGAGGCTAGTCCAGCTGGTGCTGTTCTCAAGGTAGCGGATGATGGGATTGGGATTGCGCCAGACCATCTGAGCAAGATTTGGGATCGCTTCTACCAGGTGGAGGATTCTCGAAACAAGGGCCTCAATAGTGGCATCGGACTGGGCTTGTCCTTTATTAAGGACATTGCAGATCTGCATCGAGCAGAGGTGAGGATCATTTCCGAAGAAGGTCGCGGAAGTCTCTTTCGTGTGACTTTCCCACAGATCAAGGACCAGACCTCTGTCTAAGAAGGCTGATTGAGTGATTAGTATGGTCTGAAAAAAAGTAAAATAACAAGGATGAAATGAGTCTAGTCAAAACGCTGGGCTCATTTTCTATTTTAGCTTTATGGAAAGGAAATCTTATGGTATGATAGCCTAAAAGGGACCTGTAATATGGAAAAATAAATTAAGCTAGGAAGTTAAGAATATGGAGATCAAAAAACACTTTGGTGTATACGGAGTCTGTCTTCAAGATGGGAAACTGCTCTGCATTGAGAAAACGAAAGGTCCTTATCAACATCGTTTTGATTTACCGGGTGGTAGTCAAGAAATCGGTGAGGGGTTGACAGAAACTCTCCAGAGAGAAGTTCTGGAAGAGACAGGATATACGCTTAGCTCTTATTCAAAACCTAGGATTTATGATGTATTGGTTCAAGAAGAAGGGCAAAATTTCGCTGTACACCATATCATGGCCTTTTATGATATCGTACTCGATTTCGAACGCTCTCAACAATCCTTTCCTCAGGAGCTTCTTGATGGAAGCAATGATTCAGCAAATGCAATCTGGCTTCCTATCGAGCAGATTACCGAAGATAATGCCTCACCTTTAGTATTGAAGGCCAAGGCAGAGTTGCGAGGATTTCCAGAATTGGATAAGACTTCTTACATGAATTGGAAGGTAAAGAAGGGGAATTATGGAACTATTTAAAACATGGAAGAAAAATATGGTTCTCTATGGTCTTAAATCTCAAATCGGAACTGTCTACCGAAACAGTGATAGGACAACAAGTTTTTATGATGTTGGGAATTTTCTATACCTAGCAGGGGAGTTGGATTCCAGATTTTGGGAAGATTTTGTTAGGAAATATGGTTTAGATGATAAGATTATTATTTCAGAAAATACCAATTGGCAAGATTTTCTGCATCAGAAAGTGAAGCTAATTTCTTTTACTCGCTATTCTTTTAAAGATAAAGCAAATTTTCAAGTTGAATTTCTAAATGATCTAGTTAGTCAGTTAGAGGAAGATTACAATATTATGCCTATTGATAATCATATTTATGACAGCTTTTCTGAGGAAGAATGGTCACGAGATTTACAAGGGGATTTTGAATCCTTCCAGGATTTTGCTTTAGAAGGTGGATTTGGTTTTGTGATTCTTAAAGATAAAGAACTGATTGCTGGGATTTCCTCAGGGTTAGTTTACCAAGGAGCAGTTGAAGTGGAAGTTGCAACTAGACCAAACGAACAAGGAAATGGATTTGCTAAAAAGCTTGGTGCTGCAATGATTCTAGAGAGTTTGAATAGAGATATGTTTCCTCTTTGGGATGCTCATAACGAGGCTTCCAAAAAAGTAGCAGAATTTTTAGGATATGAGTTAGTTGAACCTTATGAAGCCTTTGAACTAGAGGAAAGTGTCGTATAATGATATCTAATATTGTATCTTTTAAGACGAGGCGAATGGACATGCAAAATCAACTGGCTCTTAGTGGAGAAAAAAATATTTGAAAAAGTTTATCCTCAACTATTTCACCACATTGGTATGATTCGTGGGGAATACTTGCTAAGAGAGCTCAATCAAAACATCCTGTTACCAAGTTGTCAGCAATTTGTAAAAGATTATATAGACACTATTTGTCATTTGTATTCAGGTGAAGAAGTATGGTATCGCTTTTCAGAGTTAACAAATGCAGAAGCAAATAGTCTAGACGGGACTAAAGAGTATTTTGACGAACGCCACCCCTTATTTGGATACAGAGGTATCAGGCGTTTATTGGCGTGTCCATATGAATTTCAGGCTGAGGGGCATGTCGTTACAGAAGTTTATCAAACCAATCCCAATCTGTCTGTTGTTTTTCCTTTTGTGAATGATGCTGAACAGTTAAAACAAGCTATTAGAGTATTGCGCCAGCATGGTTTTACTGGAAAAGTTGGAACAATGATTGAATTACCGTCAGCGTATTTTGACTTAGACAGGATACTGGAAACTGGTATTTCAAAGATTGTAGTTGGAATGAATGATTTGACTTCATTTGTTTTTGCGACTGTGAGAAACTGTCAATGGCATGATATGGAAAGTCCAATTATGTTAGATATGTTGAGACAGATGCAGGATAAAGCAAAGTCAAAAAATATTGATTTCGTAGTAGCAGGATATCTGAATGCTTCTTTCATACAACAAATGAACTAGATGGAAATTAAATGCATTATCCACTATAGTTCTATTCCAGAGATTTTTGATTTAAAAATTGACCATCCAGACCATCTCAAACACATAAAAGAAGAGAGTAGAAAATTACAAAGGAGCAACCCATGACACCTCAAGAAATGTGGAATAAATACAAGCAAATCAACCCCTCGATTGGTGATGAGATAGATGCCTGGGCTTTTGGAGTAGAGGCAGATCTCTTAGCCGACTTAGTTCTAAGAGGCGAAAAAACAGCAACTGCATCAGCCTATGATCTTTATGCAGTTGATAATGACCCCCTGCCACAAGAAGGGTCCTTTGATGTTGTTTTAGACAGTCAAGATCAAGCTGTCTGCATTATCGAAATTACCAAGGTTTCTGTTCAGCCCTTCCATCAAGTGTCAGCTGATCATGCCTTCAAAGAAGGGGAAGGTGACAAATCCCTCGCCTATTGGCGTCAGGTTCATGAGGAGTTTTTCACGGAGTGGCTGGAGGAAGCAGGTCTGGCTTTTACACCTGACAGCAAGGTGGTTTTAGAAGAATTTCGTAAGGTTTATCCATTGTAGAACATGAGTCAGGGCATAAAGTGTCCACTCCCTTTTTAATCTGGATCTTATTTTCCAAAAGGGCTAAAAAATGGTATAATGTAAGCGATATTGTACAGAAAAGAGAAATGTTATGCCAAATTATGCCATTATTTTAGCAGCGGGGAAAGGTACCCGTATGAAATCAGATCTGCCCAAGGTTCTCCATAAGGTTGCAGGGATCTCTATGTTGGAGCATGTCTTCCGTAGTGTAGGAGCCATCTCACCAGAAAAGACTGTAACAGTTGTGGGCCACAAGGCGGAGTTGGTAGAGCAAGTCTTAGCGGGACAAACAGAGTTTGTCAAACAAACCGAACAATTGGGAACTGGTCATGCAGTTATGATGGCAGAGCCAGTCTTGAAAGGTCTTGAAGGGCATACCCTCGTCATTGCAGGAGACACTCCTTTGATTACGGGTGACAGTCTCAAACACTTGATCGACTTCCATATCAACCACAAGAATGTGGCAACGATTTTGACAGCCGAAGCAGCTAATCCATTTGGCTATGGCCGGATTGTTCGTAATGACAATGCGGAAGTACTTCGCATTGTCGAGCAAAAAGATGCGACAGATTTTGAAAAACAAATCAAGGAAATCAATACAGGGACTTATGTCTTTGACAATGCCCGCCTCTTTGAAGCTTTGAAGAATATCAATACCAACAATGCCCAAGGTGAATACTATATCACAGATGTGATTGGGATCTTCCGAGAAGCAGGTGAAAAGGTTGGTGCTTATACGCTCAAAGACTTTGATGAAAGTCTCGGGGTTAACGACCGCGTGGCCCTTGCGACAGCAGAAGGCATCATGCGTCGTCGCATTAACCAAGCTCATATGGTCAATGGAGTGAGCTTCGTCAATCCTGATGCGGCCTATATTGATATCGATGTTGAGATCGCACCAGAAGTGCAAATCGAAGCCAATGTTACCCTAAAAGGGCACACAAAAGTTGGGGCTGAAACCGTCTTAACTAATGGTACCTATATCGTGGATAGTGAAATCGGTGCAGGTGCCGTTATTACCAACTCGATGATTGAAGAGAGCACAATAGCCGATGGTGTGACAGTAGGACCTTACGCCCACATTCGTCCAGGATCTAGCTTGGCCAAAGATGTCCATATCGGAAACTTCGTCGAAGTCAAAGGTTCGTCTATCGGAGAAAATACCAAAGCAGGTCATCTGACCTACATTGGCAACTGCCAAGTTGGTAGCAATGTCAACTTTGGTGCTGGAACTATCACGGTGAATTACGATGGCCAACACAAGTTTAAAACAACAATTGGCAACAATGTCTTTGTTGGTTCAAATTCGACCATCATTGCACCCGTCGAGCTCGGAGATAATTCCCTAGTCGGGGCTGGATCCACCATTACCAAAGATGTGCCAGCAGATGCGATTGCGATCGGTCGTGGCCGTCAAGTGAATAAAGAAGAGTATGCTCTTCGCTTGCCACACCATCCTAAAAATAAATAGGAGAATCTCATGCAATTTGAAGAAAAAACCATTGAGCGCAAGGAAATTTATCAGGGACCGATTTTCCAAGTGGTGACTGATCAAGTAGAACTACCCGCTGGAAAAGGTCAAGCTCAGCGTGATTTAATTTTTCATAATGGAGCAGTAGCGGTTTTACCGATCACAGAAGATGGGAAGACGATCTTGGTTAAGCAGTACCGCAAGGCGATCGAGAGGACTTCAGTAGAGATCCCTGCAGGGAAGTTGGAAAAGGGTGAAAATGCGGATCCTCAAGCAGCTGCTCTGCGTGAATTGGAAGAAGAAATTGGCTACACAGCGGATCTAGAGTTGTTGTATGATTTTTATTCTGCAATTGGATTTTGTAATGAGCGGATTAAACTCTATCTTGCAACCAACTTGGAAAAAGTGGAAAATCCTCGCCCTCAAGATGCAGACGAGACCTTAGAACTCTTAGAAGTGACCTTGGAGGAGGCTAAAGACTTGATCCAAGCTGGCGAAATCTGTGATGCCAAGACCATCATGGCTATCCAATATTGGGACTTAATCAATAAATAGAGGAGGATCCGATGGGAAAACCTTTATTAACCGATGAAATGATTGAACGAGCAAGGCGAGGTGAGGACATCACCGGTCCTAATATGGTCGATGCTGAAGAAACGAAGATTATTCGGACAGACCACAGAGGATTTGGCTACGAACGTCCTATGAGAGAGAGTCGTATGGAGCGTCCACAGGAGAGCTATTCTCAGGATACTGTGCAGATCCAAGTGGAGCCCACAGTGACCAAGAGTCGTCGCATTGAAGAACGCAAACAAAGTGTGGTCCAATCCAAACTCAATAAGATTTTGTTCTGGATCATTGTGCTCCTCATTGCCTTGATCATTGCTATTTGGCGTCTATAAGGTCGTCACAAGGAGAGAAATGACATGAAAATTGGAATTATCGCAGCCATGCCTCAGGAGTTGAAGATCTTAGTTGAAGCCCTTGAGAATGGGGAAAAGCATCTGCGTCTTGGAAAAGTCTACTATACAGGATCGATTGGACGCCATGAGGTCGTTTTGGTTGAAAGTGGTATCGGAAAAGTCATGTCTGCTATGAGTGTAGCAGTCTTGGCCAATGATTTTAAGGTGGAAGCCATTATCAACACGGGTTCTGCAGGTGCCGTTGCCCCAGGGATGGCTGTTGGAGATATCGTTCTTGCCGACAAATTGGCCTATCATGATGTGGATGTAACAGCTTTTGGCTACAAGTACGGTCAAATGGCAGGCCAACCGCTTTACTTTGAATCCAGCCGCTATTTCGTATCAGAAATGAAAAAAGTTCTGGAAGAAGAAGCTGCAACCACACATGTAGGCTTGATTACAACAGGAGATAGCTTTATCGCGAGTGAAGAAAAAGTCGCAGCAATTCGGGAGCATTTCCCAGAAGTCTTGGCAGTTGAGATGGAAGGGGCAGCCATTGCCCAAGCCGCTCATGCAGCTGGACGTCCCTTTATGGTTATTCGAGCTATGAGTGATACGGCAGATCACGCAGCCAATATTTCTTTTGATGAATTTATCGTAGAGGCTGGTGAACGCTCTGCTCAAACCCTGATTACCTTCTTGAAGAGATTGGTGTAGAAAAAATATAGGGAGATGGACCATGTATCGTGAATCGTATTTTGATGGAGGCCTATTTTCATATATTGGCCATGTTTTATTAGCAACCTTTATTACAGTATTTACTTTCGGTATTTGTGCTCCTTGGGGCATGTGCATACTGTATAACTGGAAGATTAAGCATACCGTGATTGATGGTCATCGTCAGTACTTTGACGGCACAGCCATGCAATTGTTTGGAAATTGGATTAAGTGGTGGTTCTTTACCATCATTACACTTGGAATCTATGTGTTCTGGTTAAATATCAAGGTCACTCAATGGGTTACCAAGCATACTCATTTTATAGACTAATAGTAAAGGACTTGTCTACGGACTAGTCCTTTTCTGAAGCCGAATCTTTCAGAAATAGGGGACTTTCATGCTATAATAAAGACTAGTAATGTAAAGGAGAGAATATGGTTTTATCAAAGAAACGGGCACGCCATGTGATTGAAGAAATTATCGCCCTTTTTCCAGATGCTAAACCGAGTCTGGATTTTCGTAATCATTTTGAATTGTTAGTAGCGGTTATGCTCTCGGCTCAGACGACTGATGCGGCTGTTAACAAAGCGACACCAGGTTTGTTTGCGGCTTTTCCAACCCCTCAAGCCATGGCAGTGGCTAGTGAAGCAGATATCGCCAAGCACATTTCCAAATTAGGCCTCTATCGCAATAAGGCTAAGTTTCTCAAAAAATGTGCCCAACAATTGCTAGACAACTTTGATGGCCAAGTCCCTCAGACACGGGAGGAATTAGAGAGCTTAGCCGGAGTGGGACGGAAAACAGCTAATGTGGTTATGAGTGTGGGATTTGGGATCCCCGCCTTTGCTGTCGATACGCATGTGGAACGGATTTGCAAGCACCATGACATCGTCAAGAAATCCGCTACCCCATTAGAAGTGGAAAAACGGGTCATGGACGTTCTTCCTCCTGAACTCTGGCTCCCAGCTCATCAGGCGATGATCTATTTTGGACGGGCCATTTGCCATCCTAAAAATCCTGAATGTGATCAGTACCCACAGCTCTATCATTTTGATTAAACAGGAGACCCTCCGCATAGACTAGCGGGGGTCTTTTTTTACGTAAAACGTATAATTATTAAAAGGATGAAATAGGGAGGTCTTGGTTGACGATGGTGTTGGCTCTATAGGATCAAGTTTCCGGCTCGGTTGAAACTGTTTTTAGATCGATGTTTCTTGACATCTTATTATATTCATTCAGAAATAACGAACTTTTTTTTAAATAAATTTGGTTTTTTTTAAGAAATAGTGTATAATGGTAGAAAATCTAACATAAGGAGATAGTGATGAAAGCAAAAAAACTGTTAGCTCTTGCAGGAGTTTCCGTTGCAGGTGCCTTTCTCTTAGCAGCATGTAGCGGTGGTAGTAGCAATCAAGCAACCTACTCATTTGTCTATTCAGCCGACCCAAATACCTTGGATTATATCGCTGCAACTCGTACAACAACTTCAGATATCACAAGTAACCTTGTAGATGGTCTTCTTGAAAATGACCGATACGGAAACTTTGTACCAAGTCTAGCAGAAGATTGGACTGTCTCTGAAGATGGATTAACCTATACTTACAAACTTCGTAAGGATGCCAAATGGTATACGAGTGAAGGGGAAGAATATGGTGCTGTAACTGCTCAAGACTTTGTGACAGGGATCAAACATGCGGTTGAATCGAAATCAGAAGGTCTCTTCCTGATTCAAAATTCGATCAAAGGTCTGGATGCCTATGTAAAAGGGGAAACCAAAGACTTTAACACGGTTGGAGTGAAAGCCTTAGACGATCACACCATCCAATATACCTTGGTCCGTCCAGAAAGCTTCTGGAACTCAAAAACAACCTCAGGCGTTCTTTTCCCAGTCAATGCGGATTTCTTGAAATCTCAAGGAAAAGACTTTGGTTCTTTGAAACCTAGCAGCATCTTATACAATGGTCCATTCTACTTGAAATCTTTGACTTCAAAATCTGAGATTGAATTGGTCAAGAACAAAGACTATTACGATGCGAAAAATGTTCATATCGATAATGTCAAATTGACCTTTAACGATGGATCTAATCCAGATTCTATCATTAAGAACTTTGAAAAAGGTCAATACTCCTTTGCATCTGTTATGCCAAATAGCTCAACTTATAAGAGTGTCAAGAAAAACTTTGGCGACAACATTGTCTACGGTTTGCAATTGGGAACATCCTACTATCTTGGATTCAACTTGGACCGTCAAAAGTATGACCATACAGCCAAAACAACGGATGAACAAAAAGCTTATACCAAGAAAGCAATCTTGAACAAGGACTTCCGTCAAGCAGTGAACTTTGCCTTTGACCGCAAATCTTATGCGGCACAAGTATCTGGATCTGATGCGGCTGAAAATACCCTTCGTAGCACCTTGGTACCACCAACTTATGTCCAAGTCAATGGAGAAGATTTTGGTAAGGTCGTTGAAAAACAATTGGTTACCTATGGGGATCAATGGAAGGGTGTGAGCCTGGCCGATGGTCAAACTAGCCTTTACAACCCAGAAAAAGCCAAAGCTTCATTTGCGAAAGCCAAAGCTGAATTGCAAAAACAAGGCGTTCAATTCCCAATTCATTTGGACTACATTGTCAGCCAAGTGGACAACAGCATGGTCCAACAAGCTAGCTCCTTCAAACAATCTGTAGAGTCAGCGCTTGGTGCAGACAATGTCGTTGTAGACCTTCAAAAGGTTTCGGATGATGATTTCCAAAATATCACCTACTTCAGCGATACTGCTGCTGCGAGAGATTACGATATCTCAGGCGGTGGTTGGGCTCCTGACTACCAAGACCCATCGACTTACCTCGAAAGTATCAGCCCAGTAAATGGTTCTGTCTTCTACTATCTTGGTATTGATGCAGGTTCAAACAATCCAGCCATTGCAACAGTTGGTTTGGATCAATACGCTAACATGTTGAAAGACGCCGATGCTGAATTGTTGGATCAAGCTAAACGCTATGAAAAATATGCAGCAGCGCAAGCATGGTTGACAGATAGCTCGATTACGCTTCCAACTGTTTCAAATGGTGGTGCTCCAATGCTTCAACGGACCGTACCATACAGCCGTGCTGCTTCATGGGTTGGTACAAAAGGAACAGGAACCTTCTACAAATACCTTGAAATGTCCAAAGATGTTGTCACAACAAAAGACTTTAACAAGGCCAAAGAAGAATGGTTGAAGAAAAAAGCAGAATCCAATAAAAAAGCTCAAGAAGATCTCAAAGATCACATCGAAAAGAAAAAATAAATCAATCATTGTTCCATCAATGAGGATAAAAAAAGTCGGAACCTTCATGTGAGGGTTCCGGTTTTTTAGGTATCGAATGTTAGTCCATCTCGTTCTTTTAGATGAAAGATAGATCAACCACTGCATCTTGCTCGGCAATCCAAAAACAGTTAAGAGGCTAGGACTTTTGGCCCAGCCTCTTAACTATAGACGGGTGATCATCATTCTATTCACTAAATCTTAAAAAATAGCCATCTGGATCTAAAACTGCAAATTCATGGGGATAGATATAATGGTCGCCAACAAGAAATTCTCTTTTGTTGTACCCTATGCTTTTTAGCGAAAACGTTTCCTATTTAAATAAACTCTAAAAAATGATAAAATATTTGTAAGTCAACCACTTAAGGAGGTTAAGCATTGTGAAAAACAAAATCTTATTAGGTTCTATGACGCTCCTATCTGCATTTATACTAGCAGCATGCGGAAATAGAGAAAAGAAAACAAACGAAACTACAGCAGCACCAACAACTGAAGTCACTAAAGAAACTACGGATGCACCAACGACAACAACTCAAACAACAACTCCTGGGTCTTCTTCTGGGGCAAAAGAAATATCCCTTGCAGATACTCAACGTATCGGAAATGAAAAATATGGTTATATCAATATCCCTAAAGATTGGGTCGTACGCACTACTCGAAGTAGCAAAGCGCTCGAATATTTATCACCAGATAAACACAATGCGTTAATAATGGATTCAAACACTAAAGATACTGTTAAACTTGGCCCCAACGAAACCTTTGACGCAGAGTTACTTGCGAACCGTTTATATAGCTCATTCGGAAAACACAAAAATCGAACTAGTATAGAAGGTGTAAAAGCTATATTTGCCGGTGGGGACGCTTTCTTAATAAAAGTAACAGTTAAAGATGGGAGTACTTTATACGTATGGGTATTCCAAAAAGGAGATAAAGTATACACAATCATAATCCAAGGTTCAGAAGATATGATTAAATCCTTAAGATCTGTTCTCGAGCAATCTTGGGGCCTAGATCCGAATACTCCGGGGAAATAATCCTTAAAAAACTAAAAGAGACTAATCAATGTGATTAGTCTCTTTCTTTTTTTGTTTCTTTTTCTACTCTAGTGATCTATTTTCTTATTCACTAAATCTTAAAAAATAGCCATCTGGATCCAGAATTGCAAATTCATGAGGATAGATATAATGGTCGTCAACACGAAATTTTCTTTTAATTAATGGGCGATGAATAGGATAGTTGGCTTCTAACAATTTCTGATAGAGCCTAGGGACATCCTCTATACCAAAGGAGATGTTAATTCCTTGGCCAAATGGGTAGGTTAGTTCAGCTAATTCTTCAACTGTCCCCTCCTCTAGCATGAGCTGGCAATCTTCAAGAGACAGGAAGAGAAATTTTTCTTCTGGGCGCTCGTATTCGATGGTGAAACCGAGCAAATTACAGTAGAAGGAACGGGACTGTTCTATATTCGAAACCATAAACTCGGGAATTACTGCATTGTAGTTCATAAAGAAAATCCTTATAATTCAATTTCCAAGACAATCGGTGTGTGGTCTTGGCGTGCGCCTGAGTCAATCATGTCTGATTTAGTAACCTTATCTGCAATGCGGTTTGAGGTTAACCAATAGTCGATTCTCCAGCCTGTATTGTTGATTTTTGAAGTCTTGCTACGTTGTGCCCACCAAGTATAGCGCTCAGGAACATCACCATGTAGGTGACGAAAGGTATCTGTAAATCCTTTGGCCAAAAGATTTGTAAATCCTTCACGTTCTTCGTCTGTGAATCCTGGTGAACGGCGGTTGCTGGCTGGGTTGGCAAGGTCAATTTCCTTGTGGGCAACGTTGTAGTCCCCAGTTGCAAGGACGGTTTTTTCTTTGTCTAATTCAGCCAAATATTCAGCATACTTAACGTCCCAAATTTGACGTTCTTCCAAACGTTTGAGTCCATCACCAGCGTTAGGCGTGTAGACCTGAGTCACGAAAAATTCATCAAATTCCAAAGTAATGATCCGACCTTCCAAGTCCATGGTCGAAGGAGCTCCGATTTCTGGGAAAGTCACAACTGGTGTGAGCTCTTTTTTATAGAGGAACATGGTTCCAGCGTAGCCTTTACGAGCCGGTTCTTGAGAAGAGCGCCAGGTGTTTTCGTAGCCAGGGAAGAGCTCCTCAAGGATTTCGAGGTGTTTTTTAGTAGGACCTTTGGCGGATAACTTGGTTTCTTGAATGGCAATGATATCCGCATCCTCAGCAACCAAGGTTTGGAGGACTTCTTGAGAGAGTTTGGCGCGTGCTGAATCACTAGTTAATGCAGCATTAAGCGAGTCGATATTCCATGAAATGAGTTTCATTGTATTTCCTTTTCTTGACATAATTGATAGTTTTATTATAACAAAATTTTAATGATTTTCTGATCACAATGCCTTGAAATCTCTTGTGAAATCTATTATAATAGCTTGAATTCATTTGGAAAAAGGGAGTTGTTTATGAAATTTTACTCTTATAACTATGTGTTGGGTCAGATCAGCCAGCAAAACTGGGTGACCATTGGGATATCTGGCTTGCTTGTTCTTCTGACTGGTTTTTTTGCGGTGAAAGCCTATCGGGAGAAGCACGATAGCAAATTCCGCGAATTATCTATTATCTCCATTTTAACTCTGGTGGCAGTGGTCTTGATCAGTATCAGCAATTTCCAAAATAGCCAAAGTAATAATGACCAATTCCAACGTTCTCTGCGTTTTATTGAGGTTATCTCAAAGGAGTTGGATGTCAAAAAAGAAGATGTCTATGTCAATACTTCAGCAGCCACAGATGGGGCGATCCTGAAGGTTGGAGAGGTTTATTACCGAGCTATCGCAGGCTCTGACCCAGATAGCTACCTATTAGAAAAGATGGATCTGTATAAAACAGACGTGGAACTTGTGGAGGTGAACAAATGACAGTAGATTTTTTAGCCATTTTGATTAAATTAGCTCTCGGCTTGATTTCCTTGGTATTTGTAATCAATGTGACCGGGAAAGGAAACTTAGCACCAAGTTCTGCAGTAGACCAGATACAGAACTTTGTTCTTGGGGGAATTATTGGTGGGGTCATCTACAATAGCTCCATTACCATTCTTCAATACATTGTGATTCTCTTGATGTGGACTATTTTGATCTTACTCTTAAAATGGCTCAATACCAATGTCCGTTTTATGAAGCACTTGATCGATGGCAAACCAACTGTCATTATTAAAAATGGGAAACTGGATCCGGAAGCTTGTCGTTCCAAAGGACTTTCTGCTTCAGATGTTGCTTTGAAACTACGTGGACAAGGGATTTTTCAATTAAAAGATGTGAAGCGCGCCGTTATTGAACAAAATGGTCAATTGATTATTGTCCGTGCGGGGAATGAAAATCCTAAATATCCGATCATTACGGATGGAGTGGTTCAGCTTGAAATTTTGGAAACAATTGGAAAAAGCGAAGAGTGGTTGCTGGCTGAATTGGAAAAAGAAGGCTATGACAATGTTTTGGATATTTTCATTGCCGAGTATGACAAAGGAAAAATCAATGTTGTGACTTATTAGAAGAAGAGATTGGGCGAGCCTGTCCAATCTCAAATTGAATACAAAATAGTCTTAAAAACTTTCCTTAGGTGAGTACGGACGTCAGCGAACTTCTACGAAGTTCCATGACTTAGTTTTGAACCTAAAGTTTCAAAACTCCCGAGTTCCTGAAACAATTGTGTTTCAGGAACTTTTCTCACGGCGGAAAGTTTCGACATATGCTTGAATAAGCCTAAAAATTAAAAATCAATATTTTTTTCAACCACCTTACCTAGGGTTGTACATGTAAAAAAGTTTGTGTTAATTTCAAGATTGGACGAGCCTGTCCAATCTTTTTTCTTTGTAAAATTCCAGGAAAGGGCTCTTCCTTTTCTTGAGATACTCTTGGAAAAATAGTAAAATGGAAGATAAGTGTTGATTAGAAAAGAAGGATAGAACATTTCATGAAGAAGAAAATACGGAAGTTTGAGAATCATTCGATCACACGCAGACTCTACCTGCTGTTTAGTTTGATTTGCCTTCTTTTTTTGGTTCTGATCGCCCGACTTGGCTATATGCAGATCTCTCACCAAGCCTACTATACGGATAAATTGGCAAAAGCTACCAAAAAGACGGTCAAACAAGGGAGTGTGCGAGGGCAAATTTATGATGCTTCTGGTAAGCCCTTGGTGGAAAATGTGGGAAAGCAAGTCTTGACCTTTACGCGGGATCGTAAAATGACGGCCCAAGAAATGCGAGAGACAGCTGGAAAACTCTTGCAGTATGTTGATGTAGAAAATCCTCAAGTGACCGAACGGCAAGAAGTGGATTACTATCTGGCCAATACCAAAGTCTACCAAGAGGTCGTAGAGCACCTGCCTGAGAAAAAGAAATTTGATACTGATGGCAATCGTCTGCCAGAAGCTAAAATCTATCAAGCGGCAGTGGACAGCATTGACCCTTCAAAACTTGGTTACACAGATGATGAGAAAAAGATTATCTATCTTTATAGCCAAATGAATGCGGTAGAGAATTTTGCGACGGGGATTATTTCGACGCAAGCACTAGGAGCTGAGCAGATTGCGACCATCGCGGCTGACAGTCAGGACCTTCCTGGAATTGCGATCACGACCAGTTGGGACCGCAAGGTTTTGGATACTCCTTTAGCTTCTATCATCGGAACGGTTTCGACTGAGCAGGCGGGACTTCCAGCAGAAGAAGTCGAGGACTATGTCAAAAAAGGCTATGCCCTCAATGACCGGGTTGGAACGTCTTATCTCGAAAAGGAATACGAAAACGTCCTTCAAGGAAAACGCAGTGAAAAAGAAATTCTTCTGGATAAAAATGGCAATATGGATAAAGTGGTAGACATTTCAAAAGGAGCTAAGGGGGAAAACCTCAAGCTCTCGATTGACTTGGATTTCCAAAAAGGGGTGGAAGATATCCTTCGCTCCGCCTTTAGTGCAGAGTTGCAAGCTGGAAATGCGACCTACTCCGAAGGTGTCTATGCCGTAGCTCTGGAGCCCGATACAGGGAAGGTCCTTGCCATGGCGGGGATCAAACACCAGGCTGGTAGTCAAGATCTATCAGCAGATGCTTTAGGAACAGTGACCAACGTCTTCGTTCCAGGATCTGTAGTCAAAGGAGCGACCTTGACTTCTGGATGGGAAAATGGAGCCATTTCTGGGAATCAGGTTCTGACTGATCAGCCGATTGTTTTTGCAGGATCAGCTCCTATCAATTCTTGGTTTACCCAATACGGTAGTCGTTCCATCAATGCGGTGGAAGCATTGGAATACTCTTCCAATACCTATATGGTCCAAATTGCCCTTAAGATGATGGGGCAACCTTACACTCCCAACATGACCTTACAAGTGGATCAGGTTGAACCTGCCATGAAAAAACTGCGCTCTACTTTTGCAGAGTATGGTCTTGGAACATCAACGGGGATTGACCTTCCCAATGAATCGACTGGTTTTATCCCGAAAGAGTATACAGTCGGCAATTATTTGACCAATGCCTTTGGTCAGTTTGACAACTATACGCCGATGCAATTGGCCCAGTATGCGGCAACCGTTGCAAATGATGGGAAGAGGGTGAGTCCTCATGTCGTCGAAGGCATCTATGACAATAATGATCAAGGGGGCCTTGGTCAGTTGAAAAAAGCGATCGAAACCAAGGAGCTCAATCAGGTCCATATCTCAGCGGAGGACATGGCTTTGATCAAGCAAGGGTTCTATCAGGTTGCGAATGGTACGAGTGGGTTGACGACAGGGAAAACTGTTGGTCAAGGTGCCAGTGTCTCCATTAGTGCCAAGACAGGTACGGCCGAAACCACAGTCGATGGAGGCAAACAAGCCATTAATACCAATGTGGTGGCTTATGCACCGTCAAACAATCCAAAGATTGCGGTAGCGGTGGTCTTTCCACATAATACCAATCTACAAGCGACAGTCAGTCATTCCATTACGCGTGACATTATTAACTTATACAATCAGAAACACCCCATGAATTAGAAAGGAAACTATGCTTTATCCAGCACCTATTGCAAAATTAATTGACAGCTATTCCAAGTTGCCAGGAATTGGGATCAAAACAGCGACCCGTCTTGCTTTTTACACTATTGGCATGTCAGATGATGATGTTAATGAATTTGCCAAGAACTTACTAAATGCCAAGCGTGAGCTAGGGTATTGCAGTATTTGTGGCAATTTGACTGATGAAGAAACCTGCGAGATTTGTCGAGATGAAACGCGGGATCCATCCCTCATTCTTGTTGTAGAAGATAGCCGGGATGTCTCTGCTATGGAAAATATCCAGGAATACCACGGTCGCTATCATGTCTTGCATGGCTTGATCTCACCCATGAATGGCGTGGGACCCGATGATATCAATCTCAAGAGTTTGCTCAGTCGCTTGATGGATGGAACAGTTACTGAGGTCATTGTTGCGACCAATGCGACGGCAGACGGGGAAGCGACTTCTATGTATATCTCACGCGTGCTCAAACCAGCAGGCATCAAAGTGACCCGTTTGGCACGGGGGCTAGCAGTTGGAGCCGATATCGAGTATGCGGACGAAGTGACCCTTCTTCGCGCGATCGAAAATCGGACAGAATTATAAGAGAAGTTCTTTCGAAAGGGCTATCATTGTGGTATACTATCAAGTAAGAAATCAAGGGAACAATTAGGGAGAAACTATGAGTAAACAAGACTTAATCCTGTTATATGGTGGACGTAGTGCAGAACGTGAAGTATCTGTTCTTTCAGCAGAAAGCGTGATGCGCGCGATTGATTACCAAGCATTTTCGGTTCAAACCTATTTTATTACGCAGTCAGGAGATTTCATCCAGACGCAAGATTTTGAAGAGAAACCAGCGGATGATGAGAAATTGATGACCAACGATACAGTGGACTGGTCTAAAAAAGTCGCACCATCAGCGATTTACAAGGAAGGAGCAGTGGTCTTTCCAGTGCTTCATGGACCGATGGGAGAAGATGGTTCCATCCAAGGCTTCTTAGAAGTCTTGAAAATGCCTTATGTCGGCTGTGGCATCTTGGCTTCTAGTGTCGCGATGGACAAGATCACGACCAAACGGGTCTTGGAGTCTGCAGGGATTCCACAAGTTCCTTATGTAGCTGTAGTGGAAGGCGATGATATAGATGAGAAAATTGCTGCAATTGAAGCTACTCTCTCTTATCCTGTCTTTACTAAACCATCCAATATGGGTTCTAGCGTAGGGATTTCAAAATCTGAAAACCAAACAGAGCTTCGGACTGCTCTCGAATTGGCCTTCAAATACGATAGCCGTGTCTTGGTAGAGCAAGGAGTCAATGCGCGTGAGATCGAAGTTGGACTGCTTGGAAACTATGATGTGAAGAGTACCTTGCCAGGTGAAGTTGTGAAAGATGTGGCCTTCTATGATTATGATGCCAAATACATCGACAACAAAATTACCATGGCGATTCCAGCTCAATTGGACCCTGAGGTTGTGAAAACCATGCGGACCAACGCAGAAAAAGCCTTTCGTGCAATCGGTGGTCTAGGTTTAGCGCGTTGTGATTTCTTCTATACCGATAAAGGAGAGATCTTCTTAAACGAACTCAATACCATGCCAGGATTTACCCAATGGTCTATGTATCCTCTGCTTTGGGACAATATGGGACTCAACTATACAGATTTGATCACCAAGTTAGTAGAGCTTGGAAAAGAAGTCTTCCAAAAACACGAAGCGCATTTGTTGTAAGAAAAGAGAGAGTGGGACAGAAATCGGTAATTCGTTAGAATTCGATTTCGTCGTCCCACCTCCGCACAGTTGAGTAGGGCATCTTTGAAACTTGAAAAGCGAACAACTACTTAGGAAACTTGCTTAGCAAGTCCTATCTACCACCTCAAAGCAGTGCTTTGAGCACTCAACCACTGCGTCTTGCTCGACAATCCAAAAACAATCAAGAGGCTAGGACTTCTGTCCCAGCCACTTTTTTTGTGGTCTAGAATATGGTATAATGAGAAGAATTTGATAGGAGCGTCCAAATTTTTGAAGACGCTACGGAGAACTGAGGAGTCGGATATGAATCTCACATTACATGAAGTTGCTCATCTAGTACACGCAAAAAATGATATCAGCCAATTTGAAGATGTGGCCCTCGTCAAGCCGGAATTTGACAGCCGATTGATTGGGCCTGGAGACCTGTTTGTTCCTTTAAAGGGAGCGCGTGATGGTCATGACTTTATTGAGACTGCTTTTGAAAATGGAGCCGTAGCCACTTTTTCAGAGAAAGTGGTAGAAGGCCACCCTTATATTTTGGTGGAAGATGTGCTGAGCGCTTTTCAAACACTTGCTGCAGCCTATCTTCAAAAGACAAAAGTAGATGTTTTTGCAGTGACGGGGTCAAATGGTAAAACCACCACAAAAGATATGTTGGCACAGCTTTTGTCCACCACCTACCTGACCTATAAAACACAAGGAAACTATAATAACGAAATTGGTCTTCCTTATACGGTTTTGCATATGCCAGAAGGGACGGACAAACTGGTCCTTGAAATGGGGCAAGACCATCTAGGAGATATCCATCTCTTGTCAGAACTGGCGCATCCAAAAGCTGCTATTGTCACCTTGATTGGGGAAGCCCATTTGGAATTCTTCAAAGATCGAAGTGAGATCGCAAAAGGAAAACTCCAGATTGCGGATGGGATGCCAGAAGGCGGTCTTCTGGTAGTTCCAGCTGATCCGATCGTGAATGCCTACCTCCCTGAAAATCAAACAGTCGTTCGCTTTGGGCCAGATGAGGAGATTTTTATTACCGAGTTAATCGAGCGAAAGGATAGCTTAACTTTCCGAGCTAATTTCTTAGAAGAAGCGATCGATCTTCCAGTAACAGGAAAATACAATGCGACCAATGCTATGATCGCAGCTTATGTTGCCCTGCAAGAAGGAGTGAGTGAGGCTGCGATTCGTGATAGTTTTGAAACCTTGCAATTAACACGCAACCGGACAGAATGGAAGAAAGCAGGTAATGGGGCGGATATCCTATCCGATGTCTACAATGCTAATCCGACGGCTATGCGCTTGATTTTAGAAACCTTCTCGACTATTCCTGCGAATCCAAATGGCCGAAAATTAGCCGTCCTTGCAGATATGAAAGAACTAGGGGAGCAATCTGTAGATCTGCACAACCAAATGATCCTCAGCCTCTCGCCGGATGTCTTGGATACCGTTATTTTCTATGGGCAAGACATTGCGGGCTTGGCTCAATTAGCGAGTCAGATGTTCCCACTTGGACATGTCTATTATTTCAAAAAAACAGCTGAGGAAGACCAGTTTGAGGACATGGTCAAACAAGTCAAGGAAAGCTTAAAAGAGCAGGACCAAATCCTCATCAAGGGAAGCAATTCCATGCATTTAGCCAAATTGGTAGAGGAATTGGAGAATGGTAAGTAATAATGTACTGAAGGACATTCAGCGCTTGATTTCAATCACCAATACAGGCTTAGCGTTCTCAAAAGATCCATTTGATCAAGAGCGCTACCAGGATATTCGTGAAATTTTACAGGATCTTGTGAGAGAAACGACTGATCTAAATTCACAAGAATTATCGGATTTGTTTCGACCGACAAACTATTATGACACCCCCTTGATTGATGTAAGGGCCTGGATTGTCAAAGATGACAAACTTTGTCTGGTGAAAGGTCAGGGAGAAGAGACCTGGGCCTTGCCGGGTGGTTTTGGTGAGGTTGGCTATTCTCCTAAAGAAAATATTTTAAAGGAAATCCAAGAAGAAACGGGCTATGTAGCACGTGTCAATCGGTTGTTGGCAGTATTTGATACCAATCGCTACCAATTGCAAAGCCGCCAATATGTGAAATTGGTATTTGAATGTGAATTGCTGGCTGGAAGTTTTCAACAGAATCAGGAAATTTCCGATCTTGCATTTTTTGAGAGAGAGAAGATGCCTGCTCTTTCTACCAAGCGCAATACAGAAGAACAATTGAATTTCCTTTGGGAGGTTTATGATGGGAAACGAGATTTGTATTGTGATTAAAAACGATCTATAAATTAAAGGGATATAAAAATGACACTTTGGGATTTATTGTTTACGAACCAAAAATCAGCCCCGCCTGAGTTTGGACTCTGGTACTTTTTCCTACCAGTTTCCTTGTTGGTGGTTGGCTACTTTTCTATCAAATATGCGCAGTCAAAAAGCTACCAGCGCTTTTGGTACTGGGCACAATTGATTCAAGTTTTGACCATCAATGCTTGGTATATTCTAGCCCACATGCCTTTGACAGATAATTTGCCTTTTTATCATTGTCGCTTGGCCATGTTTGCAATACTCTTTGCTCCGAGAGGAACCTATATCAAGCAATATTTTGCCTTGTTGGGAGTTCTAGGATCCATTGCGGCCTTAGTTTATCCAGCCTTTGACCCCTTCCCATTCCCCCATATTACCGTGCTCAATCTGATTTTTAGTCACTGGGCCTTGTTTGCCAATAGTTTGATTTACCTGCAAGATTTTTATCAGTCGGAAAAACAAGACAGCTTACGAATTGTTAAGATCACTTTTGGAATGAATGCAGTCATCTTTTTGGTCAACCTTTTGACCAGTGGAGATTACGGCTTCTTAAAGCGTCCACCAATCATTGGAGACCACGGTGCTCTTTTGAACTACCTCTTGGTCAGCATCGTGATGGTGGCCGGTATTTGCTTGGTCAATCAACGCTATAAATACAAATACAAGATGGTCGAAGAGAATATAGTTTCGCGTTCAGAATAAAAAGAGCAGATAAGGGAAAGAAATCATGACACTTTGGGACTTATTTTTCACCAGTCAACCAACGGCCCCTCCTCAATTGGGGGTCTGGTATTTCTTATTGCCGACTTCATTGGTGGTAGTGGGAGTTCTGTCCATTCGATTTGCTCATTCTAAAGGCTATCAAAACTTTTGGTATTGGGGGCAGTTGATCCAGTTGCTCATTATCAACTCTTGGTATCTAGCTGCTCGCTTGCCTCTTTCAGAGAGTCTTCCCTTCTATCATAGTCGGATGGCCATGTGGATCATTCTTTTGGCTCCCAAGGGCAGCTTCAAAAAATATTTTGCCCTCGTGGGAGTCTTTGGCTCCATTATGGCCTTGGTTCATCCTGTTTTTTATCCCTACCCTTTTCCTCACGTATCTTCGATCAACAATGTCTTTGGTCACTGGGCTCTCTTGGCCAACTGTTTGATCTATCTGGTTCAATCCTACCAGGTGGAAGAAGGGGCTGTTTGGAAAATCTGTCAGATGACTTTTGGGATCAATGCCATTATTCAGCTTGCGAATCTCGCAACAGGTGGAAACTACGGCTTTATGCGTCGGCCTCCTGTGATCGGTGACCATGGCCTTGTGTTCAACTATTTGATCGTGACAGTTCTCATGACGGGGACACTGATTTTCATCAATACGATCGTTCAGTACAGTAAGAAAAGAAGAATACCTGAATCTGTTTAAACTAAGGAGATTTTATGCATCATTTTTTCACTACAGAATCAACAGCACCACCAGCAATTTCAGCACTTTGGTATAGTGTGATGGTCTTGTTCGTTGTGACAGCGATTATGATGTCACTTCGCTATTATCAGAATGAGCAATTTCGCAAATGCTTTCAATATTTACAAGGCTTCCAGTTAATTTGCTTGTATCTTTGGTATTTTGCCTACCACATTCCTTGGTCCAATAGCTTACCATTTTATCATTGTCGCTTGGCCATGTTTGCGGTCTTGTTTTTACCAGACCGCTGGAAAAGCAAACAGTTCTTTGCCTTGATGGGAGTCAGTGGAGCCATCTTTGCTTTGGGCTATCCAGTCTTTGATCCCTATACTTTCCCTCATATTACGAGTTTTTCTTTCCTCCTCGGACATTACTGTCTCCTCATCAATTCCTTGATTTATCTCTTGAGATGGTATGATCGAAATCTCTTAAAAAATAGTCAGATTGTTCTCTATACCTTTGCCTTAGATTTATTCCTGGTTGGAGTCAATCAATTGACGGGAGGAAATTACGGCTTGATGGCCCGCCCTCCGATTATGAGAGGGGATAAGGTGTGGCTCAACTATCTGGTTGTATCCAGTATTTTAGCCCTTGCTTTATTACTCTTTAATCAGTTCTTCAGTCGCAAAAGTGAGCGGGTGAAAGTGAGAAAATAACAAGTAGGAAGGTTGGGACATCTCGGTCTCAACCCTGTTTTATATTAAAGGAGAATATATGAAGCGTTTCTTGCTAATGATTTCGCTCATTTGGAGTTTAGTTTGTACAATCACGATCGCACATGCAGATGATGAAGTTCGCTATTCGATTGAATCCTATGAAGGACACCTCCAATTGCAGGAAGATAGCCAAGCAACATTTACACAAGAGATTACCTATCAGTTTCAGACAGGCTATCATGGTCAATATGTGACCCTAGGAAGCGCAGAACCTCTTCCAAAAGGGTTTAAGATTCATCGTCATCCTGAGGTGGAAGCCTATGTGGATGGGGAAAAACGTGAGATTCGTGTAGAGGAGACAGACCTGGAAGATGGTCGGCAATTAAAAATATACAATGCCCGTATCGTCGGAGGAACGGTCAAGATCAAAGTAAAATGGAAGATTGATCATCTCTTGACTTTCTACAAGGATATTGCAGAACTGAATTGGTTTCCTATTTCAGATGGAGATGAGAAAGTCGCGAAATTAGATTTTTATGTGGATGGCTTGGATGCCAAGCAGGGAAAACTGTATGCCCATACTGGTTACTTTAATCCACCAGCCCAAGTCGAACGGACTGCAACTGGTTATCATATTTGGACAAAGGATTTTCCCAAAAATGGTAAGCTCGAACTGCATGCCTATTGGCCAATGACAGAGGCCTTGCGTCGAGACCAAGCAAATGAGATTAACAAGGGAAATGGAAAAGAGAAATTTCTCAAAAAAGAGAAATCCATTGAACAAAAAACATTCTTTTATCGGACCCTTCTACTCAAGGTCGTTCCAATTGTATCGATTCTTTTATTTATCTTAGCTTTCATTCCCTGGATCCGGTATTTTATCAGTACCAGAACTCGTCGAATTTCAAAAGGAGTACGATTATACGAACCACCACAGAATTTACCTCCTCTTGTCCTAGCTAAGGCACTATATCAACTTGATTTTGAACGGATGGTGATGTCTAGAGAGAAGGGGCAACTAAAATTTAATCATCTCATCCAGGCAACCATGTTAGATCTTATTGATCGAGGAAATCTTCGGTTGACTAGGGATGAAAATGGGGAAACCTTGACTTGTCTCCATTATGAAGGCTTGGCTGATTTTGAATTAAAGTTTATTGAAATGATTTTTGATCAAGAATCTAAAATCAATATCAGTGAGGTATTCTCAAAGTATAAAATTGATAAAGTAGCCCTAAAAAAAGACTTTCGAGCTGCTAAATCTGACACCCAACGAGACCGTATTCGAAAGGTCGGAAATGACGTTCAATCACTGTTAAAAAAGGATGCCCAGCAATTGTCAAAAGGTGTAGAGAAGGAAATTGTAAAATTAGGATTGCCTTCTTATTTTAGAGACTTATCTGAGAAAGAAGAAGCTCTTTCAAAAACAGGCTGTGCCTTACATTTTTGGCTCTTACTGATCTTATTTGTGAGCATGTGTTTCTTATCTTTTGGATTTGGTTCACACCTATCTTCCTTCTATTTTTGGATGATTGTATTGTTGGTCGTTCTCTTCATTCCATTTTATATTCTTGTGAAAATTCGCGAAGATCATCTCCAATCCTTAGAGAACTTGGATGCACAATTTGAATGGATGGCCTTTCGAAATATGATCGAAAGTATTCCAAATTTCAACCAAGCAGAACTGGAGAGTGTTGTCCTATGGAATCGTATCCTAGTCTATGCAACTATGTATGGTCAAGCTAAAAAAGTGAGTCAGGTACTCAAAAATCATCAGATTTCCTTGCCATACGAAAACTGGGACACTGTTGTTTGGCTAACGACCTCTTCAAATTCCTTCCTAGACGGCTCTACCTTGATGAGTTATGCTGATGATTCCTATAGCGTTTCAAGCTTTTCTACTAACTCCTCAGATGGCAGTGGCGGCTTTGACGGCGGTGGCTTTTCTGATGGTGGCGGTGGCGGAGGATTTGGAGCCTTCTAACAGTCATGATGAGAGGACTAGAATCTACGGATTTTAGTCTTTCTTTTTGCTCTCAAAGAAGAATCATCGTTGAAAAAAGTGCCTATTTTCGCTATAATAGGACAGATAGAGAAATTGAGGAGAGATCCGATGTAGAGATGAATTTGTAAATTTATCAAAAAATAAGAAGAGAAAGAATTAGGAACATGAACGTACAAGAAGAAATTAAAAAACGCCGTACCTTTGCCATTATCTCCCACCCGGATGCTGGTAAAACGACGATTACAGAGCAGTTGCTCTACTTTGGGGGAGAGATTCGGGAAGCCGGTACCGTAAAAGGGAAGAAAACAGGAAACTTTGCTAAGTCTGACTGGATGGATATCGAGAAGCAACGTGGGATTTCGGTAACCTCATCTGTTATGCAGTTCGACTATGATGGCAAACGGGTCAATATCCTTGATACGCCAGGGCACGAGGACTTCTCAGAAGATACTTACCGGACCTTGATGGCGGTGGACGCTGCCGTCATGGTGGTGGACTCTGCCAAAGGGATTGAGGCTCAAACCAAGAAATTGTTTGAGGTTGTGAAACACCGTGGCATTCCAGTCTTTACCTTTATGAATAAGCTAGACCGTGACGGTCGTGAGCCACTGGACCTCTTACAAGAATTAGAAGAAGTCTTGGGAATCGCCAGTTACCCAATGAACTGGCCGATCGGGATGGGGAAAGCCTTTGAGGGACTCTATGACCTTTATAACCAACGTTTGGAACTCTACAAAGGGGATGAACGTTTTGCTAGTCTAGAAGATGGAGACAAGCTTTTTGCTAACAACCCTTTCTACGAGCAAGTAAAAGACGATATCGAACTTTTGCAAGAGGCTGGAAATGACTTTTCAGAAGAAGCCATCCTTGCAGGTGAATTGACTCCCGTCTTCTTCGGCTCAGCCTTAACCAATTTTGGAGTACAGACTTTCTTGGAAACCTTCCTCAAGTTTGCTCCGGAACCACACGGCCACAAGAAGACAGATGGAGAACTTGTCGATCCTTATGATAAGGATTTCTCAGGATTTGTCTTTAAGATTCAGGCCAACATGGATCCTCGTCACCGCGACCGGATCGCCTTTGTGCGGATCGTATCTGGCGAATTTGAGCGTGGGATGAGCGTCAACCTGCCTCGTACTGGTAAGGGCGCTAAGTTATCTAACGTGACTCAATTTATGGCCGAAAGCCGTGAAAATGTCAGCAATGCTGTAGCAGGAGACATCATCGGGGTTTACGATACCGGGACTTATCAGGTTGGAGATACTTTGACAGTGGGCAAAAACAAGTTTGAATTTGAACCACTGCCAACCTTTACGCCTGAAATCTTCATGAAAGTGTCAGCTAAGAACGTCATGAAGCAAAAATCCTTCCACAAAGGGATTGAGCAATTGGTGCAAGAAGGAGCTATTCAGCTCTATACCAACTACCAAACAGGTGAATACATGCTTGGTGCTGTTGGTCAACTTCAGTTTGAAGTCTTTAAGCACCGGATGGAAAATGAATACAATGCCGAAGTGGTCATGAGCCCAATGGGCAAAAAGACGGTTCGCTGGATCAAACCTGAAGATCTGGATGAGCGTATGTCTTCAAGCCGAAACATCCTGGCCAAAGATCGCTTTGACCAGCCTGTTTTCCTCTTTGAAAACGACTTTGCCCTCCGTTGGTTTGCGGATAAGTATCCAGAGGTTGAGCTGGAAGAAAAAATGGGTTAAGAAACAATTCTAAATCTATCTTAGAAAATAGAAATACGAAAATGGAAACCTATCCGTTTTCGCTTGCAAAGGAGAAATGATGGGATTATTAAGTGGTTTGATGGGCAATGCCTCTCAAAAAAATGTCGATAAGGTAGAAAGAGATCTGGAAGATATCTTGGTGCCGGGAGAGCAAGTGACGCTTGCTTTTAGCTTGATTCGTGATTTAATCGTCTTTACTGAGTTTCGTTTGATCTTGGTAGATAAACAAGGAGTAACAGGGAAGAAAACGTCCTACAAATCCCTTCCTTATCGCTCGATCTCTCGATTTTCAGTCGAAACTTCCGGTCATTTTGATTTGGATGCCGAATTAAAAATCTGGGTCTCTTCTGCAGTCGAGCCTTCAGAAGTTTTACAATTCAAGAGTGACAGCAGCGTCATTGAAATCCAGCAAGCATTAGCCAGTGCAGTTTTTAAATAAAAATATCATTTTGATAGAGAACAGTTGAGAAAGGAGACGGAATGTTTATCGAAAAACAATTGGGTCAAGATCGGAAATGGATCAATATCGACTCGGATATGATTGCTGAAAACTCATATCTTTATAAAAAATACGAGATTGACAAAGAAACCATTGAGTACGCGATGGATAAGAACGAACGTGCCCATATGGATTATAATCGAGAAAACGGTACGATCACATTTATCTACAATGTATTGGATTTAGAAAAGGACAAGGAATACTACGAAACCATCCCTATGACCTTTATCGTTCAAGATACGCGACTCGTGACCATCAGTAACCAGGACAATGCCTATATCATTGAACAAATGGTTCGCTATTTGGAAAGCCATGGGGAGTTGTCGATCTATAAGTTGCTTTTTGCAGGTCTTGAAATGATCAGTAATGCTTATTATCCGATTATTGATCGCTTAGATAAGCACAAGGATGAACTCAATCGTTTGCTTCGAAAGACAACGACGACCAAGAATCTTTATGCCCTGTCTGACCTTGAGACCGGTATGGTCTATCTGGTCGCAGCAGCCAAGCAAAATCGGATGTTGCTAGAACATATTAAAGCGCATGCCATTTATCGCAGGATGAATGATGTTGAAAAAGAGCAGTTTGATGATGCCATGATCGAAGCGCGTCAGTTGGCTTCGATGACTGAGTTGATTTCCAATGTCTTGCAACAGTTGTCAGGATCTTACAACAATATCCTAAACAACAACTTGAATGACAACTTGACAACCCTAACCATCTTTGAAGCCTTGTTGGCGGTTTTAGCCGTTATCACCGGTTTCTTTGGAATGAATATCCCTCTTCCGATGACAAAGGATCCCAATGCTTGGATTTATGTATCCGTATGTAGCTTTATATTATGGCTCATTTTGGGAAAGGTTATGCGGTGGATTGTGAAACAAAGATAAAAAAGAGGCTTGGAGAAATCCGAGCCTCTTCGTATCTAGAATAATCTGAGAAATAGGAACCATCTAGACACCTGCCCTCCTCTCCAAAGAAGGGGCAGTGTGAATAGTTCATCGACTGTACAAAATCTTCTTGGAAATAGTAGGAGTAGATTTAATAGTACTGAGTGGTTCTAAATAAATCAGAACTTAGAATAAATCGTTGAATCAGATAAAATGATCCTATTTCTTTATACAGAAATATTTTAGATACTAACTGTATTATACATATTTATTTGTAAAAACGCAAGAACTACCAAAAAAAGTTTTTCCGAAGTTTTTATACTCCTATGATGAAGTATATGAAATGGTTACAAGAAGAAAACCAGTCCTGGAAAGGTTTAGGGGCGTTTTTATAATCTTAAGCTATCTAAGATTTTTTCCTAAAAAATAAAATTAGTCTCCTGTGACTATCATTTACCTCTTCATTGTGTTATACTAGATAAGTTGCAAACTTGTATGAGAGAAATGCTGGGGAGATGGAACAATTAGAAAAGGAATGTTGGTCAATCTCCCACAAGGAGGATCTTGGTGTCTTTTCGTTTGGAAAACGACTTTAATCAACCATATCCGCTAGTGCGAAAACATTTTTCGCAGAAGGGAATTCCATAAAAAAACGATTGGGTTTTTCTTTAGATGAGTCTTGCGACAGGTAACCGGGAAGGAGACTTCCTATGCAATCAGTGCGTTTTCGCATTGAAAGAAGTGTGATAAAGTGGCTTCGCACCACTTTTTAGAAAGAAGAAAGAATTGAAATTCAACGAATTTAACTTATCTGCTGAATTATTAGCAGAAATCGAAAAAGCTGGCTTTGTAGAAGCAAGCCCCATCCAAGAACAAACCATTCCTTTGGCCCTTGAAGGAAAAGATGTCATTGGTCAAGCGCAAACAGGGACCGGTAAAACGGCTGCTTTTGGTCTTCCAACTTTGGAGAAGATTGATGTCGATAACACAGTAATCCAAGCCCTTGTTATTGCTCCGACGCGTGAGTTGGCGGTTCAAAGTCAGGAAGAACTCTTCCGCTTTGGACGCAGTAAGGGTGTCAAAGTTCGCTCTGTCTATGGTGGATCAAGCATTGAAAAGCAAATTAAAGCTTTGAAGTCAGGTGCTCATATCGTAGTGGGAACCCCTGGACGCTTGCTAGATTTGATCAAGCGCAAGGCCTTGAAACTCGATCATATTGAAACCTTGATCTTGGATGAAGCAGATGAAATGCTCAACATGGGCTTTTTGGAAGATATCGAAGCAATCATTAGCCGTGTTCCAGAAACACGTCAAACCTTGCTCTTTTCAGCAACGATGCCAGAAGCCATCAAGCGTATCGGTGTTCAGTTTATGAAAGAGCCCGAACACGTTAAGATCGCAGCCAAAGAATTGACCACCGACTTGGTCGATCAATACTATATCCGTGTCAAAGAAGGCGAAAAGTTTGATACCATGACTCGATTGATGGATGTCGAGCAGCCTGAACTTGCCATCGTCTTTGGTCGGACAAAACGTCGGGTCGATGAATTGACGCGTGGCTTGAAGATCCGTGGTTTCCGAGCAGAAGGGATTCACGGAGATTTGGATCAAAACAAACGTCTTCGTGTCCTTCGTGACTTTAAAAATGGGAACTTGGACGTCTTGGTGGCAACGGACGTTGCGGCACGTGGTTTGGACATTTCAGGTGTGACCCATGTCTACAACTACGATATTCCACAAGATCCAGAAAGCTATGTTCACCGTATCGGACGGACAGGTCGTGCTGGGAAAACAGGGCAATCCATTACCTTTGTTTCGCCAAATGAAATGGGCTATTTGCAAATCATTGAGAACTTGACCAAAAAGCGGATGAAGGGAATGAAACCTGCAACAGCAGAAGAAGCCTTCCAAGCGAAAAAACAAGTAGCGCTGAAGAAAATTGAGCGAGACTTTGAAGATGAAAAAATCCGGACCAACTTTGAGAAGTTTGGCAAGGATGCTCGCAAATTGGCTGCAGAATTCACTCCTGAAGAATTGGCTATGTATATTTTGAGCTTGACCGTTCAAGATCCAGACAGTCTTCCAGAAGTTGAAATTGCGCGTGAAAAACCATTGCCATTCAAACCATCTGGTGGTGGCTTTGGTGGAAAAGGCAAAGGTGGCCGTGGAAATAGCCGTCGTGGAGACCAACGTCGTGACCGAAATCGCAGAGATGACCGTGAAGGTGGACGCCGTGATTTCAAACGCAAGTCCAATAAAAATAGCCGAGACTTTGAAGGCAAAGGCAACAAACGTCCCCATCGTACTTCTAATGAAAAGAAAAATGGATTTGTCATCCGCAATAAAGGGGATAAATAAGTCCGAAGGAACGGTCTAGCAATAGGCCGTTTTTTATAAGAAAAATAAAAAATACAAGGGTTAACCAGCTGTTAACCCTTGTATATTTATAAGGAGACCTAAATGATAACTGACTCTTTTAGAAAAAATGTATCATGATAAGGAGCATCCAAAAAAGTCAGACAACAGAAAGAATGAATTCCTAAAATGGAATATTTCTGTTAACATATTAAGTCTACAATTATTTCTAAGCCTTGTCAAGAATTTTTTCTTATTTTTTTAAAATTTTTGACTAGAAAAATAAAAATTGACAATCTCTTCTAAAAGGTTATAATGAATATAATAATTATACTAATTACAAAGAGGTGTCGCCCATGGTGATTGTATTAAAAAATGATGATCTAGAAGTACAATGTAAGACATTTGGAGGGGAATTGAGCTCCATTCGAAGTAAAGAAGGAATAGAATATCTCTGGCAAGGGGATCCAGAGTATTGGTCAGGACAAGCTCCCGTACTGTTTCCGATTTGCGGGAGCGTTCGTAATGGCCAAGTGCAGTATCATCTAAAAGATGGAGTGAAGACAGGCCAGCTTCCAAGACACGGTCTTATTCGCAAGAGAGAGTTTGAACTCAAAGAACAGACAGACCATCGTCTTGTCTTTGAAATCACCTCTAACGACGAAAGCTTACAAAATTATCCCTACCATTTTCGAGTGGAAATCGCTTATGAATTGAAAGGGAAAGAAATCACCATCACCTATCGCGTGCAAAATCTAGAGTCAGATCAAGTCATGCCTTATTTCATTGGAGGGCATCCAGCCTTTCGTTGTCCCCTTTTAGCAGATGAAGACTATGAAGACTACGAGTTGATTTTTGAAAAAGAAGAAAGCTGTAGCGTTCCTCTCTTGTTCACAGAAACTGGTTTGGTTGATCGCCTGCAGCGGACGCCATTTTTAGATCATAGTCGTAGCTTACCTTTGCGCCATGAACTGTTTGAAAAAGATGCCATTATTTTAGATCAATTAGCCTCTAAATCTGTGCAGCTCCTCTCGAAAAAATCTGGTAAAGGTTTGGAATTTGCCTTTGCAGATTTTGAGAATCTCGTCCTTTGGTCTACCAATAACAAGGGCCCTTTCATTGCTTTAGAGCCTTGGACGGGTATTTCCACATCTGCAGAAGAGGGCGATTTCTTCGAAGACAAAAAAGGTGTGATCCAGTTGGCTCCTCAAGAGACACGGAGTCACCAGTACCGTATCACCATTTTGTAAATGAAAAACCGTTGGACTATGGAGTCCGACGGTTCTTTTTGATATAGTTTAGCTTTGCTTGGCGTGATTTCTTTTTAAAGAGAGCCTCGGCAGACATAGCAGAGGGTTTATCTGGATAGGATTCTTGGTAAAGAAGTTTAACGGGGAGGCGAGCCCGTGTGTATTTGGCGCCTTTTCCAGCATTGTGCGTCTTCAAGCGTTTTTCGACATCCGTGGTGTAGCCAGTGTAGAGGGAGCCATCCGCACACTCTAGGACATACATGTAAGCCTTAGTTTCCATAGTAGATCTCATGAATCTCGTCTGTATAGCTGCCGTCTTCATTGTGAATAAAGAGGGGAGGTAGAATTTTTAAACCATCCAGTGAGCCATCCTTGATCGCCTCAATCAATAACATATTCGCCTCTTTGGTCATTTTGGGATAGACAAACTGGATCCGCTTGGGTGCAAGATTGTATCGTTTCATAGTTTCGATGATATCTAAAAAGCGATCTGGACGATGGACCATCGCTAAGCGACCATTTGATTTGAGAACCCGCTGAGCCACATGGCAAATCTCATCTAAGTTGGTCGTAATTTCATGCCGAGCTAAGAGGTAGTGTTCACTCTCATTGAGATTGGAATGCTCATCCACCTTGAAATAAGGAGGATTGCAGAGGATAATATCCACCTTACTGCCCTTGATATGTTGAGGCAAATGCTTGAGGTCATCGGTGATCATGGACATTTGCTGGTTCAAGTCATTGAGGGCAATGGAGCGGGTAGCCATATCCGCCAGACGTTCCTGAATTTCAACACCAATAATCTGAGCTTCTGTCCGAGTGCTCGCAAAGAGTCCCACAGCCCCATTTCCCGCGCAGAGATCTACGATCAAGCCCCGCTTGGGCAATTTTGGAAAGCGTGAGAGCAGGACGCTATCCACGGAGTAACTAAAAACTTCCCGATTTTGTATGATTTTTACATCACTTGAAAAGAGTTGGTTGACGCGCTCGCCGTCTTTTAATTCGATATCTGTCATGGCTCTATTATAGCATGAAAAGAAGCTTGGGAAAAGATGATAATTTTCAATATATTAAAATGATATATTTTTATAAAAACGCTTTCTTTTCTTGTTTAAATATGTTACTATATATTAAAAAAATGGGAGGTTTTGTAAATGAACAAAACGAAAAAATGGTTTGGCTTGGGGGTAACATTGCTTTCAGCAAGTATACTAGTAGCCTGTGGAAATTCTAGTAGTAAGTCTGATGATACTTCAAAAGAAGCTAAAACAGAGAAAAAGGCATCTACGGAGAAGAGTAGTGAAAAGAAATCAACCTATGCAATTGGTGATAAGATTGTTTTTGATAAACAAGCTGAGTACACTATTACAAATGTTGAATGGACTGATGAACGGAATGATTTTGATAAAACAAATCCCGATAAAGTATTAAAAGTGACCTATAATGTGAAAAATCTATCAGATAGTGATCTAGCAGTTGGGGTTGACATTGATCTATTTGTTGGTGGAAATAAAATGGAGACTTATCCTAATACAAATACAATGGGGTCAATTTCACCGGGTCGATCAATGGAAGGTGCTGTACAACATTTTGGTGTAAAAGGGGATGGCAAATTAGAACTGGAAATAAAACCATTTGCTGCATTTAATGAAAAACCTGCGATTGTTGCTTTTGATGCACCGTAAAAAAAGTTGAGAGTAAAACTCTCAACTTTTTTTAATCAAATTCATATTTTTGGAGAATCGTAGTGAGGATAAAGACTCCTGTAAAGATAGCCATCAATGCCAGATAAACTGGGAAAGTAGTGGCTGTAAGGAGGGAAATCTCGATCAAGTTTTTTAACACGACCGCAGATGCGTAGAATCCTACAACAGAGAAGAGGATGAGGAGGGCCCGCCAGATATTTAGTGGCAGGCAAGCACGGATAACGGATAGGAAACCGATGGATCCAAGTAAGTAGTAGGATACAGTAGACATATCGGCTGCAGACCAACCATGGCTTGCTCCCCAAAGGCGAATAAACAAGACACTAAAGACGACCATCAAGGCGCTTGGTAAGGCTAACAGAAGGGAACGTCTCAAGAAGTGTTTTTCAACCGGTTTGATATTGCGTTCAAAGGTCAAGACAAATGGTGGGAAGCCTTCGACGAATTGGTCAATCAGGGTGATTTGAATAGGAATGAAAGGGAAAATCAGCAAATAGTTGACGTTAAAGAAGAGAGCACTGGCAATACAGATGATAGCCAAGAGGAAGGAATAGATCGTTTTGATAAAGAAGATTGGAGCGATTCGTCCAATGTTATTCACCACACGACGGCCTTCAAAAAGAATTTCTGGAACGTCATTAAAGTCAGAGTTCAAAAGAACAATATTGGCAATTTGACGGGTTGCTGGATCTCCCTCAGCCATCACGATGGAGCAGTCTGCTTCGCGAAGAGCAAGGATATCATTGACCCCATCTCCTGTCATAGCAGTCGTCCGACCAGCTGCCTTCAAGGTTTGGATAAGCAGTTTTTTCTGGTGAGGAGACACGCGCCCAAAGATAGCTGTTTCTTCTGCTTGATCCACTAATTGATCATCAGAAATTTTTGAACAATCGACGTAGTTCTCATAATTTTTGAAGCCGGCTTGTTGAGCGATATAAGAGACCGTCACAGGGTTGTCACCGGAGATGATTTTGAGATCCACTCCTTGAGAGCGCAAATACTCAAGAGTTTCTGAAGCCCCTTCACGAATGGGGTCTGTAATCTCAATAACCGCAATCCCTTCAAGATTTTCAGGCAGTTTCAATTCCTGCATGCTGATCAGTTCTGAACTGTGAGCCAAGACGAGCACGCGCGATCCACGAGCTTGTGCTTCGACGACAGCAGCTGGATTTTCTTTAAGGAGCATTTCAGGAGCACCGAGAAAGACGGTTCCAAGGTTGGATAGGTGCATGGCTCCCCATTTTCGATCACTTGAGAAAGGAATAATGTTTTCAGCAGTATAAGCATGCTCCAACTCCCCATAAGCCTTGCGAATAGCTTGAGCAGTAGGATTGGTGTCCTCGCTATATTGCATGTAAGCAGAGAGGATGACCTGGATCGTCTGTTCAGAAAAATGATCCGATAAGCTATGGAGAGCTTCGACTGTCATCTTCCCTTGGGTGATGGTACCGGTCTTATCTAGACACAAGGTATCCACACGCGCCAGGGTTTCTACTGAGTACATTTCTTGGACAAGAACCTTGCGCATGCCGAGCTTAATAACCGCTGTCAAAAGAGACGTAACTGTCAGTAAGGCAATTCCTTTTGGCAACATTCCCAAGAGAGCTGTTGAAGAATTCACGACAGAATCCTTGATCGGCAGCATCTTGATCAACAATGCTTCAAAGAAGAGGGCAAGGCCAAATGGAATGATAATTTTACCAGTGAAGCTTGAAATTTTCGCTAAGTTATAAAGAATACGCGAATTGATAGGTTTCAAGGTCTTGGCTTCCATCATCAGTTTGTTGGCATAGTTGTTTGCTCCAACTCGCTTGACACGGGCATAGACTTGACCACTGGCAATATAACTACCAGAAAGCAGTTCATCGCCAACTTCTTTTAAGACCAGATCACTCTCACCAGTCAGCATAGCTTCATTGGCTTCAGCGATACCAGACATGACTTCAGCATCACTAGGGATCTGCTCACCCG
Organism: Streptococcus taoyuanensis; assembly: GCF_029589235.1. NCBI lineage: Bacteria > Bacillati > Bacillota > Bacilli > Lactobacillales > Streptococcaceae > Streptococcus > Streptococcus taoyuanensis. Next base: position 144,053 of record NZ_JARQVW010000002.1, read on the forward strand.
AAGATAAAAGCATTAAATCACCCAGAACAAGCTTTTCGGGTGGAATCGCATCTTTTTCCCCATCTCGAATGACAGTCACTAGCTCACGACTCATGAGGTTGAGTTTATCAATCATCCGCTTGGCGCGCATCTCGGTCATGATCCCTGTGATGGCATTGAAGCAAATGACTGCAAAAAAGATCATATTGCTCCAGGCCTGTACAGCAGCCAAGGCCACGGCAATCACAAAGTTTAAGGTATTAAACAAGGTGAAGACGTTGCGCTTGATGATTTGCCAGGTGCTGGTACTTGTATTCGTTGTAAAATCATTGGTTTGTCCGCGATCCATTTTCTTGCGGACTTCACTGAGGGACAAGCCCTTTAAATCAATAGTTTCCATAGACAATATGATATCATTTTTTTGAGAAAAAGACTATCTAGAATCGGTCCGCTGAGACAATTTTTATCTAAAAAAGGTTTGCGGTCAAAATCAGGATACGGTATAATAAGAAAGAACCTTTTACAGGATGGAATATCTTGTAGAGAGACGAATGAAATGGATTTGAGGAACAACTATGTTTTATACCTATTTACGTGGCCTTGTTGCCTTTATTCTGTGGGTTTTAAATGGGAATGCCCATTACCATCATACGGATAATATTCCAGATCAAGATGAAAATTACATCTTGGTATCCCCTCACAGGACTTGGTGGGACCCAGTCTATATGGCCTTTGCGACCAAGCCAAAACAGTTTATCTTTATGGCGAAAAAAGAACTGTTTACCAACCGCATTTTTGGATGGTGGATTCGCATGTGTGGGGCATTCCCAATTGACCGTGAAAATCCGGGAGCTGAAGCCATTAAGTATCCCGTCAATATGTTAAAAAAGAGCAACCGCTCCTTGATCATGTTCCCAAGTGGAAGCCGGCATTCGCAAGATGTTAAGGGTGGTGTTGCCATCATTGCCAAAATGGCCAAGGTCCGTATCATGCCTGTGACGTATACTGGGCCAAGAGACTTGAAAGGTTTGGTGACAGGTGAGCGGATTGATATGAACTTTGGACATCCGATTGATATCTCAGATATCAAAAAGATGAATGACCAGGGCGTGGCAGAAGTTGCTCACCGGATCCAAGAGGAGTTTGACCGGTTGGATGCGGAAGCACAAGCTATCAATACCCCAACAAAACCGTTTATCTTGATTCGATTGTTAAAAATCCTTTTGCTTCCAGTCGTTTTAGTTGTTGGCATCTTGACCTTGCTCTTTAGTTACTTAGCAAGCTTTGTATGGGATCCAGACAAACATCGGAAAAACAAATAAAAAACTGAGAATGTTCTCAGTTTTTTTTATTTTTACGAATAATAAAAGTGAGAGGAGGCTTCTTATGGAAGATATGATTGAAAAAATCAAAGAATATAAGCTCTTTTTAGCGATTGCAGCGATTGGGCTCTTACTGGGAGGGTATTTTCTTTTTCATCGCCCCAACTCAAGTGCATCGACCGTTCCAGATCTTTATCCGACTTCCAGTTCAACTGCGAGTCCGGAAAAAGCGTCTGCTTCTCGCTCAAAAGAAGAAAAGCCAGCTCCTTCAATGGACGAGGAACCAAAAATCATTACCGTCGATGTCAAAGGGGCTGTCAAACAACCAGGGGTGTATGAATTACGCGTGGGCAGTCGGGTCCACGATGCTATCTATAAGGCGGGCGGGATGACAGTAGATGCCAATAGTCAATCGGTCAACTTGGCACAAAAGCTATCCGATGAAGCCGTGATCTATGTTGCAAAAGAAGGGGAGGAGGCTCCAGAGCTTGGAAGTTCAGAAAGCGCTGCAAAATCGTCAGCTTCAGCAGAAAAAACAGGCAAGGTCCATTTGAATCGAGCGACCGAGGCAGAGCTCCAGACGGTCTCTGGAATTGGGCAGAAACGAGCTCAGGACATCATTGCCTATCGAGAAGCAAATGGCCCCTTCCGATCGGTAGAGGATCTCAAAAATGTTTCAGGGATTGGTGAGAGAACACTGGAGAAACTCAAAGATGCTTTTACGGTGGATTAAAGACCTTCCTTTTTCGCTTGTTCATCTCGCTTTTTTACTTCTTTGGTTGTATTTTAGTGTTTATCAACCATCTTGGCTTTCCATCGGAGGTCTAGTGGTGGTGGTATTTTTAGTGCTCCATCAGTATAAAGAGAATCGCTCTAGTTTGCTAGGTGTAGGTTTGGTGACCTTATGTTTTGCCAGCTTCTTTGTTTTTCAAAGACTAGAGGAAGGCCAACCATCAAGTCAGAGGCAAGCTCCAGCCCACTTACGTCTGATCCCAGATACCATCAAGATCAATGGAGATGCCTTGTCATTTCGCGCTAAAGACCAGGGTAGGACCTACCAAGTTTTTTACACCTTGAAATCGGAAAAAGAAAAGGAGCAGTGGCAAGACCAAACTCATGTGATAGAGCTGACTTATAAGGGGGTCATAGAAGAGCCGGAAGGACAACGAAATTTTAGAGGATTTGACTATCGGGCTTATTTGGAAACACAGGGAATTCACTATCAAATAAAAATTGAAGCGATCCAATCTGCGGTTCCCATCCAAACGTGGAATGTTTTTGACTGGCTATCTCAATGGAGGCGCCAAGCCATTGTTTGGAGCAAGGAACACTTTCCACAGCCGATGAACCAGTATATGACCGGCCTTCTTTTTGGTTATTTAGATACGGATTTTGAAGAGATGGATCAGCTTTACACGAGTTTGGGCATCATCCATTTGTTCGCCTTATCTGGGATGCAGGTCGGCTTTTTCATCAATGGGATCCGGAAAGGTCTCTTACGTCTAGGAATCTTGCAAGAGACAGTCGATATCTGGATGCTTCCAATTTCTTTGGTCTATGCTGGCTTGACAGGTTTTTCAGTTTCAGTGGTTCGTAGTCTCTTGCAGAAGATCCTCTCTCAAAAGGGGATCCGAGGGATGGAGAATATGGCGATGACCTTGATGCTCTTAATGATTCTCATGCCCAAGTTTCTTCTGACAGCTGGAGGGGTCTTGAGTTGTGCCTACGCCTTTATTTTGACCTTGGTAGATACCAGTTCTTATTCAGGACTTAAAAAGCTACTAGTGGAAAGTTTCTGGATTAGCCTGGGAATTTTGCCCCTTTTGACCTATTACTTTAGTGTCTTTCAACCGTGGTCACTCCCTTTAACCTTCCTCTTTTCTTTCTTATTTGACCTTGTCCTTCTTCCAGGTTTAACGGTGCTATTTATCTTATCGATTCTAAAGCCCCTTACAATTTTTAACAGTTTCTTTCTTCTCATAGAGGAGTGTATTCGTTGGATTTCAAAGCTCACGTCGCTACCTTTGGTATTTGGTCAGCCGACGGGACCAGCTCTGATCGCTCTCTTCCTTCTTTTAGGGATCTTGTATGATCTTCGAAAGCAAAAAAAACGTCGTTTCCTGTTAATCGGTATGATTCTACTCATCTTTTGTTGGACCAAGCATCCTTTAGAAAATGAGATTACCATGGTGGATATCGGTCAAGGAGACAGTATCTTTTTACGCGATTGGAAAGGAAGAACCATATTGATTGATGTCGGAGGACGTGTCACTTTTAAAAGTGGAGGAAAGTGGCAAGAGCGCAGTCAATCTGCCAATGCGGATCAAACCTTGATTCCCTATCTCAAGAGTCGAGGTGTTGGAAAACTCGATGCTTTGGTCTTGACTCATACAGACCAGGACCATATGGGCGATATGGTGGAGGTTGCCAAACAAATCCCAGTTAAAAAAGTGTATGTCAGTCCAGGTAGTCTAACTAATTCTCAATTTCGAGAGAAATTGAAACAGCTTCATAGTCCGATTAAAGTAGTCCAGAGAGGAGATCAACTACCTATTTTTGATCATCATCTAGAAGTCTTATCCCCTGATGAAGTGGGGGATGGTAAAAATGATGATTCGATTGTCCTCTATGGGCAGTTCTTTCAGAAACGATTTTTGTTCACGGGTGATTTGGAAGAAGCTGGAGAGAAAAAACTATTGAAAAACGATCCACAATTACAAGTAGATGTCTTGAAAGTAGGCCACCACGGTTCTAAAGGTTCCTCTAGTGATGTGTTTTTAGATCAGTTACATCCTCAGTTGGCCTTGATCTCTGTTGGAAAGAAAAATCGCTACCAACATCCCCATAAAGAATTGCTCGATCGTCTAGAGGAACGCTCTATTTCTTATCTTCGTACCGATGAAAGGGGAGCAATTCGCTTGATTGGGTGGGACCATTGGAGGGTAGAAACGGTCCGCTAGAGACGAGGAGAGGTTTGCTTTCTATGCTGAAAATTGCTATTATAGAAAGTGAAATCAATGTAAAGGTAGAATCGTATGAACGCATTTAAGCAATTTTGGATACAGTATGCAGATTTTTCAAGTAAGACCAGTCGGGCCCATTTTTGGCTAGCTTTTTTCTGGAATTCCCTGATTTCTTTGCCTCTTTGGGTTTTTTATATCGTGGCCTCTTTATCCCATCAAAATGCTCAAGAAACGCTCAATTTTTCAGCTGTTCATTCTAAGACAGGTTTATGGGCGCTCGCTTTCTTAGCATTCTTTTACTTCCTCATTTTAGTACCGAGTCAAGCCATTTGTGTGCGTCGCTTGCGGGATGCAGGAATCCATTGGTCTTGGATCTTTTTGAACCTTGGTCCGGTTCTGCTCTATTTGTTGACGGGGCTAGATATTTTCCTATTTCTTTGGGGGATTACAGTTATTTCTCTCTTGATTCTCATGATGCTTCCAGGGAAAAACACCTTCCCACAACCAGTAGAAACTCCTATGGGAGTGGCTTCTGAACCACAGGTCACAGCGACAGGGGGGAGCTTTGGCGGCAACTCGTTTGAGCAAATTCCAAATTTTGTAGCAGCACCTGATTTGTCTGATGAAAAACCACCATTGGAACAAAAAATGGCTGCTGAACACGAAATCCACTAGACTGATAGAGATAAGAGAGTTTCATGCAAGCAATTACTGACATTAAACATCTGACGGTTCAAACTCTGCCTCCTATTCTTGTTTTGACAGGGGAGGATATAGGTCAATTTGAATGGTTAAAAAAAGACATTTTAAAAAAAATAGGCTATGATCCCTCAGATTTGAATTATTCTTATTTTGATATGAAGGAAGCCTCCTATGCTGAAGTCGAGCTGGATTTGGTTAGTCTTCCCTTTTTTGCAGATGAAAAAATCGTGATTTTGGATCACTTATTGGATTTGACCACTGCCAAAAAACGAAATTTAACCGATGAAGATCTGAAGCAATTTGAAAATTATCTGGAAAATCCTTCTGAATCAACCCGTTTGGTGATATTTGCAGAAGGAAAATTAGATAGTAAGCGTCGCTTAGTCAAACTCCTAAAACGGGATGCCCAGATCATTGAAGCAACAACACCTAAAGAGCAAGATTTAAAGCGTTATTTTGCAAGTCAGGCCCAAGAATTGGGCATACATTTTGTGGGCGATTCCTTGGACCAGCTACTCTTAAAATCTGGCTATGATTTTGGAGAGTTACAGAAGAATCTCGCTCTGTTGCAGGCTTATAAAGAAGATGGTCAGATTACCCTCCAAGATATCAAGGAGGTTGTTCCAAAGTCCTTGCAAGATAATATTTTTGATCTGACACAGATGATTCTCAAACGCCAAATCGATCAAGCCCGGAATTTGGTTAAGGATCTCCGCTTACAAGGAGAAGATGAAATAAAATTGATCGCTATTTTGTTGGGACAATTCCGAATGTTTTCTCAAGTTAAAATTTTCTCAGAAGAAGGCCAATCCGAAAGCCAAATTGTAGCGAGCTTGTCGGAGTTGTCAGGACGCAAGGTCAATCCTTATCAGGTGAAGTTTGCCTTACGGGATAGCCGCAGGCTTTCCTTGTCCTTTTTGAAGCAAGCTATGATGACCTTCATCGAGACGGATTATGCGATTAAAAGTGGAACATATGAAAAAGACTACTTATTTGATTTGGCCCTGTTGAAAGTAGCTAATAGCGTCTAACGATGAATGAAATCGCAAGCAGATTAGTTGAATAATTTAGCTGTTTACGTTATCATCAAGTCAGTAATAAAGAAAAGAGGACCATAAAATGGCTATCATTTTACCAGAATTACCATATGCTTATGATGCATTGGAACCTTATATCGATGAAGAAACCATGCATTTGCACCATGATAAACACCATCAAACATATGTAAACAATGTGAATGCAGCTCTTGAAAAACATCCTGAAATTGGAGAAGACCTTGAAAGCTTGTTAGCTGATGTTGAATCCATTCCAGCTGACATTCGCCAAGCTGTGATCAACAATGGTGGTGGTCATTTGAACCACGCTCTTTTCTGGGAATTGATGACTCCAGAACAAACAGCTCCTTCAGCAGAACTTGCTGCAGCGATTGATGCTACATTTGGTTCATTTGAAGACTTCAAAGCAGCCTTCACAGCAGCAGCAACGACACGTTTTGGTTCTGGCTGGGCATGGTTGGTTGTTAACAAAGAAGGCAAACTCGAAGTGACTTCAACAGCAAACCAAGATACACCAATCTCTGAAGGTAAAACACCAATCCTTGGTTTGGATGTTTGGGAACATGCCTACTACGTGAAATACCGTAACGTACGTCCTGACTACATCAAAGCTTTCTTCTCAGTGATCAACTGGAATAAAGTTAATGAATTGTTTGCAGCTGCAAAATAATAAAATGAAGGAATCTATAAGAGCAAGTATTGGCACTTATAGATTTTTTGTTTGCATCCGGAAAATCGGAGTATAATTTCTTGCGTTTGGTCAGGAAAATGATACACTAGTAGGAGTGTGTCTTACTTGTCTGAAGCCTGGTTTGAAGGGCCTAGGCAAGGAAAAGATAAACCTTAAAATGAAAACTGAAACATTCAGGGAGAAATGAAATGACTAGTATTACCATTACTAAAGGAGCCGTTGAGACGCCTATCTATTTGCGGATGTTGAATCGTCATGGCTTGATTGCAGGTGCAACTGGAACAGGAAAAACGGTTACGCTCAAGGTTCTAACAGAAAAATTAAGCAAAGAAGGCATTCCGGTCTTTCTAGCTGATATCAAGGGAGATTTATCTGGCTTAGCCAAAGCTGGGCAATGGACACCAAAATTGGAAGAACGCTACAAGCTTCTTGGGATCACAGATCCGTTTGAGCCACAAGCCTTCCCTGTTCGATTGTGGGATGTCTTTGGTCAAGCTGGTCATCCTGTTCGTGCGACTGTCGAAGGGATGGGGTCATTGCTTCTTTCTCGTCTGCTTGATTTGAATGAAACCCAATCAGGAATTCTCGCAATTGTCTTTAAAGTGGCCCAAGAGAAAGATTGGCCCTTGATTGATTTGAAGGACCTGCAAAGCCTTTTAAAGGAAGTCTATGAACACAGTTCAGACTATTCGGCCCAATATGGCAATATCACCAAACAATCTGTCGGAGCCATCCAAAGAAGTCTCTTGGTTCTTGAAGAAGAAGGAGCAGACCAGTTTTTCGGAGAGCCCGCACTTGATTTAAATGACTTCATGCAACTCGATGCATCTGGTCGTGGTTATATCAATATTCTTTCGGCTACAAAGCTCTTTCATTCACCAAAATTGTACTCAACCTTTTTGATTTGGATGCTGTCTCGTCTCTTTGAAACACTTCCAGAGGTTGGGGATCCTGAAAAGCCAAAACTGGTCTTCTTCTTTGATGAAGCGCATCTCCTCTTTAAGGATGCAAGCAAGCTCTTTCTTGAGAAGGTCGAGCAAGTGGTACGCCTGATTCGTTCGAAGGGTGTAGGGATTTACTTTATTACCCAGAATCCTCAAGATCTTCCAGAATCTGTTTTGGCACAGCTTGGAAATCGTGTTCAGCATGCGCTTCGAGCTTATACACCAAAAGAAATGAAGGCAATTAAGGTTGCTGCCCAAAGTTTTCGTCCGAATACAGATTTTGATACAGAAACAGTGATCACAGAATTAGGGACAGGGGAAGCCTTGGTTTCTTTCCTCAATGAAAAGGGACAGCCTAGTGTGGTTGAGCGTGCTTATATTCTCTCTCCTCAATCGAGTTTTGACCTCTTAAATGAGAGTGAACAATTGGCCTTGATCACAACATCGCCTTTCCATCAAAAGTATGCGACGACGATTGATCGGGAATCTGCCTATGAAAAATTAGCAGCTAAAGCAAGCAAGGAAGCACAAGAAGAAGAGCAAAAAGAAGCAGAAAAAGAACGAGCTGCGGCGGAAAAAGCAGAGCAAAAACGCAGTCCAGGTCGCCCAAGAAAATCCAGTCTTGAAAAAGCCAAGGATTCCTTCTTGAGTTCCTTATTCCGGACGATTGCGCGTGAGATTGCTAAGCTAATTATGGGCTCCTTTAAACGGAAATAAGCCTTTGATGAAAAGAAATAAACTTTTTAAAAAGAAACCGTTTTCTCCTTCTGATAATTCTTGTTATTTTCAGTAGAATCTTTTATAATTAATGTCGTATGAAAAAATATTTTAATCTACGCTCGATCATGATTGCGGTCAGTATTTTATTGTGCTTAGTGGGAACAAGCGCACTGGGCTACTTGCATCTTACGCAACCAACAGCATCAGCAATTGAAAAAAAAGCAAAGAAAACAAAAGAAGCAAAAGAACAAGATATCGAAAATTCTACCCCTGAGACGAAAAAACCGCGTGTCAAATCTCCTGAAGCTAAGCAAGCAGTAGTAGATGCAGACATGGAAACGATGAGTGCTTATGGCCTTGTCTATGATTATGCTAATAAAGGCCTGGTAGAGGTTGTTCAGGATTTCCTAGCGGAAAGTGGAATTGATCCGTCACAAGTTGCCTTCACGTATCGCAATGCCATTACAGGAGAGCAATTTGCCATGAATGATCTCCAACCAATGACGGCAGGTAGTACCTATAAGCTACCCTTGAACATGTTGGTGGTGGATGAAGTCGCAAAGGGCAAACTGAATTTAACAGACCGGTTTGACATTACCAATACTTACTATGAATATGTAGGAGAGCATGACAATTACGTTGCTGCCTTTGATGGAGCCATGTCTATTCCTGATATGCAGCGCTATTCATTGGTTTACTCTGAAAACACCCCAGCCTATGCTTTGGCAGATCGTTTAGGGGGGATGGAGCAAGCGCGTAAGTTGTTCAGTCGCTATGGTCAATCTCGTTCACCAGAGGTTAAAACCTTTAGCGAAGATAATAAAACGACAACGGATTATTACATCCATGTCTTGGAATATCTTTGGAATCATCAAGAAAAATATGCGGATTTACTAGAACTGATCGGGGAGTCTTTCCCAGGTGAGTACTATAAGAAATTCTTGCCAGATTTGGTGATTCAACAAAAACCAGGGTATGTTGCTGAAGCACTTAATGTGGATGCGATTGTCCGTGAATCGACTCCTTATTTGGTTGCCATTTACACTGCAGGACTTGGAGGTACGACTCCAGAAAGTTCTGAAATCAGTGGCGTTGGTCTTTATCAATTGGGACAATTGGCTTATGTTATCAATGAATGGCATCGTGTCAATATGAATGAATAATCGACAAAAGGTCTGAGTTTTGCTCAGACCTTTTCTTTTAACAAAGTATCATGAAAATGACTTGGTGTTTCGAATTACTTTTCTGTTCTAAAGAGACTTCTTTCCCTTTTCTATAAAAAGTATGTTATACTACTAATAGTAATAAGAGGAAGTATAGACATGATTACAAAGGAAGATTACCAGTTGCTCCGCTCGCATCCAGCCTTTTCTGAGCTACCAGTGGAGCTATTTGATAAATTAGCTGTTGAAATTCATGCCAGGGATATCCCTAAAGGACAAATTTTATTTTATGCAGGAGATAAGCGGGAGCGCATTTTTCTTCTGGCAAAAGGCTTTGCTCGTATTGAGCAATTTGATTCGTCGGACCAATTCTCCTATATGGATTATATAAAGAAGGGAGCTTTGTTCCCTTATGGTGGGATGTTCCAGGATGAGCGTTACCATTATACAGCTAGTGCGGTGACGGATTTGCGTTGTTTCGTGATCCCCGTCAATCTCTATGAATTATATGCCCAAGAGAGCAAGGAGCAGTTGCTCTTTATTACGAGAAAGCTATCCTCCATCCTAGAATTTCAAGAGTTGCGCTTGCGTAATGTCGTGACAGCTAGTGCCAGTGAGCGCGTGATTCAATCCTTAGCCATTCTGTGCAAGGATTATGAAAGTCTAGGAAATCAGCTTCCATTTCCAATTAGTATGAAGGAAATGGCCAAATTAGCAGCCACAACCCGAGAAACTGTCAATCAAGTTTTAAAGAAACTCATCGATTCTCATAAGATCCAGTATGAGAGAAAACAACTAACTTTTCTAGATACAGCCTACTTTTTAAAGAGTTTTGAAGAGATCAACTAATTTGTTGATCTTTTTTTATTTTTTAAAAAAAATATATATTCATAAAAATAATATAAAAGGCAAAATATGCAAAGAAAACGCTTCATATTAACTAAAAAATAGGAAAGATTCAAAAAAACGCCAAATTCTTTGCATTCAAAAAGTAGAATCCTTTGTGAAAGCGGTACCAATAAAGAATATAATAACAATTGTAATAAGCTTGTGAACAAGCTCAAAGAAAAAAGGAGGATGACAGATGTCAACTAAACCAATTCATGTTTTCTCAGAAATTGGAAAACTGAAAAAAGTAATGTTGCACCGTCCAGGTAAAGAGTTGGAAAACTTGATGCCTGACTATCTAGAGCGTCTTCTTTTTGATGATATTCCATTCTTGGAAGATGCACAAAAAGAACACGACAATTTTGCTCAAGCGCTTCGTAACGAAGGAATCGAAGTACTTTATCTTGAAAAATTGGCAGCTGAGTCATTGACTACTCCAGAAATTCGCGAACAATTCATCGAAGAATATCTTGATGAAGCAAACATTCGTGGACGCCAAACTAAAAACGCTATTCGCGAAATCCTTCGTGGTATTGAAGACAACCAAGAATTGGTTGAAAAAACAATGGCTGGTTTTCAAAAAGCTGAGCTTCCAGAAATTCCAGAAGCTGACAAAGGCTTGACTGACCTTGTTGAATCTGACTACCCATTTGCGATCGATCCAATGCCAAACTTGTACTTCACACGTGACCCATTTGCTACAATTGGGAATGCAGTATCATTGAACCACATGTATGCTGATACACGTAACCGTGAAACCTTGTATGGTAAATACATCTTCAAATATCACCCAGTATATGGTGGTAATGTAGATTTGGTATACAACCGTGAAGAAGATACTCGTATCGAAGGTGGGGACGAATTGGTCCTTTCTAAAGATGTCTTGGCAGTTGGTATCTCACAACGTACAGATGCTGCATCAATTGAAAAATTGTTGGTAAACATCTTCAAGAAGAACGTTGGCTTCAAGAAAGTATTGGCCTTCGAATTTGCGAACAACCGTAAATTCATGCACTTGGATACAGTATTCACAATGGTGGACTACGATAAATTCACCATCCACCCAGAAATCCAAGGCAACCTTCGCGTCTTCTCTGTAACATATGAAAATGAAGCATTGAAGATTGTTGAAGAAAAAGGTGATTTGGCTGAATTGCTTGCTGAAAACCTTGGTGTTGAAAAAGTTACATTGATTCCTTGTGGCGATGGCAATGTGGTTGCTGCTGCTCGTGAACAATGGAACGACGGTTCAAATACTCTTACAATCGCACCTGGTGTGGTAGTTGTATACGACCGTAACACAGTTACAAACAAGAAATTAGAAGAATACGGACTTCGTTTGATTAAGATCCGCGGAAGTGAATTGGTTCGCGGTCGTGGTGGACCTCGTTGTATGTCAATGCCATTTGAACGTGAAGAAATCTAATAGAGAAGACCGAGAGCTGGTCTTGAGGGATCAGCTCTTCCTTCTTACTGATCAATACTAGAAAGAAAATAGGAGACAATTAGAAATGACAGATTCAGTATTCCAAGGACGTAGCTTCTTGGCAGAAAAAGACTTTACACGTGCAGAGTTAGAATACCTTATCGGACTTTCAGCTCACTTGAAAGACCTTAAAAAACGCAACATTGAACACCACTATCTTGCTGGTAAAAACATTGCGCTTTTGTTTGAAAAAACTTCAACTCGTACTCGTGCTGCCTTCACAACAGCAGCTATCGACCTTGGTGCTCACCCAGAATACCTAGGTGCAAACGACATCCAACTTGGTAAAAAAGAATCTACAGAAGATACTGCTAAAGTTCTTGGACGTATGTTTGACGGTATTGAATTCCGTGGTTTCAGCCAACGTATGGTTGAAGAATTGGCTGAATTCTCAGGTGTTCCAGTATGGAATGGTTTGACTGACGAATGGCACCCAACTCAAATGCTTGCAGACTACTTGACAGTTCAAGAAAACTTTGGACGTTTGGAAGGTTTGACACTTGTATACTGTGGTGATGGACGTAACAACGTTGCGAACAGCCTTCTTGTAACAGGTGCTATCCTTGGTGTGAACGTACACATCTTCTCACCAAAAGAACTCTTCCCAGAAAAAGAAATCGTTGAATTGGCAGAAGGATTTGCAAAAGAAAGTGGCGCTCATATCTTGATCACTGAAGATGCTGACGAAGCAGTGAAAGGTGCAGACGTACTTTACACTGACGTTTGGGTATCAATGGGTGAAGAAGACAAATTTGCAGAACGTGTTGCCCTTTTGAAACCTTACCAAGTAAACATGGATTTGATTAAGAAAGCTGATAACGAAGACTTGATCTTCTTGCACTGCTTACCAGCCTTCCACGATACAAATACTGTTTACGGTAAAGATGTTGCTGAAAAATTCGGCGTAGAAGAAATGGAAGTTACTGACGAAGTGTTCCGCAGCAAATATGCTCGTCACTTTGACCAAGCTGAAAACCGTATGCACACCATCAAAGCGGTTATGGCAGCTACTCTTGGTAACTTGTACATTCCAAAAGTTTAAGACTTTATAACCGTATACCAACAGCTATAGGGGCTGGACTGCTAGCTTTAGTCCTGCCCCTATTTTTTATAGAAAGGGATAACTTATGTCAAGAAAAATCGTCGTTGCTTTGGGAGGAAATGCTATTCTCTCATCTGATCCTTCTGCTCAAGCTCAACAAGAAGCACTTGTAGAAACAGCAAAACACTTAGTCAAATTAATCAAAAATGGGGATGACTTGATCATCACTCACGGAAATGGTCCTCAAGTAGGGAACCTTTTGCTCCAACACTTGGCAGCAAACTCTGAAAAAAACCCTGCTTTCCCACTTGATTCATTAGTTGCTATGACCGAAGGAAGCATTGGCTACTGGCTTCAAAATGCTCTTCAAAATGCTCTTCTTGAAGAAGGAATCGAAAAAGACGTGGCTTCTGTTGTGACACAAGTCGTTGTTGATAAGAACGACCCAGCTTTTGTCAACCTCAGCAAACCAATCGGTCCATTCTACTCAGAAGAAGAAGCAAAAGCAGAAGCTGAAAAAACAGGAGCAACTTTCAAAGAAGATGCTGGTCGTGGCTGGCGTAAAGTCGTTGCTTCACCAAAACCAGTGGATATCAAAGAAATCAATACCATCCGTACTTTGTTGAACGACGGTCAAGTCGTTGTGGCAGCCGGTGGTGGCGGTATCCCAGTTGTGAAAGAAGCAGATGGTAGCTTATCTGGTGTTGAAGCGGTAATCGATAAAGACTTCGCCTCTCAACGTTTGGCTGAATTAGTAGAAGCAGACCTCTTCATCGTTTTGACTGGTGTCGATTATGTCTTTGTGAACTACAACAAACCAGACCAAGCAAAATTGGAACATGTGAATGTGGCTCAATTGGAAGAATATATCAAACAAGACCAATTTGCACCAGGAAGCATGCTTCCTAAAGTAGAAGCTGCGATTGCCTTCGTCAATGGTCGCCCAGAAGGAAAAGCAGTTATTACGTCACTTGAAAACCTTGGCGCTTTGATTGAGTCTGAAAGTGGAACAATCATCCAAAAAGACTAATGAAAAATTAGGAAAAAACTAGTATTTTAAAGCTTATTGTGATAGAATAAATCTATAGGTAAGCGTTTTACAAGAGACTCTTGTAAAACATCACTCACACTTTGTTGCGTTAGGAGGAAGACAAATGAGTGAAAAAACAAAAAAAGGATTTAAGATGCCTTCATCTTTTTCCGTATTGTTAATTATCATTGCTATTATGGCAGTGTTAACTTGGATTATTCCAGCTGGTCAATACAAGGTTGACGATGCAGGTGCTATCATTGCAGGTAGTTATGAATCTGTAAAAGCACATCCTCAAGGAATTTGGGATGTTTTGATGGCCCCAATCAATGCCATGCTTGGTAAAGCACCAACCAGTGCAGCGATTGACGTAGCCTTCTTCATCTTGATGGTCGGTGGTTTCCTTGGAGTTGTGAACGAAACAGGTACCCTTGATGTAGGGATTGCTTCTATCGTTCGTAAATACAAAGGCCGCGAAAAAATGTTGATTTTGATCTTGATGCCATTGTTTGCCCTTGGTGGTACAACTTATGGTATGGGTGAAGAAACCATGGCCTTCTATCCACTTCTTGTACCTGTTATGATGTCCGTTGGTTTTGACAGCTTGACAGGGGTAGCCATTATCCTTTTAGGATCACAAATCGGATGTTTGGCGTCAACATTGAACCCATTTGCGACAGTTATCGCATCTGATACTGCAGGTATCTCAAGTGCTTCAGGCCTCTTACTTCGTGTGATCTTCTGGATCGTATTGACAGGACTTAGCACATACTATGTATACCGTTATGCAGATAAGGTTCAAAAAGACCCAACCAAATCTCTCACCTATGCAACTCGTGAAGAAGATTTGAAACACTTCAACGTTGATAGTGGCGAAGAAATTCCTTCACAAATGAACAAGAAACAAAAACGTGTCTTGGTCGTCTTCATCTCAACATTCGTGATCATGGTTGCTGGATTTATCCCATTCAAAGATTTGGGTATTAAATTCTTTGAAACCTTCAACGAATCTCTCCATAAAATTCCAGTACTTGGTCAATTGATCGGTAACACAGATGCTCTTGGTACATGGTACTTCCCACAAACAGCTATGCTCTTTGCCTTCATGGGAATCCTCGTTGGTATCATTTATGGCTTGAAAGAAGATAAAATCATTTCATCTTTCATGAATGGTGCAGCTGACCTCTTGAGTGTTGCTCTTATCGTAGCGGTAGCACGTGGTATCCAAGTCATCATGAATGATGGTATGATCACTGCAACAATTCTTCACTGGGGTGAAGAAGGACTTAAAGGTCTTTCATCTCAATTGTTCATTGTCTTGACTTACATTTTCTACTTGCCAATGTCATTCTTGATCCCATCATCATCTGGTCTTGCCAGCGCAACAATGGGTATCATGGCACCTCTTGGTAAATTCGTCAATGTACCAGGTAGCTTGATTGTCACAGCTTACCAATCTGCATCTGGTGTCTTGAACTTGATCGCACCAACTTCAGGTATCGTAATGGGAGCTCTTGCTCTTGGACGTGTTGACTTGAGTGCATGGTGGAAATTCATGGGTAAATTAGTCGTAGCGATTGTTGTGATCACCATTGCCCTTCTTCTACTAGGAACTGTGGTTCCATTCTTGCAATAGAATAAAGTAGGTGTTTCATGAAAAATAGAATAAAGAACGATGTAAAAGAGCAGTTTTTAAACTCTCTTCAAACCATCATTTCTTACCCTTCTGTGTTAAATGAAGGGGAAAATGGAACACCGTTTGGACAAGCTATCCAAGATGTCCTAGAAAAAACCTTAGAGCTTGCTCAAGAATTAGGTTTTCAAACATATATAGATCCTGAAGGATACTATGGATATGCAGAGATCGGTCAGGGGGAAGAACTCCTGGCCGTTCTTTGTCACTTGGATGTTGTTCCAGCCGGTGATCTGAAAGATTGGCAAACGCCACCCTTTGAAGCGACCATTGTCGGTGACTATCTAGTAGGTCGTGGTGTGCAGGATGATAAGGGTCCGTCCCTCGCTGCCCTTTATGCAGTTAAGAGTTTGCTGGATGATGGCATTCAGTTTACCAAACGAATCCGGTTTATCTTTGGGACGGATGAAGAAACCTTGTGGCGCTGTATGAACCGCTACAATCAAATTGAAGAACAAGCAGATCTTGGGTTTGCGCCAGATTCTTCTTTCCCACTAACCTATGCTGAAAAAGGCTTGTTACAAGTGAAATTGCATGGCCCAGGTTGGGATGATCTTCCTTTACAGGCTGGTCAGGCCCTCAATGTTGTTCCAGATAAAGCGACCTATGCAGGTCATCGTTTAGAAGAATTGCTTCCTGTTTTGGATCAAAGTGGGGTTCAGTATAGCCAAACAGAAGATTCTGTAACGGTTATGGGTGTTTCCAAGCACTCGAAAGATGCAGCCGAAGGAGTGAATGCCATTGTCGGTTTAGCGGAAAGTCTGTCGCTCATCCAACCCCACCCAGCCTTGCTCTTTATTGCAGATGCTGTTGGTGAGGATGCAACTGGAGAAGCCCTATTTGGAAAAATTACAGATGAACCAAGTGGGGATCTTTCCTTCAATCTTGCGACCCTTGTGATCGATCAAGAGCAATCAGAAATCGGAATTGATATTCGAATTCCAGTCCTAGCAGATAAGGAGAATTTAGTGGCTCGTCTGCAAGAAATTGCGGCTAGCTATCAGTTAGAGTATGAAGAATTTGACTATTTGGCTCCTTTATATGTACCGCTAGATAGTCCTTTAGTCAGCTCTTTGATGGCCGTTTACCAGGAAGAAACTGGGGATAGGACACCAGCCATGTCTTCAGGTGGTGCGACATTTGCGCGAACTATGGAAAATTGTGTAGCTTTCGGCGCTCTTTTCCCAGGTGCAGAACAGACCGAGCACCAGGCCAATGAACGAGCAAAAATTGACGATCTCTACGCTGCGATGGAAATCTATCGAGAAGCCATTCAGCGCCTAGCGACAAAATAAAAAGTTTGGAAACTTAGTTTCTAAACTTTCAGATTGAAGACAAACTTATACTAAAAACTTTCCTTAGGTGAGTACGGACGTCAGCGAACTTCTACGAAGTTCCAAGACTAAATCAAGATACTAAGGGCGTCTGCGGATAAAGTCAAAATAGGAAGTTTGACGCGGAATCTTTCGATTCTAGGAGAACTTATCTTTTTGACACAATCCGCAGCCTGTGTTCAATTTGTATTGAGCTCCCTCGCTTTTTAATTTCTGGGCTCAGGCTAAAACAGTTTCCCAAACTGTTTTACTCTCAATAATTCCGAGTGCCTGAAACAATTTTGTTTCAGGCACTTTTCTCACGGCGGAAAGTTCAGTGTTTTCTTCATTCATTCAAAAAATTAGAACACATTTTAATTATTTTGCAGAATCGCTCACCTTATTTTAAGATAGTTTATCTACATTTTAAAAAGTTTGGAAACTTGGTTTCCAAACTTTTTATTTACTAAAGAAGAAGGGTGGGGTGAATTCTTTTAATTTTTCAAAACAATCCAAAGCTCCTTGGTTGTCTTCGCAGATAACCAAACAGACATCGTCTCCACAGATGGTGGCTACAATTTCTTGGAGTTCCAATGCATCTAAGATCGCTCCAAAAGATTGAGCGAGGCCTGGAAGAGTTTTTACAACGACCTGGTTTTGAACGGGGCGCAACATGACTAAGGCATCTTCCATATACATCCGCAGGCGCTTCTCCCAACGGGAAGGAGCGATGGTATTCATGGCATAGTAGGAACTATCCCCCTCGTTAATTTTTACTAGATTCAAGGATTTGACATCCCGTGAAAGGGTGGACTGGGTAACGAGAACGCCATTGGCTTCAAGGGCCTCTTGGAGTTCTTGTTGGGTATGAATCCTACGCTCAGAAATGATCGAGCGGATCAAGCGGTGGCGGCTTTCAATTTTATTCATGAGAGACTCCTTTACTTGATGAACATAGCATCCCCAAAACTGAAGAACCGGTAGCGTTCTTGAATCGCATGGTGGTATGCTTCGAGGGTTAATTCACGGCCGGCAAAGGCAGAAACCAACATGACCAGAGTTGATTTTGGAAGGTGGAAGTTGGTTGAAAAGGCATCGACGACTTTCCATTCATAACCTGGTTTGATAAAAATATTGGTCCAGCCTGAATCAGCTTGGATGTCTCCATCAAATTTGTTGCCAATCGTTTCAAGGGTCCGAATAGAAGTCGTTCCGACGGCCACGATGCGTTTTCCTGCAGCTTTTACCTGACGAAGGGTCGCGGCAGCTTCTTCAGAAAGTTGGTAAAATTCAGAGTGCATCTCATGGTCTTCAAGATTGTCCACAGATACTGGACGGAAGGTTCCCAGGCCCACATGAAGGGTCAAATAGACCAGGTGAACCCCTTTTGCTTCAATTTTCTGGAGCAATTCTTGGGTGAAATGAAGACCTGCCGTCGGAGCTGCAGCAGAACCATTTTCTTTGGCGTAAACGGTTTGGTAGCGTTCGCGATCAGCAAGCTTTTCGTGAATATAGGGAGGAAGTGGCATTTCACCAAGGCTTTCCAAGACTTCTAAAAAGATCCCTTGGTAGTGGAAGCGAACGATGCGCCCTCCATGTTCCAATTCTTCCTCGACGGTTGCGGTCAAACGACCATCTCCAAAGCTGACTGTAGCCCCTACCTTTAAGCGTTTTGCGGGTTTTGCCAAGACTTCCCAACAGTCATCTTGCGTATTTTTAAGGAGAAGGAATTCGACGTGACCACCTGTTTCTGGTTTGACCCCATGAAGACGGGCAGGTAGAACGCGCGTATTGTTCATGACAAGAGCATCTCCTGGCTCCAATTCATCCAAAATTGCATCAAAATGACGGTCTTGGAATTGCCCTGTTTTTCGATCGAGGATCAGGAGTTTAGAGGCATCTCGTTTTTCAAGAGGGGTTTGGGCAATCAGTTCTTCAGGCAAATCAAAGTCAAAGTCGTTGGTATTCATTTGCGCTCCTTTTATACTAAATTTGTGAGTAGATAGATGGTAGTCCCGACAGCTAAGAGCATCAGGCTGATTCCCATCAAAAAGATCAGGACCTTGAGAATCTTTCTTTGATGAATCAAGAAAGATAAGAGAAAGACAAGGAGTCCGATCAAAAAAATGATGAATAATAGTGATACAATCATACCTTTCATTATATCACGAATCGACTTGAAAATGAAAAAAATGCCAGAAAAAGATAGCGGTTTCACTTGACAAAAATTGGTCTATACCATATAATAAAAGCATAGAGAAATAGGAGGTCTATCCAATGAAAATTATTGAAGTAAAGGACCAAATTGAAGGTGGAAAAGTTGCCTTTGATATATTAAAAGAAACCTTAAAGGAAGGTGCTCAAACCTTAGGTCTTGCGACTGGAAGCAGTCCCCTTGAGTTTTATAAACAAATTCGTGAAAGTGATTTGGACTTATCTAATCTAATCAGTGTGAACTTAGATGAATACGTAGGGTTGACGGGAGATGATCCTCAATCTTATCGGTATTTCATGGAGAAAAACCTCTTTGATGCCAAACCATTCAAAGAAAGTTATCTCCCATCAGGTGTAGAAGAATCTGCCGATCAAGAAGTGATCCGTTATAACAAAATACTCGAAGACCATCCAGTGGACCTTCAGATCTTGGGAATCGGACGCAATGGGCATATCGGTTTTAATGAGCCAGGGACATCTTTTGATAGTCAGACCCACTTAGTTCAGTTGGATGACTCTACCATTGAGGCCAATTCTCGTTTCTTTGATAAGATCGAAGATGTACCAACCCAAGCCATTTCGATGGGGATTGCCAATATCTTAGCTGCGAAATCAATTGTCTTGTTTGCCTATGGGGAATCAAAAGCCCAAGCGATCAAAGGTACGGTAGAGGGTGAAAGGACAGAAAAAGTGCCAGCTAGTGCCCTTCAAGGACATCCAAATGTGACCATTATTGCGGATAAGGAAGCCTTGAGCTTGTTAAGTCGATAAAAAACAGGACCTATCGCCGATTTATTCGGGCCAGATAGGTTTTTTTCTGCTTCAAAATATGGTACAATACAAGTAATTATCTGCTGTGATTAGCTCTTTTTATCTACTGGGAGACAAGAGGAAAGGGCATGAGGGCTAGAAGCTTATTTTTAGCCTCCAGCTGATTAGTCTGTTATAAAGGAAAAGTTTATGATAAAAAAATATTTGATCCATATTTGCCTCCTTCTGAGTCTCTTATGCCAGCCAATTCTAGCGAGTGCGGATGAATTGGTGGATATGGCGCAAAAGATGTATCCAAATGACAATGTCCAAGCCATTAACCGTCCACATTCTTCGCTTATTATTGACGGAAATACGGGCAATGTTCTTTGGAAAGACAATATCGATGAAGTCAGAGATCCTGCCAGCATGAGTAAACTCATGACGCTCTATCTCTTATTTGAAGATATGGCAAATGGCAAGATCAGTAAGGATACAGTGATCAAGGCGACCGCTTCAGACCAAGCGATCGGAAAGATCTATGAGATCTCCAACAATAATATTGTTGCTGGGGTGGACTATACAATTCCTGAGTTGATTACCATGACAGTGGTTCCATCCTCAAATGTATCGACCCTCATGTTGGCCAATCTCATGTCCAACAATGATCCAGATGCCTTTATTGAGCGTATGAATGCCAAGGCTAAGGAATTGGGGATGACCAATACGGTCTGGAATAACCCGAGTGGAGCGGCCATCTCAACCTTGCAAGGTTACTATCAGGTAAACAATTATCCAAATGATGCGGCCAACCAGACAACTGCGCGTGATTTAGGGATTTTGGTCTATCATTTTATCAATCAATACCCGGATATTTTAAACTATACCAATCAAGCACAAGTCACGGTCAAAAAAGGGACCCCATATGAGGAAACCTTTGATACCTACAATTATTCATTGCCAGGAGCTAAGTATGCTTTGAAGGGTGTGGATGGTTTAAAAACTGGATCAAGTCCTCGTGGAGCTTTCAACTATATCGCGACCATCAAACGGGGCAATCAGCGCTTAATTGCTGTCATTATGGGCGTAGGAGATTGGGCAGACCAAGATGGGGAATATTACCGTCACCCATTTGGCAATGCCTTGATCGAAAAAGCCTATAAAGATTTTGGCTATAAAAAATTGTTAGATGCAGGTGTCCAGAAGATTGACGGCAAGACCTATACACTTGAAAAACCCTTCTATGCAACGGTTAAAAAAGGGGCTAAAGAACCGACCCTTGCGGTAAAAGATGGCTATCTGACAGTAGATAATGATCTCTACACCTTGTCTGAAGGTATCCGAGATGATATGAAGGTGGAAGAAGGAGCCAAGCCAGAGCTTGTCAAAGAAACAGCAAGTGGGAAAAAGACAACGGCTAAGCACAGTAAATGGCTTTCGCTAGATCACTTCCTGATCTTGATTCCCATTCTTATTCTTGTCATCATTCTCTCGATTGAAAAACAAAGTCGTGAGAGACGCAAAAAAGATGCTCAAAAGCGCTATAATAAAGAATAAAATAAAACCTAACTGATTGTCAGTTGGGTTTTGTCATTGTCTCATTCCGATATTTTTAGAAAGGATTTATATGAAAAAATTCCGAAATTCTTATGCGGCTTATATGCTACTCTATAGTTTTTATTTTATGTCCACATCTCTCTTTACGACCCTCATTTCCGTCTATTTGATGGGAAAGCACTATAGTGCAACTCAAGTGTCGACTTTGGTATCGGTTGCCTTTTTCTTATCCATGGTAGCCCAACCCTTCTTTGGGTATATCAATGAGCGATTTGGAATCGTAAAAATGACGACCCTCAGTCTGAGTGTGATCATTGGTGGTGTCTTAGGTTTTCTTTGGGCCCCCAATCTCTTTTGGCTGACTGTTTTTTATGGGATTGTTCTAGTCTGTTTGAATGGGACAGCTCCCATGATGGAAGTATTTGCAACGCAAAGTCCATACGCTTTTGGGAAGATTCGCGTTTGGGGAACCATTGGCTACTCGGTCGGTGTCCAAATAGCTGGCTGGGTCTATCATCAGTTTAGCCCCCAAGCAGTCTATTATACGGTTTTGATCACCATTGTACTCAGCATTTTCTGTCTAAGTGCCGTTCGGATGAAGACAAGAGAGAAAAAAGAAGAAAAGGTTAAAGAGCCGGTCTCTATTCGTCCTCTTCTTCACAATGGACCTTATCTCTTCTTTATTGTGTTGATTGGGTTGGCTTCAGGGGTTGGAAATATTGGTCATACCTATATTCCTGAGTTGCTCATGGATAGTGGTCTACCAGTCCATATTGCCTCTACGGTTGTAGCTATCTCCGTCGTAGTGGAAGCTCCCTTGATCTTTTTCTCTGATCGATTCATGGACCACTGGCCTTTACGGGTTTTGATCGCTCTTCCAATCGGAATTATTTTCGCTCAATATGCCGTCTACGCTCTTCCAAGTCCTGTCTTCTTAAAAGTGCTTTTAACTCTTTTAGCCAAGCATACAACAGGGATGGTGTTGATTATGGTCTCCTTACGGTTTATCGCCCAACAGGTAAATGGCAAAGACTTGGTTCTTGCTATGGCCATTGTCCAAGGAGCTCGTTATTTAGGAACCATTCTTTTACAACCCCTCGCAGCCCTCTGTATTGAAAGAGGCGGTTACCAAGTCATGAGTTTCTTTTTAGCAGGGGTTGTAGGGATCGTCTTTTTGCTGAGCTTTGCCTTAAAAATGCCCCAAGGGAAGGCTCACGGCCTTTTTGGTGGCAAAGTAGACTAATGAAATTGTTACTATTGTATGACTAATCATCGAAGAGTTGGACAGAAACACTGATTTCACAGTGTTTTGTCCAACTTTTTTGCTATTATTAAGAACTAGTGATTAATTTGACAATCAAAGTATTCGATGGTAGAATGAGGTAAAATAAATATAAAGGGGACCATTTTATGAAAAAAATGATCTTATCGACAGCTGCTCTTTTGACGATTGTTTCCCTAGCTGCTTGTTCAAACAAACAAGACACAAAGAAGGAAACTTCAAATAGTCAATCAACGACTAAAGTGACGAGCAAATCTGCCAACACTTCAAAAAGCAAGGATACTTCAACAGATTCAGAAGAGACTTCATCTTCTAGCCTCTTAACAGACGCTGAAATCAGCAAGGCTAAAACAGTTGGAGACTTCAAAAAGTTGTTTGCAAAATTAATGGATCAATCTGTTTCTATTACTGAAGAAGCAGGTACTTCTGTGACAGGTTCTGCAAAAGAACAATACGATGCAATGATTAGTACCTTAAAGCAAGGATTAGAAAACCAAAAAGATATCTTTAATGAAGGCTTGGAAAGCATCGGTTCAGATAGCACAGTCGTTCCTAAAGAAGACCGTGAAGCTTTGATCGAAATCTTGAAAGATGCTCGTGAAGAGTTGGAAAGTACTCGTAAAGAAATGAAAGATATGCAGAAAGAATTGAGTAAATCTCCTGTTGCAGATGACGACAGTGATGATTCAGATTCAGATTCTGAAGAATAAAAAGAAGAAAAGGTTGGAATTTCCAGCCTTTTTCCTATTTTTTTTCGAATGATATAGATGAGGAGGTGGGCCTATGTTTATTGCCATGGATAACAATCAAAAGCGGTGGAACTGTATGGAAGAGATCCCAGCTGTGACAGAAGGGCCCTTCTATTGCTTGGCTTGTCATAGTCCAGTGCGTCTAAAAAATGGCTCGGTTCTACGGGCTCATTTTGCTCATGTAAAATTACAGCATTGTCCCTATCATCACGAAGCGGAGAGCTTGGAGCACCTGGAACTAAAAGCCAGCCTTTATAACTGGGCATCTCAGGAATCTAAAACAGAAGTCGAAAGTTATTTAGCAGATTTTCAACAAATTGCGGATCTTCTAATAGTGGACAAGAAATTAGCTTTGGAGGTGCAATGTAGCTCCTTATCTTTAGAACGTTTGAAGGAGAGAAGCGATGCTTATCGAGCCCACGGTTATCAGGTCTATTGGTTACTGGGCAAAAAATTGTGGCTCAAGGAAAGATTAAGTAAACTGCAAGCTGGTTTTCTTTATTTTAGTCACAATCGAGGGTTTCATCTTTGGGAATTGGATCTCACCAAGAAAGAGCTCCGCTTGCAATACCTTATTCATGAAGATTTACGTGGACGTTTACATTATCAAACAGAAATTTTCCCTTTTGGCCAAAGGTCTTTACTGGAAGTCTTACGGACCCCTTATCTTTCGCAACCCATGCAGCAAATGGCAGTCGAGCTCGATCGTACATTTTTAACGTATATACAGCAGCAACTCTTTTATCGTCACCCAAAGTGGCTGAAGCTTCAGGAAGAACTCTATTTGCAGGGACAACATCTGATGGAACTGGGGCTAGATTTCTTTTATCCTCTTTGTCGTCCGATCCTTTCACAGAACTTGCTACAAATTAAAGAGAATGTAGAAGGTTACTACCAGCAGTTTATGACCTATTATCAGTCGCAAGGGATCCAACCCGTTCAGATCCTTTATCCCCCACGTTTTTATGCTCAACAGAAAAGCTAACTTTCTAAGATAGAAATCCTCCCGAAATGTTCATTTTTATGCTAAAATAGTACCATTGGAGGATTAATCGAAATGGTAAAACAACGTAATGAAATTGATGAAAAATACCAATGGGATTTGTCGACAATTTTTGCGACAGATCAAGCTTGGGAAGAAGAAGCAGCAAGCTTAGCTGCAGATATTAAAGCAGCAAGCCACTATGCTGGTCATTTGTTGGATTCAGCGCAAACACTGTTGGATACAACCAATGCATATTTGGAATTGAGCCGTCGTTTGGAAAAGGTCTATGTCTATGCTCATATGAAAAATGACCAAGACACACGAGTGGCTAAATACCAAGAATACCAATCAAAAGGGATGTCTCTTTATAGCTTGTTGGGTGAAACCTTTGCCTTCTATGAGCCTGAATTCATGGCCATTACGGATGAGCAATACAAGGACTTTGTGAGTGAGGTTCCAGCCTTGGAACAATATGGTCATTATTTTGATCGTTTGCTAGAGAAAAAGGAACATGTCTTGTCTCAAAAAGAAGAGGAATTACTTGCAGGAGCTGGTGAGATCTTTGCGGCTGGTGGGGAAACCTTTGAAATCTTGGACAATGCAGATATTGTTTTCCCAACTGTACATGATGACAAGGGCGAAGAAGTTCAATTAACCCATGGAAACTATATTTCTTTGGTAGAATCAAAAGATCGTGCCGTTCGTAAAGAAGCTTACGAAGGTCTCTACAAGGTTTATGAACAGTACCAACATACCTATGCTAAAACCTTGCAAACCAATGTGAAAGTTCACAACTTCAATGCCAAAGTTCGCAAATTCTCATCTGCCCGTGAAGCGGCCCTTTCTGAAAACTTTGTACCAGAAAGTGTTTATGATAGCTTGGTAGCAGCTGTGAATAAACACTTGCCACTCTTGCAACGATATGTGCAATTGCGTTCAAAAATTCTAGGAATCTCAGACTTGAAGATGTACGATATGTATACGCCATTATCCGATACAGACTACAAGTTTACCTATGAAGAATCGTTGGCCAAAGCAGAAGAAGTCTTGGCTGTTTTGGGTGAGGACTACCTTTCTCGTGTGAAACGGGCCTTTAGCGAACGGTGGATTGATGTGCATGTCAACCAAGGAAAACGCTCAGGTGCCTATTCAGGTGGTTCTTATGATACCAATGCCTTCATGTTGTTGAACTGGCAAGATACATTGGATAATCTCTTCACCTTGGTGCATGAAACTGGTCACAGTATGCATTCTAGCTATACCCGTGAAACCCAGCCTTATGTCTATGGGGACTATTCCATCTTCCTTGCCGAAATCGCCTCTACAACCAATGAAAATATCCTGACCGAACGTCTGTTAGAAGAAGTAGAAGACGATGCAACTCGTTTTGCTATTTTGAATCACTTCTTGGATGGCTTCCGTGGAACCGTCTTCCGTCAAACGCAGTTTGCTGAATTTGAGCATGCCATCCATAAAGCAGACCAAGAAGGTACCGTTTTGACTAGTGAGTTCTTGAACAACCTTTATGCAGAGCTCAATGAAAAATACTATGGTCTTTCAAAAGAAGACAACCCTGAGATCCAATATGAATGGGCTCGGATTCCTCACTTCTACTATAACTACTATGTCTTCCAATATTCAACAGGTTTTGCAGCAGCTTCAGCCTTAGCTGAAAAGATTGTTCATGGAACACAAGAAGATCGTGATAAATATATCGACTACTTGAAAGCTGGAAATTCTGATTATCCACTCAATGTCATCCGCAAAGCAGGTGTGGATATGGAAAAAGAAGACTACTTGGACGCAGCCTTTGCGGTCTTTGAACGTCGGTTGAATGAATTTGAAGCCCTAGTAGAAAAATTAGGACTCGCATAAGATGGTAGAGTCTTATAGTAAAAATGCCAACCACAATATGCGCCGGCCAGTGGTTAAAGACGAGATCGTTGACTTTATGCGCACGCGTCAAAAACCGGTAGCAGGTGCCTTGGAGGAGTTAGAAGCATTCGCCCGCAAGGAAAATATTCCGATTATTCCGCATGAAACGGTAGCTTACTTTAGACTACTCCTGCAAGCCCTACAACCAAAGAAAATCCTGGAAATTGGGACAGCAATTGGATTTTCAGCGCTCTTAATGGCCGAAAATGCTCCCGATGCACAAATTACCACTATTGATCGGAATGAAGAGATGATTGGCTTTGCTAAGGAAAATCTGGCTAAATACGATCAGAGAAAACAAATCACCTTGCTTGAAGGAGATGCAGTAGATGTCTTGCAGGATTTAACAGAGACCTATGACTTTGTCTTTATGGACTCTGCTAAGTCTAAGTACATCGTCTTTTTGCCACGAATTCTCGAACTCTTAGAGGTTGGGGGAGTCGTGGTATTGGATGATATTTTCCAAGGAGGAGATGTTGCCAAGGACATCATGGAAGTGCGTCGTGGGCAACGAACCATTTACCGGGGGCTTCAGAACCTCTTTCATGCGACTCTCAATCATCCAGATTTGACCGCTAGTTTGGTGCCACTTGGAGATGGTATTTTGATGATTCGGAAAAATACAGAGACGGTAACCTTGCCAGATCCTAGCTCTTTTTAGGTAAATTTAAGGTATTCTCTCTAATTTGTGGTAAAATAGAAGAAGTTTAAAAAGGAACGGAGAATAATTTTCATGAAGAAAAAACTTGTAGCAGGTGCTGTGACCTTGCTATCAGTCGTAACACTAGCAGCGTGTGCCAATGGCACAAACAAAGATATCGTGACCATGAAAGGGGACACGATTACAGTTTCTGATTTCTATAATGAAATCAAAAACAACCAAGGTGCTCAACAAGTTCTTTTCCAAATGACCATCAATAAAGTCTTTGAAAAAGAATATGGATCAAAAGTTTCTGATAAAGAAGTCGATAAAGAATTGGCTAAACAAAAGAAACAATTAGGCAAGCAATTCGATGCTTACTTGGCGCAACAAGGCTTGACGGAAGAAACAGCGAAGAAACAAATCCGTAGCAATATGTTGTTGGAATATGCAGTCAACCAAGCTGCTAAGAAAGATATCAAAGAGTCTGACTACAAGGCGGCTTTTGAATCTTACACACCAGAAGTAACAGCACAAATTATCAAGTTAGATTCAGAAGATAAAGCAAAAGAAGTGTTGGAAGCAGCTAAAGCGGAAGGTGCAGACTTTGCCCAAATCGCCAAAGACAATTCAACAGATACTGCTACAAAAGACAAAGGTGGCGAAGTCAAGTTTGATTCAGGAACAGCAGATATTCCATCTCAAGTCAAAGAAGCTGCCTTTAAGTTGGATGAAAATGGGATTTCAGATGTGATCACAGTTTCAGCAGGTCAAAACTATTCTGCTAGCTACTATATTGTCAAATTGAATAAGAAGACAGAAAAAGGCTCTGACTGGAAGAAATACGAAAAACGTTTGAAAGAGATCATTGTTGATGGTCGTAAGCAAGATACCAACTACATCCGTAGCATTATTGCAAAAGCGATGACCAATGCCAATATCAAGGTCAAAGATGATGCCTTCAAATCAACATTTAACCAATATTTGCAAAATATCGGTGTTCAAACGAGCGATAGCAGCTCATCATCTAAAAAATAGTTGACGGTTCCTTTTGGAACTTGTATAATGAAATAGTTGAGAATAAATCATTGTTACTCGGAATCAGAGAAGTGGCGGGGGTGCGAGCCATGGAAGAGAAATGATTTTGCTACTCGGCTGAGACAATTGCATATAAAATGAAGAATGACAAGTTCATTGAATGAAGGTGGTACCGCGGTTTTTCGCCCTTCGTTTAGTGGCTTGTTTTTTGTTTATGGGCAGTTGTCTGGAGCTTTTTAAAGGAGATCAAAAGATGCGAACCTATCAAGTGAAACAAAAATTTCGATTGGGTGGCGAGCGGTTCGATATCAAAGATGAGTTGGGAAATGTTGAGTACCAGGTTGAGGGATCTTTTCTTAAGATTCCCAAGACTTTTACCATCTACGATAAGAATGGACAAGAAGTGAGCCACATCGTTAAAAAAACAATCAGCCTTCTTCCTAAGTTTGTGGTTGAGTTGAAGGATGGGGACCGCTTTTTTATCCATAAAAAACTGACGCTCTTCAGGGATAAATACGATATCGAAGATTTGGGACTTCGGGTACAAGGAAATATCTGGGACCTAGAATTCAAATTATTCGATGATCGGGATCAAATCGTCGCTGAGATTAGCAAGGAACTCTTTCATCTAACCTCTACCTACCAAGTATCGGTCTATGAGGATGAATACGCTGATTTAGTCATCTCACTTTGTGTCGCCATCGATTATGTCGAAATGTTAGAAGCTGGCGCAAATTAAGCTTAAAAAAATTAGGAGAAAAATATGAAACAATTATCTAGTGCACAAGTCCGTCAAATGTGGCTTGATTTCTGGGCAAGCAAAGGTCACTCTGTAGAACCATCTGTTAGCTTGGTTCCAGTAAACGACCCAACGCTTTTGTGGATTAACTCAGGGGTTGCCACTCTTAAGAAATACTTCGACGGAACCATCAAACCTGAAAATCCACGGATTACCAATGCTCAAAAAGCCATCCGTACCAACGATATCGAAAACGTAGGGAAGACTGCCCGTCACCATACCATGTTTGAAATGTTGGGGAACTTCTCTATTGGAGATTACTTCCGTGATGAAGCCATTACGTGGGCTTATGAGCTTTTGACAAGTCCGGAATGGTTTGATTTCCCTAAAGACAAACTTTACATGACCTATTACCCTGACGACAAGGATTCATACAACCGTTGGATCGCTGTTGGGGTAGATCCAAGTCACTTGATCCCAATCGAAGACAATTTCTGGGAGATCGGTGCGGGACCTTCTGGACCAGATACAGAAATCTTCTTTGACCGTGGAGAAGCCTTTGACCCTGAAAACATCGGTCTTCGTCTGCTTGCGGAAGATATCGAAAACGACCGTTACATCGAAATCTGGAACATTGTCTTGTCACAATTTAACGCTGACCCAGCAGTTCCTCGTAGCGAATACAAGGAATTACCACACAAGAACATTGATACGGGCGCAGGTTTGGAACGTTTGGTAGCCGTTATCCAAGGGGCGAAGACTAACTTTGAAACAGACCTCTTCATGCCGATCATCCGTGAAGTGGAAAAGATGTCTGGTAAAACCTATGATCCAGATGGCGATAACATGAGCTTCAAGGTGATTGCTGACCACATCCGTTCGCTTTCATTTGCGATTGGAGATGGGGCTCTTCCAGGTAATGAAGGACGCGGTTACGTTCTTCGTCGTCTCCTCCGTCGTGCTTCCATGCATGGTCAAAAATTGGGGATTGAAGGAACCTTCTTGTATAAATTGGTTCCAACCGTTGGGAAGATCATGGAAAGCTACTACCCAGAAGTACTTGAAAAACAAGACTTTATCGAAAAAATTATCAAGAGTGAAGAAGAATCATTTGCTCGTACCTTGAACTCTGGTCAACACTTTGCCCAAACCATCGTTGAAGACTTGAAAGCCAAAGGTCAAACAGTGATTGCTGGTCAAGATGTCTTCAAACTCTATGATACATACGGATTCCCAGTGGAATTGACAGAAGAAATCGCAGAAGAAGCAGGTATGACAGTCGACCGTGAAGGTTTTGAAGCAGCCATGAAGGAACAACAAGAACGTGCGCGTGCATCAGCTGTTAAAGGCGGATCCATGGGGATGCAAAATGAAACCCTTCAAAACATTACAGTTGAAAGTAGCTTCAACTACAATGCTAGCCAATTGCCTTCTAAGTTGGTGGCTATTGTAGCGGACAATGCAGAAGTAGAAGCTGTATCTGAAGGGACTGCATCACTGATCTTTGCAGAAACTCCATTCTATGCTGAAATGGGTGGACAAGTTGCGGACCATGGTCAAATCTTGGATGCTCAAGGAAACGTCGTAGCGACTGTAACAGATGTACAAAAGGCACCAAATGGACAACCGCTTCATACGGTTGAAGTTCTTGCTCCTCTTGCCTTGAACCAAGAATACACCTTGGCGATCGATACCAATCGTCGTCATCGTGTCATGAAGAACCACACTGCGACTCACTTGCTCCATGCGGCTCTTCACAATATCCTTGGTAACCATGCAACCCAAGCAGGATCTCTCAACGAAGTAGAATTCCTTCGCTTTGACTTTACCCACTTCCAAGCCGTAACTCCTGAAGAATTGCGAGCTATTGAACAACAAGTCAATGAAAAGATTTGGGAAGCGATCGCAGTCGAAACAATTGAAACAGATATCGATACTGCTAAAGAAATGGGAGCCATGGCCCTCTTTGGTGAGAAATACGGTAAGGAAGTCCGTGTTGTCACTATTGGTGATTACTCTGTTGAGCTCTGTGGTGGTACTCACGTAGGTAACACTTCTGAAATTGGTCTCTTCAAGATTGTCAAAGAAGAAGGGATCGGATCAGGAACTCGTCGTATCTTGGCAGTGACTGGTAAGGAAGCCTTTGAAGCTTATCGTGAACAAGAAGATGCTCTGAAAGCAGTCGCAGCAACTTTGAAAGCTCCTCAACTCAAAGAAGTCCCTCACAAGGTGGAAGGTCTTCAAGAACAACTCCGTCAATTGCAAAAAGAAAATGCAGAATTGAAGGAAAAAGCAGCAGCAGCGGCAGCAGGTGATGTCTTCAAGAATGTTCAAGAAGCAAACGGACACCGTTACATTGCCAGCCAAGTTTCTGTATCAGATGCAGGTGCCCTTCGTACCTTTGCGGATAACTGGAAACAAAAAGATTACTCTGATGTGCTTGTTCTTGTCGCAGCCATCGGTGACAAGGTCAATGTCCTTGTAGCCAGCAAGACAAAAGATGTGCATGCAGGTAATGTGATCAAAGAATTGGCTCCAATCGTCGATGGACGTGGTGGTGGTAAACCAGACATGGCCATGGCAGGAGGAAGCAACCAAGCCAAGATCCAAGAATTGTTGGATGCTGTAGCAGGTAAATTGTAATTATCGAAGAGGTTGGATGTTTGTTCAACCTCTTTTTTCAAAAAAGAAGCAGATCCAATTAGAAAAAGATTGCAACAAAAAAACCTTTCCGTCTGGAAAGGTTTCAGATTGAAGATAAAGTCTT
The DNA here is from genome assembly GCF_029589235.1 of Streptococcus taoyuanensis. Taxonomy (NCBI): domain Bacteria; kingdom Bacillati; phylum Bacillota; class Bacilli; order Lactobacillales; family Streptococcaceae; genus Streptococcus; species Streptococcus taoyuanensis. Next base: position 175,700 of record NZ_JARQVW010000002.1, read on the forward strand.
CTGAAAAACTTTCCTTAGGTGAGTACGGACGTCAGCGAACTTCTACGAAGTTCCATGACTAATTCTTGAGACTAAGGTCTCAAGAATTCCGAGTGTCTGAGACTACTATGTCTCAGACACTTTTCTCACGGCGGAAAGTTTTTAATCTTTAAAAAATAAAAGTCATTTTTTGAAAATCATCTATCTGTTTTATGTAAAACAATAGGTTGTCTACATTTAAAAACCTTTCCAAACGGAAAGGTTTTTCTTCTTATAGTCCGTAATTGTAATCGTCATCCTGCATGGCTTCTACTTCACCGAGAAGGTAACCATTTCCGACTTGAGAGAAGAAGTCGTGGTTAGATGTACCGGTTGAGATTCCGTTCATAACGATTGGGTTGACGTCATCCGCTGAGTCTGGGAAGAGTGGATCTTGTCCCAAGTTCATGAGGGCTTTATTAGCATTGTAGCGAAGGAAGGTCTTGACTTCCTCTGTCCAGCCCACACCGTCATAGAGGCTCTCTGTATAGCCTTCTTCATTTTCATAGAGGGTATAGAGCAGGTCATACATCCACTCTTTGAGTTTTTCTTGTTCTTCTTCTGGTAATTCGTTAAATCCAAGTTGGAACTTGTAGCCGATATAGGTTCCGTGAACTGATTCGTCCCGAATGATCAACTTGATGATCTCAGCTACGTTGGCCAATTTGTTGTTTCCAAGATAGTAGAGAGGTGTGAAGAAACCAGAGTAGAAGAGGAAGGTCTCAAGGAAAACGCTGGCGACTTTCTTTTCAAGGGGAGTCCCATTGAGATAGATTTCGTTGATGATTTCTGCCTTCCTTTGAAGGAAAGGATTGGTGTTGGTCCATTCGAAAATCTCTTCGATTTCTGACTTGGTATTCAAAGTAGAAAAGATAGAAGAGTATGACTTAGCATGGACAGATTCCATAAATTGGATGTTGTTAAAGACAGCTTCTTCATGGGGAGTACGAATATCCGCACGAAGGGCTTGAACACCTGTTTCAGATTGCATGGTATCTAGAAGAGTTAATCCCCCAAAGACTTTACCAACTAGGTCTTTTTCTTTATTAGATAACTTTCTCCAGTCATCCAAGTCGTTTGACAAAGGGATACGTGTATCCAACCAGAATTGCTCTGTCAGTTTTTCCCAGGTCGATTTATCGATGACATCTTCGATCGCATTCCAGTTAATGGCTTTGTAGTATGTTTCCATTTGCATCACTTTCTTTTTCTATTCATTCAATCGTTACTATTCTACCATAAATTGATAGAATACCGCACAAAAAGTCGGCGAACCGACTTTTGATAGCTATCTAGGATAGCGGATTAGATGACACAGCTTTCACATTGGTTGGCGCCAACTTCTCCACCATCATCTGTAAAGGTACGGACGTAGTAGATAGACTTGATACCCTTGTTAAAGGCGTAGTTCCGAAGGATAGACAAGTCACGAGTGGTTTGTTTGTTTTCAGTTTTCCATTCGTAAAGACCCTTTGGAATATCGCTGCGCATAAAGAGAGTCAGTGAAAGACCTTGGTCTACATGCTCAGTTGCAGCAGCATAGACATCGATGACTTTTCGCATATCCATGTCGTAGGCAGAAGTGTAGTAAGGAATCGTTTCCGTTGACAATCCTGCTGCAGGGTAGTAGATCTTACCGATTTTCTTCTCTTGGCGTTCTTCAATCCGTTGTGTAATTGGGTGGATAGAAGCAGATACGTCATTGATGTAGCTGATAGATCCATTTGGTGCGACAGCTAGGCGGTTTTGGTGGTAAAGACCATCTGCTTGAACTTTAGCACGCAGTTCTGCCCAATCCTCAGCACTTGGGATAAAGATATCTTTAAAGAGTTCTTTGACGCGATCAGATTTTGGTACAAATTCTCCAGTCGTGTACTTATCAAAGTAAGTACCATTGGCATAATCAGATTTTTCGAAGTTGTGGAAGGTAACACCACGTTCGCGCGCAATGTTGTTTGATTCTACGAGAGTCCAGTAGTTCATGAGCATGAAGTAGATGCTCGTAAACTCAATAGACTCCGGTGATCCGTATTCGATCAATTGTTGGGCAAGGTAGCTATGAAGTCCCATGGCTCCAAGACCAAAGGTATGCGCCAGTTTATTTCCGTGGTCAATAGTTGGAACGGCTACGATATGAGAGCTATCTGTAACGAAGGTCAAAGCACGAACCATGGCACGAATCGAACGACCAAAATCAGGTGAAGTCATCATGTTAACTACGTTGGTTGAACCAAGGTTACAGGAGACGTCTGTTCCCATTTGAACAAATTCTTGGGCATCGTTGATCAAGCTTGGTTCTTGAACTTGAAGGATCTCTGAACACAAGTTACTCATGATGATTTTTCCATCAACAGGGTTTGCCCGGTTAGCAGTATCAATGTTGACTACATATGGATAGCCAGATTCTTGTTGCAATTTAGAAATTTCAGTTTCCAAATCACGTGCCTTAATTTTAGTCTTGCGGATATTTGGATTAGCAACCAACTCATCGTATTTTTCAGTGATGTCGATGTAGTTAAATGGTACTCCGTATTCACGTTCCACAGAGTATGGGCTGAAGAGGTACATTTCTTCATTCTTACGCGCCAACTCGTAGAACTTGTCTGGCACGACGACCCCAAGTGAGAGAGTCTTCACCCGAACTTTTTCATCAGCATTTTCTTTCTTAGTTGAAAGGAAGGCGATGATGTCTGGGTGGAAGACGTTGAGGTAAACCACCCCAGCCCCTTGGCGTTGTCCCAATTGGTTAGAGTAAGAGAAGCTATCTTCGAAGAGTTTCATAACTGGAACCACTCCAGAAGCGGCTCCTTCATACCCTTTGATTGGTGCTCCAGCTTCACGAAGGTTGCTGAGTGAAATCCCTACACCACCACCAATACGTGAAAGTTGAAGAGCTGAGTTGATAGAACGTCCGATAGAGTTCATATCATCTGTAACCTGGATCAAGAAACATGATACCAATTCACCACGACGTGCACGTCCAGCATTTAAGAAAGAAGGAGTAGCTGGTTGGTAGCGTTGGTGAATGATTTCATTTGCGATGTCTTTAGCAATTTCTTCATTTCCATCCGCAAAGTAGAGAGCATTGAAGAAGACGCGGTCTTCCATGCTTTCGAGATAGTACTCTCCATCATTTGTTTTCAGAGCATACTGGTTATAGAATTTATAGGCAGCCATGAAGGACTTGAATTGGAAGTTTTGATCTTTGATAAATTGGGCCAATTCTTCCAAAAATTCAGGACGGTATTTCTCGATAAAAGCTCTCTCAATGTAATTGTGCTCGAGAAGGTACTGAATCTTGTCTGTAATCGAGTCAAAGGTTTTAGTATTTGGTACAACATTTTCTTTAAAGAACGCATCCAAAGCTTCTTTATCTTTATGAAGCATGATTTGGCCGTTTACTGGACGGTTGATTTCATTGTTAAGACGAAAATACGTCACATCTTCAAGAGATTTTAATCCCATAATAATCCTTTTCTAGTTCAAAAAATGAAGAGGAGAAGTCCTCTCTTTCCAAGTAAAAAGTCTAGTGTTAGGTTGCTAACGCTAGACCCTATTTAAGCAAAATACTGTGTTAATTAAGAAAGTTTCTTCAACTTAGCTGGTTGAAAACCAGAAAATACTTCATCCGGTGTTTGAATAACTGGAGCAGCATTGAAACCAAGGTTCTTAACATGCTCTACAAATTCTGGCTGTTCATCTAAGTTAATTTCGCGGTATTCCACATGATTGCTATCGAGGAATCGCTTGGTCATTTTGCATTGAATACAATTATTTTTTGAATAAATGGTTACCATTTCTTTTCCGTTCTCCTATCGAAATATAAATCTGTAAACAGTATAAACAAAATCCAGCAACTTGTCAACAAAATAAAACTAAATATTGTGCAAAGAGATGAAATGGAGTTTTCAAAGCACAATATATTGTGGTGAGTGAAAAGTGTGAAAATCGAAGAAATGGGATAGGAATAGGCTTTAAAGCATCTTTAATTAGTTATAATTTTTTGGTGAATCAATATCCTGTGGTTAAAGAGCTTCTTTTCATTGAAAGCGGAGGAAAATGTTACTTATAATATAGTAGAAAATTGAAAAGATATTTCCTCTGTTCTTCAAGTGCTTCTTAAAATGTATCTAAATTGGGATTTTTCGCAGTCTTTTTCTGTAAGTCAGTGATAAAAATCTTGAAAAAAATTTCAAAAGATGATATAATACCAAATTGTAAGGGTTATCAAAAGGTAACTCAAAAACTATTTTTAAAAAGGAGAGTCAAACTATGGCTTCTAAAGATTTCCACATCGTGGCAGAAACAGGTATCCACGCACGTCCAGCAACTTTGTTGGTTCAAACTGCTAGCAAATTTGCTTCAGATATTACTCTTGAATACAAAGGTAAATCAGTTAACTTGAAATCAATCATGGGTGTTATGAGCCTTGGTGTTGGTCAAGGAGCAGACGTTGTAATCTCTGCAGAAGGTGCTGACGCTGATGATGCTATCGCAGCTATCTCAGAAACAATGACTAAAGAAGGATTGGCTTAAAATATGACAAAAATGCTAAAAGGAATTGCAGCATCTGACGGTGTTGCCGTTGCTAAGGCATATTTGCTCATTCAACCAGACTTATCATTTGAGACTGTTTCAGTCGAAGATACAAGTGCAGAAGAAGCTCGTTTGGATGCAGCTCTTGAAGCTTCACAAAACGAGCTTTCTCTTATCCGGGAGAATGCAGTAGCAAGCCTTGGTGAAGAAGCAGCGCAAGTTTTTGATGCGCATATGATGGTTCTTGCTGACCCTGAAATGATTGGTCAGATCAAAGAAACAATTCGTACGAAAAAAATCAATGCAGAAGCAGGCTTGAAAGAAGTCACTGACATGTTCATTGCGATCTTTGAAGGAATGGAAGACAATCCTTACATGCAAGAACGTGCGGCAGATATTCGTGACGTTACCAAACGTGTCCTTGCCAACTTGCTTGGTAAGAAATTGCCAAACCCTGCTTCTATCAATGAAGAAGCAATCGTGGTTGCGCATGACTTGACTCCATCTGATACAGCGCAGTTGAACAAAAAGTATGTAAAAGCTTTTGTTACGAATATCGGTGGACGTACCAGTCACTCAGCTATCATGGCTCGTACACTTGAAATCGCAGCTGTTCTTGGTACAAATAACATCACAGAACTTGTCAAAGATGGTGATGTTTTGGCTGTTTCAGGGATCACTGGTGAAGTGGTGATCAACCCTACTGAAGAACAAATTGCAGAGTTCAAAGCAGCTGGTGAAGCTTATGCTAAACAAAAAGCTGAATGGGCTCTCCTTAAAGATGCGAAAACAGTGACTTCTGATGGAAAACACTTCGAGTTGGCTGCCAACATCGGTACACCTAAAGACGTTGAAGGTGTAAACGATAATGGTGCAGAAGCTGTTGGTCTTTACCGTACAGAATTCTTGTACATGGATTCTCAAGACTTCCCAACGGAAGATGACCAATACGAAGCCTACAAAGCAGTTCTTGAAGGTATGAATGGTAAACCTGTGGTTGTTCGTACAATGGATATCGGTGGGGATAAAGAACTTCCTTACTTCGACCTTCCTAAAGAAATGAACCCATTCTTAGGTTTCCGTGCTTTGCGTATTTCTATCTCTGAAACTGGTAATCAAATGTTCCGTACCCAATTGCGTGCCTTGCTTCGTGCATCTGTTCACGGTAAATTGCGGATCATGTTCCCAATGGTTGCTTTGTTGACGGAGTTCCGTACTGCTAAAGGTATTCTTGAAGAAGAAAAAGCTAAATTGCTTGCTGAAGGTGTTGCTGTGGCAGATGATATCCAAGTAGGTATCATGATTGAAATCCCAGCTGCAGCAATGCTTGCGGACCAATTTGCTAAAGAAGTTGATTTCTTCTCAATCGGTACAAATGACTTGATCCAATACACAATGGCTGCTGACCGTATGAACGAACAAGTTTCATACCTTTACCAACCATATAACCCATCAATCCTTCGTTTGATCAATAACGTGATCAAAGCAGCTCACGCTGAAGGCAAATGGGCAGGTATGTGTGGTGAAATGGCCGGTGACCAAACTGCTGTTCCACTTCTTGTCGGAATGGGCTTGGATGAGTTCTCTATGTCAGCGACATCTGTCCTTCGTACACGTAGCTTGATGAAGAAACTCGACACAGCTAAAATGCAAGAATACGCTAACCGTGCTCTGACTGAATGTTCAACAATGGAAGAAGTTCTTGAACTTTCAAAAGAATACGTGAACGTAGACTAAGAGTCGATCAAGACTAAGACAAATTTGTCTTAGTCTTTTTTTACATTGTACATAAAAATGTTCATTTTATTCGTAATAAACTAGTTAGTAATAAAAATAGTGATTTAAATGTTCGGTTTTTTGTTTAATTTTCCTCGTATATATAGTATAATCGTAAGTAAGATTAGGAGGAAAGCGAAGGAATGAAGTAAAAGGTTCGGGAAAGAAAATGGAAAAACTTTTCCTGATAAATTTACATGATTTTACAGGAATCAACTTGAAAATTAAGTGATTTTATAGTAAAATAAAAACAACTAGAAAACGCTTTCAAAAAATAAAGAGGTGAGTATATGGATAGAAGCACAGACTTATGGACATTTGGAAGAGGGGATAATTTCCATCTTCAAGAGTACTTAGGAGCTCACAAGGAAACAAGGGGAGAACAAGAAGGCTTTACCTTCCGTGTTTGGGCTCCCAATGCTCAGGCGGTGGATCTGATTGGTGATTTCACTGATTGGGAAGCTCATAAAATTCCAATGGTTCGTAATGAAGGAGGCGTCTGGGAAGTCTTCTGTTCCGATGCAAAAGAGGGAGATATATACAAGTATTTGGTGACTCGACAAAATGGTCATCAGGTGCAAAAAATCGATCCTCTAGCGTTATGGATGGAAAAGAGACCCAATACAGGATCTATTATTAAGACCATTCCAGAGAAAAACTGGAAAGATGGTCTCTGGAGAGCACGCCGTAAAAAACTTGGTTTTAAGGAACGACCTGTTAATATTTACGAGGTTCATGCAGGATCTTGGAAACGAAATGAGGATCACAGTTCCTACACCTTCAAACAACTAAAAGATGAACTCATTCCGTATCTGGTAGAGATGAACTACACCCACGTGGAATTTATGCCAGTGATGGCCCATCCATTGGGCTTGAGTTGGGGCTATCAGCTCATGGGATATTTTGCACTCGAGCAGACTTATGGTAGCCCAGAAGAGTTTCAAGACTTCGTGGAAGAATGCCACCTCAACAATATCGGAGTGATCGTGGATTGGGTACCAGGACATTTCATTATCAATGATGATGCCTTGGCTTATTATGATGGAACACCAACCTTTGAATACCAGGATGAACATCGTGCCCATAACTACGGATGGGGAGCCTTGAACTTCGATTTAGGGAAGAATCAAGTCCAGTCATTCTTGATTTCTAGTTTGAAGTTTTGGATTGATACCTATCATTTAGATGGGATTCGGGTCGATGCTGTGAGCAATATGCTCTATCTTGACTACGATAGTGGTCCATGGACACCAAATATTGATGGTGGAAACCTCAACTACGAAGGCGTTCATTTCCTTAGACGTTTGAATGCGATTATCAAGAACGAACACCCAGATGTCATGATGATTGCAGAAGAAAGTTCTGCTGGTCAAAAGATCACGGGTCCTGAAGAAGAAGGTGGACTTGGTTTTGACTATAAATGGAATATGGGGTGGATGAATGATATCCTTCGATTCTACGAAGAAGATCCCATCTACCGGAAATTTGACTTTAACCTGGTAACCTTTAGTTTCATGTATGCATTTTCTGAAAACTTCTTACTACCATTTTCACATGATGAAGTGGTGCATGGTAAGAAGAGTTTGATGCATAAGATGTGGGGAGATCGTTACAATCAATTTGCTGGACTCCGTAACCTCTTGACCTATCAGATTTGCCATCCAGGTAAGAAATTACTCTTTATGGGTTCAGAATTTGGTCAATTTTTGGAATGGAAGTCAGAAGAGCAATTGGAATGGGGCAATCTAGAGGATGAAATGAATGCTAAGATGCGTCGTTTCACTTCTCAGCTCAATCATTTCTACAAAGAACACAAGGAATTGTGGGAGATTGATGATAGCTTTGATGGCTTAGAGATTATTGATGCAGATAACCGGGATCAGAGCGTCTTGTCTATGATCCGGAAAAATCGTAAGGGTGATCTTTTGGTGTGCGTCTTTAATATGGCACCAGTAGAACGCAAGGACTTTACGATTGGTGTGCCTATATCAGCGGTCTATGAAGAAATTTGGAATACAGAATTAGAAGAATGGGGAGGTGTCTGGAAAGAGCACAATCCGACAGTTCAGTCTCAAGATGGACTGTGGAAGGATTATGAACAAACTTTGACCTTTACTTTGCCGGCTTTAGGAGCTAGCATTTGGAAGGTGAAACGGAAGGTTCGCAAAACGAAATCTAAAACATCAGATAAAAAATGATGATCGGTTGACTCTAAGGGAGTCCAAGCTTTAAAAAGAGGAAGTAGTCAATGAAGAATGAAATGCTCGCTTTAATTCTTGCCGGTGGGCAAGGAACACGTCTTGGAAAATTAACCAAAAACATCGCGAAACCTGCGGTTCAATTTGGTGGGCGCTATCGGATTATCGATTTTGCTCTCTCAAACTGTGCCAACTCAGGAATTCACAATGTTGGTGTGATTACACAGTATCAACCACTTGCCCTTAACAGCCATATTGGGAATGGTTCCAGCTGGGGTTTAGATGGAATCAATACGGGTGTGTCTATTCTCCAACCTTATTCAGCTAGTGAAGGAAATCGTTGGTTTGAAGGAACTAGCCATGCTATTCTTCAAAACATCGACTATATCGATAGCATCAATCCGGAATATGTCTTGATTCTATCTGGGGACCACATCTATAAGATGGATTACGATGATATGCTTCAAGCGCACAAGGATAATAATGCAAGCTTAACTGTTGCCGTCCTAGATGTACCTTTGAAGGAAGCAAGCCGTTTTGGAATCATGAATACAGATGCCAATAATCGGATTGTCGAATTTGAAGAAAAACCAGCTGAACCAAAATCTACCAAGGCTTCCATGGGGATTTACATCTTTGACTGGGCTCGTCTCCGCAATATGTTGGTTGCTGCTGAAAAGAGTGATATCGATATGTCAGACTTCGGTAAAAATGTCATTCCAACGTATCTAGAATCAGGCGAAAGTGTTTATGCTTATGAATTCAATGGTTATTGGAAAGACGTTGGTACGATTGAGTCTCTTTGGGAAGCCAATATGGAATATATCGATCCAAATAATGCCTTGGATAGTCGCGATCGTCACTGGAAAATCTATTCACGCAACCTCATTTCTCCACCGAACTTCTTTGGGGAACATGGCCACGTCGAAGATTCTCTTGTCGTCGACGGTTGTTCGGTAGACGGTACAGTCAAACACTCCATCTTATCAACAGAAGCTCAAGTTCGTGAAGGAGCAGTTGTCGAAGATGCTGTCGTGATGAGCAATGCCATTATCGGTAAAGGAGCTGTCGTGAAACGCGCGATTATCGGGGAAGGTGCAGTCATTGCAGAAGGTGTCGTGATTGATGGAACAGAGGAAGTACAAGTTGTCGGTTACAATGAAAAAGTGGGGGTAGCAACAGATGAAGATTGATAAATATTCAGCCATTTTAGGAAATACAGTTGGGTATCATGATATGTCCACTTTGACCAGCCATCGTCCGGTAGCATCTCTACCATTTGATGGGAAATACCGCTTGATTGACTTCCCGTTGTCTAGTCTTGCGAATGCTGGTATTCGTAGTGTTTTTGGGATTTTCCAACAAGAAAATATTAGTTCGGTCTTTGACCATATTCGTTCAGGTCGTGAGTGGGGCTTGTCTACTTTATTGAGCCACTATTACCTCGGAATCTATAACACTCCTGTTGAAAATACAAATGTAGGGCCAGAATACTACCAACAATTATTGACCTATTTGAAACGGTCTGGTTCCAACCAAACAGTTGCTTTGAACTGTGATGTCTTGATGAATATTGACCTCAATCAAGTTTTCCACTTGCATAATAGCGTTGACCGTCCGATTACAGTGGTTTATAAGAAGTTGCATCTTCAAAATATCTCTGAAGTCAATGCTATCTTGGAAATTGATGAAACAGACCATGTTACAGAGCAAAGACTTTTCGATGGCAAGGATCCTGACGAAGTCTACAACATGTCGACAGATGTCTTTATTGTGGATACTCCTTGGTTGATTGAAAAAATTGAAGAAGAAGCCAAGAAAGAATACCCACAAAAATTGCGCTATATCTTGCGTGATTTGGCGGTGGAATACAATGCTTTTGCTTTTGAATATACAGGTTACCTAGCCAATATTCATTCAGTTGAATCCTACTACCATGCAAACTTGGATATGTTGGAAAACCAAAAATTCATGAAGCTCTTTTCACCAAACCAAAAGGTGTATACGAAAGTGAAGAATGAAGAACCAACGTATTATTCCAAGACTTCACATATTAAAACGTCTCAATTTGCTTCGGGTAGTATTGTAGAAGGAACCGTTGAACGCTCCGTTGTTTCACGGCGGGTACACCTTCATGAAGGTTCAGAAGTCCGCAGTAGTCTTCTCTTCCCTGGTGTTGTGATTCATGAAAATGCAATCGTCGAATATGCCATCCTGGATAAGGGTGTCGAAGTGGCTGCTGGTGTGACGATTCGTGGGACAGAAGAAGCACCTGTCGTGGTTAAAAAAGGAACGATTGTTACAGAGGATATTGTCTAATGAAACTATTATTTGTTGCAGCTGAAGGTGCACCATTTTCTAAAACAGGCGGATTGGGAGACGTTATTGGCGCTCTTCCTAAATCCTTAGCGAAAAGTGGTCATGATGTGCGCGTGATCCTCCCTTACTATGATATGGTAGAGACTAAGTTTGGAGATCAAATCGAAGATGTTTTGCATTTTGAGACCAAGGTTGGCTGGAGAAGTCAATATGTTGGTGTGAAACGTATTGTGCGTGATGGAGTCACCTTTTACTTTATTGATAACCAACATTATTTCTTTAGAGGTCATGTCTATGGTGACTTTGATGATGGAGAACGCTTCGCCTTCTTCCAGCTCGCGGCTTTAGAAACGATGGAACGGGTTGACTTCATTCCAGATGTTCTTCATGCCCATGATTACCATACGGCGATGATTCCTTTCTTGCTGAAGGAAAAATACCGTTGGATTCAAGCTTATCATGAAATTAAAACAGTATTGACTATCCATAATTTGGAATTCCAAGGTCAGTTCGACCCAGGAATGTTGTGGGACCTATTCGGAGTTGGATTTGAACGCTATGCAGATGGAACGCTTCGGTGGAATGATTGCCTGAACTGGATGAAAGCCGGCATTCTATATGCTGACCGTGTAACAACGGTTTCTCCTAGCTATGCGCATGAGATTATGACTGCTGAATATGGTTGTGGCTTGGATCAGATCCTTCGGATGGAGTCTGGCAAGGTGACCGGAATTGTTAACGGGATTGATGCAGATCTGTATAATCCTGAAACGGATCCACTCTTGACGTATCACTTCAGTCTCTCAGATCTTTCAGGTAAAGCAGCTAGCAAACGAGCTCTTCAAGAACGTGTTGGTCTACCTGTTCGCGATGATGTTCCTTTGTTTGGGATCGTCTCTCGTTTGACACGTCAAAAAGGTTTTGATGTGGTGGTAGAAGAGTTGCATCAACTCTTGCAAAAGGATATTCAGATTGTTTTGCTCGGTACAGGAGATCCTGGATTTGAAAATGCCTTTGCTTGGTTTGGTCAAGCCTACCCAGATAAACTTTCAGCGAATATCACATTTGATGTCCAATTGGCTCAAGAAATCTATGCAGCGTCGGATGTCTTCTTGATGCCAAGTCGCTTTGAACCGTGTGGCCTTTCTCAAATGATGGCCATGCGTTATGGAACCCTTCCTTTGGTGCATGAAGTCGGCGGACTTCGTGATACCGTTCAACCGTTTAATGCTGTTGATGGAAGTGGAACAGGCTTTAGCTTCAATAATTTGTCTGGTTATTGGTTTAACTGGGCGGTTGATGAAGCCTTGGCTGTCTACTACAATGACAAACAGGCTTGGTATGGTCTCCAAGAGCAAGCTATGACGCGTGACTTCTCATGGGATACGGCTAGTCAACGATACAATGATTTGTACCAATCCTTATAAATAGATCTATAATACAAACGCCTTTCGAGGCGTTTTTTGTGTTGCTTTCTTCCTATAAAGAAAACGGTTTATTTTTTTGAGTTTTAGAGCTTGCTAAAATAGAAGAAAAAAGATAAGATAGGTAAAGGTAAAAAATCCCGGGAAGGTTCTTATTTCTAGAAAGGATCCCAACCTCTCTAAAAACAATCAGGTCCTTGCTTGAGGGTTAAATATTACTATATAGGAATTTTAGGATGAAAAAAGCGAAACAAACGTTTGAAAAAATGACCAAATATTCGATTCGAAAATTATCTGTCGGTGTTGGTCCGGTAGCCATTGGAGTCTTTTTATTAGGAGGAAGCTTGTTAGGAGCTCGTCCTGTCAAAGCAGATCAGGTGACTCTACCTGCTCATGTGCACTTAGGATATGTGACAGAAGAAGAGCTGACTGCTGAAGAAAAAGCACAGGTGATTCATGCAATCCCTGAAGCATATCAAAATGAAGATACTTTCTATCTCGTCTATAAGAAGAAGGAAGCAACTCAGTCGGTTCTTCCTCAAACAGGAAGTCAGGAAGTCGCTCTTTTTGGGTTAAGTCTAGCCACAGCTTCCTTTGCGGTCCTCTTACTTTCTAAAAAGCACCGAAAGAAGGTTATGGGCGTCCTTTTGATTGGAGCCATGGGACAAAGTCTTCTACTTCCAGTTGAAGTCGCAGCCCTACAAAATCAAGTTTTGCGCGCTTATAACCAGGATCTTGCGATCGCATCGAGCGAAGATCTTGCAGATGGTGTGATTCAAATTGATGGCTATGACTATGTGGGCTATCTGCGCTACCCGTCAGTCCAAAAGACGAGCTTACGAGAGCCAAAGGCTATGCAGGAAACGAAACCTTCTGTAGAAGGAACGATCAAAACAAGTACAGGTATTCCACAAGTGGAAGCACAAGCGCGTGTGACGCCAGAAGTCGCTCCAGCCTTTCCTCAAGTTAAAAAACCAAGCCTGGAAGTCTCTACTGAGCCTGTGCCATTTGAAACCGTCAAGCAAGCTGATCCTACATTAGCCAAAGGGCAAACCAAGGTGCTGACTGCTGGCCAAAATGGGGAGCGTACCATATTGACGGAAGTGAGTGTGGTAGATGGACAAGAAGTTCGCAGAGTAGTCGAAAGCAAGGTCACCAAAGAACCAGTTTCACAAATTCTTGCTGTTGGGACAAAAGAAGATGCCCAACCAACCCCTCAACCCAGCCCTTCTCCAGTTGTAACGGCTAAGGGGACACAAGAAGAAGGCCATGTCGGCGAAGCTCCTGTTCAACCAGAGAATCAAGCCTATACAGGTGTGGTGGAAGCCAAGGGGACACAAGAAGAAGGCCATGTCGGCGAAGCCCCAGTTCAACCGGAGAACCCAGTCTATACAGGCGTGGTAGAAGCCAAGGGAACACAGGAAGAAGGCCATGTCGGTGAAGCTCCTGTTCAACCAGAGACTCCAGCCTATACAGGTGTGGTGGAAGCTAAGGGAACGCAGGAAGAAGGCCATGTCGGAGAAGCTCCTATTCAACCGGAGACTCCAGCCTATACAGGTGTGGTGGAAGCAAAAGGGACACAAGAAGAAGGCCATGTGGGAGAAGCTCCCGTTCAACCGGATAATCCAACCTATCAAGTTACGGAAGGGACGGTAACAGAGACAGAAACGGTAATCCTTCCATATGAAACAGAGTATGTAACGGATGCCAATCGTTACACCGATGAAGAAAGCCTTCTTCAGAAAGGCGAGGCTGGTAGTCAGGAGATTCGTCGTGTTTATAAGACGGTCAATGGTGAGAAGATTGGCGAGCCCGTGAGCACGACAACTGAAACGGTAAAAGCTCCTGTGACAGAAAAAATTAGTCGTGGGACTAAGGCGATTGAAGGCCAAACAGAGGATGTTTCGTATGAGGAAATTCCATTTAAGACGGTAACCGAACAAGATGCCACCTTGCTAAAAGGATCAGAAAGGGTTTCTCAAGCCGGTAAAAATGGGAAGAAGAAAATCACCAAGGTTTACAAGACCATCAAGGGGGGTAAAACGGCGGATGCTCCTACGATTTCTGAAGAAGTAGTTGAACAGGCGCAAGATCAGATCATTCAACAAGGGGCCAAAGAACTTGACAAGCCAACCTTGACCTTGACCCAGGTCGATAAGGAAGAATTGAAGCGCAGTGCTAAAGCTACTTATCGTTTGGACAAACCAGACGGTGTGACCATCAAGTCCATCCAGGCTGTATTGAAGAAGGGTGATCAAGTGGTGAAAACCCTGACCCTTTCAGAGACGGACTTGGCAGCTGCTTTAGCGGACTTGGACTACTACAAGGATTATACGCTCGCAACGACCATGGTGTATGACCGTGGAAATGGGGACGAAGAAGAAGTTCTTAAGGAAGAACCACTGAGAATCGACCTTAAAAAAGTCGAAGTCAAAAATATTAAGGAAACAAGCTTAATCAGTGTGGATGACCAAGGAAATGAGACCGATAGTAGTCTCTTGTCTGAAAAACCATCGAATGTTAAGCCTTACTACTTAAAGGTCACCACCCATGATAATAAGGTTACAAAACTAGCCGTTGATAAAATTGAAGAAGTAACGGTAGATGGCGTGACCCTATACAAAGTAACAGCCAAAGCTCCTGATCTCATTCAACGGACTGCGGACAACCAGTTCAGTGAGGACTATGTCCACTATATTGCGAAACCCAAAGCACATGAAGGTGATGTCTACTACAATTTCAACGAACTTGTAAAAGCTATGCAAGCCAATCCGACTGGCACCTTTAAACTGGGTAGCAATATGAATGCGACTAATGTCCAGCCAGCAGGAAAATCCTATGTAACCAATGCCTTCAAGGGAATTTTGGAAAGTACGGATGGAAATACATTTGCCATCCATAACATTACAAGACCATTATTTGGTAACATCGAAGGTGGCTCGGTTAAGAATCTCTTGCTTGAAAATGTCAATATTGACCTACCTGGGACAGATCGAGTAGCACCAATCGCAGGTGTCATCAAAAACAATGCAACTGTTGAGAACGTTAAAGTAATAGGAAGTGTTGTCGGGAACAATGACGTAGCAGGAATTGTCAATAAAATTGATGGTAGCGGGAAGGTCAGCAATGTTGCCTTTATCGGGAAACTGCATGCTGCTGGCAACAAAGGTGGCTATCTAGCGGGTGTTGTTGGTGAGAACTGGAAAGGTGTCGTTGAAAAAGCTTACGTTGATGCTGAAATCACTGGTAACAAAGCCAAAGCTGCAGGTTTAGTTTATTCTTCTCAAAATGGTGGAAATAACAATACGTTAGGTAGAGAAGGAGTTCTCAGAAATTCAGTTGCTAAAGGTTCAATCGAACTGAAAGAAGCGGTTCAATCTGGTGGCTTACTGGGGACCAACTGGGCCTTGGGGGCTATTGAAGACAACATCACCATGATGAAAGTCAAAACAGGTGAGATGGTCTTCGGGCATTCGGATATCGACGCAGATGATTACTTTACTTACTCAAGAACCAAACGCAATTACAGTGTGGAGGGCGTGAGTGAAGGTAAGAAAACCTATAACAACTCTCGTAAAATCCCTAGCATTTCCCTTGCAGAAGCTGAGAATAAAATTGAAGCAATGGGGATTACTGCTAATACATTCACCAGCGACAAACCGATTGAAGATAGGCTCAATCACCTTGTTAGCAAAGACGATCAATACAAGGCCATCACTGCTTACGATGCGACTCGTGAGTTAGCTTACCGCAATATTGCTAAATTGCAACCATTCTACAACAAAGAATGGATTGTCGACCAAGGGAATAAATTGGCTGCAACGAGTCCTCTCTTGACCAAGGAAGTCTTGTCTGTGACCGCTATGAAGGGCAATGATTTTGTCACTGAACTAGCTGATGCCGACCACATTCTGATCCATTACTCGGATAAGACAAAAGATATCTTTAGCATTTCACCGAAAGATTCAAAAGTCAAACAAGTCAAAGAGTACAGTGTAGCAGAACTTGGTGAAGTAGTCTACACACCGAATATGGTGGACAAGGACCGGACGGATCTCATTAGCGCCATTGTTGAAACATTAAATCCAATCGAATTGCAATCAGACCCTATTTACACACATCTAGGAAGAACAGGACCTAACAAAGTCAATGCTATTAAGAACCTCTATCTGGAAGAATCCTTCAAAGAGGTGAAGGATAATCTGACTCACTTTGTAAAACAGTTGGTTGAAAATGAGGATCATCAATTAAACACAGATGAGGCTGCCAAACGGGCGCTTATCAAGAAAATTGAGGATAACAAGGCAGCGGTTCTCCTGGGTCTTTCTTATCTCAATCGTTATTACGGAGTGAAGTTTGATAACTTGAATATCAAGCAACTCATGTTGTTCAAGCCAGATTTCTATGGGAAGAATGTTGATGTCTTAGACCGCTTGATTGAAATCGGTTCAAAAGAAGACTATATCAAAGGGACTCGTACCCACGATGCCTTCCGTGAAGTCGTGGCTAAATCGACTCTTTCTGGAAATCTTAATGACTTCTTGCAATACAATATGGAACTCTTTACAAGTGATAGAGACTTGAATGATTGGTTCATCAAAGCAACCAAAGACAATGTCTATATTGTGGAGCCTGAGACGACCAATCCAACCTTCGCATCAGCTAAGCATAGAGCCTATGAGGGCTTAAACAATGATGTTCACGGTAAAATGATCTTGCCACTCTTGAACTTAAAAGATGCCCATATGTTCTTGATTTCAACTTACAATACCATGGCCTACAGTTCCTTTGAGAAATATGGTAAAAATACGGAAGCGGAACGAACTGCCTTCAAGGCCGAAATTGACAAGGTGGCTAAAGGACAACAGAATTACCTAGATTTTTGGTCACGTCTAGCAACGGATAAGGTTCGCAATCAGCTCCTGAAGAGCAAGAATATGGTGCCGACCCCTGTTCTCGATAACCAAAACTATAAGGGCATCAGTACAGATCGCTATGGTCATACCAACAGTGGCAAAGATGTGGCTCCAATCCGTGAATTGTACGGGCCTACCGATCGTTACCATGCGACAGATTGGCGCATGGGGGCTGTAGCTCGAATTTACGGAAATCCATATAAAGACGACTCTGTCTTCTTCATGGTGACCGATATGATCAGTGACTTTGGGGTGTCTGCCTTTACGCACGAAACGACGCACGTCAATGACCGTATGGTTTACTTAGGTGGGTGGAGACACCGCGAAGGAACAGATATTGAAGCCTTTGCTCAAGGAATGCTTCAAACACCATCTGTATCCAATCCAAATGGGGAATACAAGGCCCTAGGTCTCAACATGGCCTATGAACGTCCGAACGATGGCAACCAATGGTACAATACCAATCCAAACGATCTTCAATCACGTGATGAGATTGATCGCTACATGAAAGGTTATAACGATACGCTCATGCTTCTAGATTACCTAGAAGGAGAAGCTGTATTGGACAAACATAGTAAGGACTTAAACAATGCTTGGTTCAAGAAGGTTGATAAACAATACCGAGGAGCTAACACCAAGAATCAATTCGATAAGGTTCGACCGTTGAGTGATGAGGAAAAAGCCATCGCCTTGCATACGGTAGATGACCTCATTACTAACAACTTTATGACCAACCGTGGTCCTGGAAATGGAGTCTATAATCCATCAGACTTTGGTTCAGCCTATGTGACCGTGCCGATGATGACAGGGATCTATGGTGGGAACACCAGTGAAGGGGCTCCTGGAGCCATGTCCTTC
This sequence comes from Streptococcus taoyuanensis, assembly GCF_029589235.1. NCBI lineage: Bacteria > Bacillati > Bacillota > Bacilli > Lactobacillales > Streptococcaceae > Streptococcus > Streptococcus taoyuanensis. The sequence goes on from NZ_JARQVW010000002.1 coordinate 193,745, forward strand.
AAACACAATACTTTCAGGATTTGGGGTTATTATGGCTATGAAAAAGGATTCCTGGGTTATGCTTCGAACAAGTATAAACAAGAATCCAAACAAGCTGGACATGCCACTCTAGGAGATGACTTCATCATTAGCAAGATTTCTGATGGAAGATTCAGTAACCTTGAAGACTGGAAGAAAGCTTACTTTAATGAAGTTGTGACAAGTGCCAAAAATGGACTTCAGGCTATTGACATCGATGGTAAAACGTACAGTAGCTATGAAGACTTGAAACGTGCATTTGCTGATGCAGTGGATAAAGATAAGGCTACTCTAAGTAACGGTTCTGTCAAATTTGACAATACGGTTGCACTGAAAGAAAAAATCTTTAGGAAATTGCTACAACAAACGGACAGTTTCAAAACCTCTATCTTTAAATAATTGAATTCTCTCATCTGCTGAGCAGGTGAGAGTTTTTTAGAAGAAAAAATGAATAGAGGTGGACAAAGTGTCTAAAAATTAAAAGGAATCAATCGTAGATCGGAAAAATTATCATATTAAAAAAATAACGTAATTTAACAAAAACGCTTTCTTTTCTAGGAAATATTTGACTATTATATCTTTTAGGAGTAAACTAAGGAGGTAAAATTAATAAAAGGAGAATTCATCATGAATTTAACATTTTTAGGTCTTTGTTTAGCCTGTTTTGGTGTATCACTGGCAGAAGGTTTGATGATGAGCAGCTTATTGAAATCTGCGTCTCGTCAACCAGAAATTATTGGTCAATTGCGTAGCCTCTTGATTCTTGGTGTTGCCTTTGTCGAAGGTACTTTCTTCGTAACCTTGGTTATGGCCTTCATTATCAAATAAGCACTTCTATTTTAGAAAAGGAGGTGTCAAAACTTGGAAGAAAGTATCACTCCAACGATAACTCTTGGACCTGTAACTTTTAATTTGACCCTACTTGCTATGACCTTGATTGCTGTTTTAGTGGTTTTTGGCTTTATTTATTGGGCCAGCCGTAAAATGACGATCCGACCAAAGGGCAAACAAAATGTGCTGGAATACGCATATGACTTTGTCGTAGGCTTCACCAAAGGAAATATTGGGGAACATTATATAAAGGACTATTCCTTGTTCTTGTTTGTTCTTTTCCTATTTCTTTTAGTGGCCAATAACATTGGATTGATGGCTAAAATCGAAACGACCAATGGTTACAATTTGTGGACATCACCAACCGCTAACCTGGGTTATGACTTTGCCTTTTCATTTTTGATCACCTTGATCGCCCATGTAGAAGGAATTCGCCGACGTGGTGTGAAGGAATATTTAAAGGCTTTTGTGACACCTGGATTTATGACCCCCATGAATATTTTGGAAGAATTAACGAACTTTGCCTCCTTGGCACTTCGGATCTTCGGAAATATCTTTGCGGGTGAGGTATTAGCAAGCTTGCTCGTGAACTTATCACACCAAGCTTTCTATTGGTATCCATTTGCCTTTATTGGTAGCATGGCATGGACTGCATTTTCAATTTTCATTTCATGTATCCAAGCCTATGTGTTTACCATGTTGTCATCAATCTATATTGGTAAGAAAATTAATGGCGAAGAGTAAGTAGAGGAGGAGTAGAAGAATGCATGTATCAATGAGTGAAATTATTGGTAACTTTATTCTCATTGCTGGTTCCTTCCTATTATTAATCTTTTTAATAAAGAAATTTGCATGGAACAATATCAATGGAATTTTAGAAGCGCGTGCCAAAAAGATTACAGATGATATTGATGGAGCAGAATCAGCTCGTCAAAAAGCTGAGGAACTGGCAAGTAAACGTGAAGAAGAGTTGGCAGGTAGCCGCAAAGAAGCTGCGTCTATCGTCGAAAATGCAAAGGAAACTGCGGAAAAGAACAAATCGCAAATCCTTTCAGAAGCCACTCAAGAAGCTGTACGTTTGAAAGAAAAAGCGCAACAAGAAATTGCGCACAACAAAGAAGAAGCATTGAACAGTATCAAAGGCGATGTGGCAGATCTCACTGTCAATCTTGCCAGCAAATTGTTGAGCCAACAGCTGGATGCTGAAGGTCAACGCCAACTGATCGATCGCTATCTTGATGAATTAGGAGAAGCCTAATGGACAAAAAGCAACTGATGGTGATTGAGAAATATACCCAGCCTTTTGTTCAATTGGTCTTTGAAAAAGGAGAACAAGATCTTGTCTTTGAAAAATTGACCCAAATCAAGGGCATTTTTGAGGAGACTGGACTTGCTAACTTCTTAGCTCATATCGGTGTAGAGGATGAAGAGAAAGCAAAAAGTCTAAGACTTTTTCAACCCTCGGATTCACAATTACTCGACCATTTGATTGAAGTGGTTATTCTCAATCATCGTGAAGCCTTATTTTATGACATTGTAACGATTTGTTTGGATCAGATTCAACTGTTGAGCAACGCATTTGTCGTCACTGTTACGACAGTTGCTGGTTTGGATCCTGTTCAAGAGCAAAAGCTAGTACCCATTATCGAAAGAAAATTTGGCATTCAGGTTCGCTCAATCCAACAAAAGATCGATCCAGATTTAATTGGTGGTTTTGTCGTGACAGCCAATCATAAAACATTGGATACCAGTCTCAAACACCAATTGCAAGTCATAAAATCTAAATTGAAATAGAAAGTGGTGTGAATTTTGGCGATTAACGCACAAGAAATCAGCGCTTTAATTAAGCAACAAATTGAAAATTTCCAGCCAAACTTTGACGTCACTGAGACAGGTGTTGTAACCTACATTGGTGACGGGATTGCCCGTGCTCATGGGCTTGAAAACGCAATGAGTGGTGAGTTGTTGATCTTTGAAAATGGCTCATACGGGATGGCTCAAAACTTGGAAACAACGGATGTCGGGATCATCATTTTGGGTGATTTTACAGATATTCGTGAAGGGGATTCTGTCCGTCGTACGGGTAAAATCATGGAAGTCCCAGCAGGGGATGCCTTGATTGGGCGTGTTGTCAACCCACTTGGCCAACCAGTGGATGGTTTGGGTGAGATTGTGACAGATAAATTTCGTCCAGTTGAAACACCAGCTCCTGGCGTTATGCAACGGAAATCTGTCTCAGAACCACTCCAAACAGGTTTGAAAGCCATTGATGCCCTCGTTCCAATTGGACGAGGCCAACGGGAATTGATTATCGGGGACCGTCAAACAGGGAAAACTTCGATTGCCATTGATACCATCTTGAACCAAAAGGGTCAAGACATGATCTGTATCTACGTGGCGATTGGTCAAAAAGAATCAACAGTTCGTACGCAAGTAGAAACTCTCCGTAAATACGGAGCTATGGATTATACGATTGTGGTAACTGCTTCGGCTTCTCAACCATCTCCATTGCTCTACTTGGCACCTTATGCTGGGGTTGCCATGGCAGAAGAGTTCATGTATAACGGTAAACACGTTTTGATCGTCTATGATGATTTGTCAAAACAAGCCGTAGCCTACCGTGAATTGTCCCTTCTTCTTCGTCGTCCACCAGGACGTGAAGCCTTCCCAGGGGATGTCTTCTATCTCCACAGCCGTTTGTTGGAACGTTCTGCGAAAGTTTCGGATGAATTGGGTGGGGGTTCTATTACAGCTCTTCCAATCATTGAAACCCAAGCAGGGGACATCTCCGCTTATATCGCAACCAACGTGATTTCGATCACAGACGGACAAATCTTCTTGCAAGATAGTTTGTTCAATGCCGGTATTCGTCCAGCCATTGATGCCGGATCTTCTGTTTCCCGGGTTGGTGGATCTGCTCAAATCAAGGCTATGAAGAAGGTTGCTGGTACCCTTCGTATCGACCTCGCTTCCTACCGTGAGTTGGAAGCCTTCACGAAATTTGGTAGTGATTTGGATGCGGCCACTCAAGCGAAATTGAACCGTGGTCGTCGGACAGTGGAAGTCTTGAAACAACCTGTTCATGAACCATTGACAGTTGAAAAACAAGTCGTGATCTTGTATGCCTTGACTCATGGTTTCTTAGATAGTGTTCCAGTAGACGACATTCTTCGTTTCCAAGAAGAGTTGTTTGATTACTTTGAAGCACATTATCATCAAATCTTTGAGACGATTCGTTCGACACATGATCTTCCAGCAGAAGAAGAACTGGATGCAGCCCTTACTGAATTTGTCAACCAGTCAAATTTCAAATAGAAATAGGAGTGGAAGATGGCAGTTTCATTAAATGATATTAAAAATAAAATTGCATCCACAAAAAACACCAGTCAAATCACCAATGCCATGCAGATGGTCTCTGCTGCTAAACTCGGGAAATCTGAGCAGGCAGCCAAGGATTTTCAGGTTTATGCTGCTAAGGTTCGTAAGCTCTTAACAGACTTGCTCCATGGCCATGAAACAGAAAATGCCAAGTCCCATCCGATGTTGGTGAGTCGCCCGGTAAAAAAGACAGCTTATATCGTGATTACATCTGATCGTGGTTTGGTCGGGGGGTATAATGCCTCCATCCTTAAAACCATGATGGAAATGAAGGCAGAATACCATCCAACTGGAGATGACTTTGAAGTGATCTGTATTGGAAGCGTCGGTGCGGATTTCTTCCGTGCCCGTGGGATTCAGCCGGTTTATGAATTGCGTGGTTTGCCTGATCAGCCTAGCTTTAAGGAAGTTCGCAAGATCATTTCGAAAACAGTCCAAATGTATCAAGAAGGTTTGTTTGATGAGTTGTATGTCTGTTACAACCACCACGTCAACAGTTTGACGAGTCAAATGCGGGTGGAACAAATGCTTCCAATTATTGATTTGGACCCCAATGAAGCGGATGAGGACTATGCATTGAATCTAGAATTGGAATCTAGTCGAGATGCCATTTTGGATCAATTGCTCCCTCAATTTGCTGAAAGCATGATCTATGGTGCCATTATTGATGCTAAAACAGCTGAAAATGCTGCTGGGATGATGGCTATGCAAACTGCAACAGACAATGCCAAGAAAGTCATTGATGAATTAACGATTCAATACAACCGTGCTCGTCAAGCAGCGATTACACAAGAAATTACCGAAATCGTTGCTGGTGCTAGCGCCCTTGAATAGTTGTCGGATACAATTTTAAATACAAAAACAGATGCTCGAAAGAGAACTTTTGAGCAGTAGAAATTACTTAGAATAGGAGAATGACATGAGTTTAGGCAAAATTTCTCAGGTCGTAGGTCCCGTCGTAGACGTTGCCTTTTCCGTTGGAGATAAACTTCCTGAGATCAATAATGCGCTTGTAGTCTATAAAAATGACCAACAAAAATCAAAAGTCGTTCTTGAAGTAGCTTTGGAACTTGGTGATGGGGTCGTACGGACCATCGCCATGGAATCAACCGATGGTTTAACACGTGGAATGGAAGTCTTGGACACAGGTCGTCCAATCTCTGTTCCTGTCGGAAAAGAAACCTTGGGACGTGTCTTCAATGTTCTTGGAGATACCATTGACTTGGATCAACCTTTTGCTGAGGATGCTCCTCGTGACTCCATCCACAAAAAAGCTCCATCCTTTGACGAGCTCTCTACTTCAGAAGAAATTCTTGAAACAGGGATCAAGGTCATTGACCTCTTGGCCCCTTATTTGAAAGGTGGGAAGGTCGGACTCTTCGGTGGTGCCGGAGTTGGGAAGACCGTCTTGATTCAAGAATTAATCCATAATATTGCCCAAGAACATGGTGGTATTTCTGTATTTACCGGTGTTGGGGAACGGACACGTGAAGGAAATGACCTTTACTGGGAAATGAAAGAATCTGGCGTTATTGAAAAAACAGCCATGGTCTTTGGACAAATGAATGAGCCACCTGGAGCACGGATGCGTGTTGCTTTGACTGGTTTGACCATTGCGGAATACTTCCGTGATGTCGAAGGTCAGGACGTTCTCTTGTTTATCGACAATATCTTCCGTTTCACTCAAGCCGGATCTGAAGTATCAGCCCTTTTGGGACGGATGCCTTCAGCCGTTGGTTACCAACCTACTTTGGCAACTGAAATGGGGCAATTGCAAGAACGGATTACGTCAACCAAGAAAGGTTCTGTTACTTCCATCCAAGCCATCTATGTGCCAGCCGATGACTATACAGACCCAGCGCCAGCAACCGCCTTTGCCCACTTGGATTCAACAACTAACTTGGAACGTAAATTGGTACAATTGGGGATCTACCCTGCGGTGGACCCATTGGCATCAAGCTCACGTGCCCTTTCTCCAGAAATCGTAGGAGAAGAACACTATGCAGTAGCTTCTGAGGTCAAACGCGTCCTTCAACGTTACCATGAATTGCAAGATATCATTGCGATCTTGGGGATGGATGAATTGTCTGACGAAGAAAAGACCTTGGTTGCTCGTGCTCGCCGGATCCAATTCTTCTTGTCACAAAACTTCAACGTGGCCGAACAATTTACCGGTCAACCTGGTTCATACGTACCTGTTGCAGAAACTGTTCGTGGTTTTAAAGAAATCTTGGACGGAAAATATGACCATCTTCCTGAAGATGCCTTCCGTGGTGTTGGATCGATCGAAGATGTGATTGCCAAAGCTGAAAAAATGGGATTCTAAGAAGAGGTGAAAGATGAGTCAAATGAACGTCCAAATCGTTACACCGGATGGACTGGTTTATGATCATCATGCCGCATTTGTATCTGTCAAGACAATTGATGGTGAATTAGGGATTTTACCTCATCATATCAATACCATTGCGGTTTTGGCTGTAGACCAAGTAAAGGTTCGTCGTGTCGACGATGACAAACATATTGATTGGATTGCAGTCAATGGGGGGATTATCGAAGTAGCAGATAATGTCATTACCATTGTTGCCGATTCTGCCGAACGTGCTCGAGATATCGACATTAGTCGTGCAGAACGTGCCAAACTGCGAGCTGAAAAAGCGATTGAAGAAGCCAAAGATCAGCATTCGGTTGATATGGAACGTCGTGCTAAAATTGCTCTTCAACGCGCCATTAACCGGATTAATGTCGGAAATCGTTTATAACATATTAAAAAATAAGGTAGAGGTCTTGTCCTCGCCTTATTTTTGTTGAGTGAGAATCAAAAGAAGAAAGTGAGAATCAAATATGGTATAATAGCTGTATGATCCAAATGATTTTTAACTTTTCAAGCCATTTATTGTTTATCTTTTTTGCCTATTACCTATTGTTGAACCTGGTTCAATGGGAAAAGTTTTTAAAAGTAAGTACTGAAAATGCTGTTAAAATCCGTTTTTTGATCCTGATGCTCAGCATTGGAATCGGCTATATAGCTAGCTCATTTTTTATCAGCGTGTATGAGATGAGTCGGCAGATTTTTATTGGCCAATTCTAGCCACATTTTATCAAAAATATGGTATGATAGAAGTCGTGACTTTAAGAAATTGGAGAACAATCCCGTATGGAAAAAATAATCGTTAATGGTGGAAATAATCGACTAGTTGGAACTGTCAAAATCGAAGGAGCAAAAAATGCTGTCCTTCCGCTTCTTGCTGCAACAGTCCTTGCAAGTGAGGGCGTGACAACCTTAAAAAATGTCCCTGTTTTATCAGATGTCTTCACAATGAACAATGTCGTTCGTGGCTTGAATGCACAAGTGACCTTCAATGAAGAAGAAAATACGGTTGTCGTAGATGCGCAAGAAAAATTATCAGAGGAAGCACCTTATAAGTATGTGAGCAAGATGCGGGCCTCTATCGTTGTCTTGGGTCCTGTCTTGGCACGCAATGGCCATGCTAAAGTCTCCATGCCTGGAGGCTGTACGATCGGTAGTCGTCCGATAGACCTCCACCTGAAAGGTCTGGAAGCTATGGGAGCTGAAATTACACAAACGGCCGGTTATATCGAAGCGAAAGCAGACCGACTTCATGGAGCGCATATCTATATGGATTTCCCTTCTGTAGGTGCGACACAAAATATTATGATGGCCGCAACCTTGGCAGATGGAGTCACTGTAATTGAAAATGCAGCTCGAGAACCTGAAATTGTTGACCTAGCACTCTTGCTGAATAAAATGGGTGCTAATGTCAAGGGGGCAGGAACAGAGACCTTAACCATAGTCGGAGTGGAGAGTTTGCATGGGGCGGACCACAATGTTGTGCAAGACCGTATCGAAGCTGGAACCTTTATGGTTGGGGCAGCCATGACGGGTGGAGATGTCTTGATCGAAGATGCTATTTGGGAACACAATCGTCCGCTGCTGTCTAAGATGCAGGAGATGGGCGTGACGGTCACCGAAGAAGAAAATGGGATTCGGATTCAATCCGATATCAGTAAACTTCATCCAGTGACCGTTAAAACTCTTCCCTACCCAGGATTCCCAACTGATATGCAGGCTCAATTCACAGCCTTGATGGCCATGGCTAAGGGTGAGTCCACCATGATTGAAACGGTCTTTGAGAATCGCTTCCAGCATTTGGAAGAAATGCGTCGAATGGGCGTTCACTCAGATATTATGCGGGATACAGCTCGCATTGTAGGAGGCGAAAGCTTCCAGGGTGCAGAGGTCATGTCGACCGATTTACGAGCAAGTGCAACCTTGGTCTTGATGGGCTTAGTGGCAGAAGGAGAAACAAAGGTCAGCAAATTAAGTCACTTAGACCGTGGTTATTATCAATTCCATGAGAAATTGGTGGCACTAGGTGCAGACGTGAAACGTGTAGAGGAAGAAGACGATGAAAACTAATCTTCGCTATGTTGGAAAACAGCTAGGAATTGTCCTTCTGTTGGCTGTGATTGGCATTATCATTTTTGCAATTGGTTTGGTCATTGGCTATGGAGTGATTGGCGATGGAAAAAATCCATGGTCCATTCTCTCTCCGGATACCTGGTCAGAAATCATTGGAAAGCTAACAGGCAAATAAGATTTAAATAACATTGAGTAAAAAGGAGAGCAGCGAATCGAGTCAGTGACCCATCTAGCGCTGCTCTTTTTTGGAGAGAGGCATGACAAAACAAACAGTAACCAAACGAACCAAACAAACCTTAGCAGGTTTTGTGGTGGCAACAGCCCTGGCTATCGGGGGCTATTATTTTAATCAACCGACGGTAAAAGAAGCGACAGATCAGGTTGTTTCGGTGGTGACTAGTAGCCAACAAGAAACACCTAGTAAAGAGTTAGCTAGCTCTGTACTAACGAAATCTGCTCGTTCACAATTAGGAAATGACATAGAATGGAATGGAGCTGGAGCCTTTGTCGTTAAGGGCAATCGAACAGATTTGGATGCCAGTGTGGCTAGTCAACCCTATGCGGATAACAAGACAAAAGAAGTGAATGGAAAGACTGTTCCGACAGTTGCCAATGCCATCATGAGCAAGGCGACTCGTCAGTACAGAGATCGCGATGCAACAGGAAATGGCCTAACCGATTGGAAACCTGCAGGTTGGCATCAGGTTCATAATCTGTCAGGCGAGTACGACCATGCTGTGGATAGAGGTCATCTATTGGGTTACGCCTTGATCGGCAATCTCAAAGGCTTTGACGCCTCTACTAGCAATCCCAAAAATATCGCCGTGCAAACGGCTTGGTCCAATCAAGCCAATGATCCTCATTCCACTGGTCAAAACTACTATGAGACCCTGGTTCGAAAAGCACTAGATAAGAACAAGCGGGTCCGCTATCGGGTCACTTTGATCTACAATCAGCCGGAAGATCTGATTCCTTTAGGTTCTCAGATCGAAGCCAAATCGAGTGACGGGACCCTTGAGTTCAATGTCTTTGTTCCCAATGTTCAAAGTGGAATGAGCCTGGATTACCAGACAGGAAAAGTAACCGTTCATCAATAAGCTGGAAAGTGGATTTGCTTAAGCTTTTTTTAAGCATGAGGTGTTACAATTGCATACCTTCTTTAAGAGAAAGGAGAATGTATGAGAACCATTTTTCGATTTGTCAGAGGAAGCCTTCGCATGGCTTGGAGTCTCTTTTGGGGATTTTTCTGGACAATTGCGATCAGTTTTCTAATTTTAGTGGGGATTATCTATTTCACAGATTCTCCTAGTTCTGGTATGGATGGGGTTGGACGAGCTGCGCAAAAAGTGGTCTATCAGGTTGGAAATTTATTTGGCGATCAGGGCTTTGTATCGCGCTTTGGGATGGCACCTAGCTCACAGACGACGCAGACGGACAATCATGAGCATAGTGGTGCTCGCTGGGAAAAAGCAGAGGCTACGGTTTATCTAGATCCCAATATCAGTCAAACTTTTATAAAAGCCTATCGGGATGCCATTGAGGCTTGGAACCAAACAGGTGCCTTTACTTTCAAGCTGGTCACAAATGAAAAAGAGGCCAATGTGGTCTTGACCGAGATGGACAACGCATCTGTTTCTGCAGCAGGAGAGACTGCCTCTCAAACTAACCTCTTAACCAATCGGTTCACCCACATCACAGTTCGCCTCAATCGCCATTATCTGTTAAATTACGTCTATAACTATAGTTATGATCGGATTGTCAATACAGCTGAGCATGAGCTAGGCCATGCGATTGGGTTGGACCACACAGATGGAGAATCGGTTATGCAACCAGCTGGCTCTTTCTACAGTATCCAGGATTCAGATGTAGAAGCAGTCCGGCAATTATACAAGGAAGAATGAGTTTTAAAATACTTGCTAAAAGTTCTGGGCCTCAAGGGGCTCGGGATTTTTTTGATGCTTCGTCTTCCCTTGTTTAATCCGTAAAAAGATAGTAAAATAGGGACATGATTATTTTACAAGCCAACAAAATTGAACGCTCTTTTGCAGGGGAGGTTCTTTTTGATAATATCAGCCTGCAAGTGGATGAACGGGACCGGATTGCCCTGGTTGGAAAGAACGGAGCCGGTAAGTCCACGCTCTTAAAAATCTTGGTCGAAGAAGAAGAGCCGACTTCTGGGGAAATCAATAAAAAACGGGACCTTTCTCTTTCCTATCTAGCCCAGGATAGTCGCTTTGAGTCGTCCAATACCATCTACGATGAAATGCTTCATGTCTTTGACGATCTTCGTAAGACGGAGAAAAGTTTGCGGCAGATGGAGCTGGAGATGGGGGAAAAAACAGGGGCTGACTTGGACAAACTCATGCAGGATTATGACCGGCTATCGGAAGAATTCCGTCAAGCTGGTGGCTTCACCTATGAGGCAGATATCCGAGCTATTCTAAACGGCTTCAAGTTTGATGAGTCCATGTGGCAGATGAAGATTGAAGAGTTATCTGGTGGGCAAAATACCCGTCTGGCTCTGGCCAAAATGCTCTTGGAAAAGCCAAATCTCTTGGTATTGGACGAGCCGACCAACCACTTGGATATTGAGACCATTGCCTGGTTGGAAAATTACTTGGTCAATTATAGTGGGGCCCTTCTCATTGTCAGTCACGACCGGTATTTCCTAGATAAGGTCGCAACCATTACACTGGACTTGACCAAGCATTCTTTAGATCGCTATGTCGGCAATTACTCCAGTTTTGTCGAGCAAAAAGAGCAAAAACTCCTGACCGAAGCCAAGAACTACGAGAAGCAACAAAAAGAAATTGCAGCGCTTGAAGACTTTGTCAACCGTAATTTGGTGCGGGCGTCGACCACCAAGCGGGCTCAGTCTCGTCGCAAGCAGTTGGAAAAAATGGAGCGCCTAGACAAGCCCGAAGCTGGGACCGAGTCTGCCCATATGACCTTCCATTCTGATAAGGCCTCTGGCAATGTCGTTTTGACAGTAGAAGAGGCAGCTGTCGGCTATGACGATCAAATCCTGTCCGAGCCTATTAATTTGGATATCCGCAAGATGAATGCGGTTGCTATTGTGGGACCAAATGGGATTGGGAAATCGACTCTTATCAAGTCCATCGTCGGGCAGATTCCTTTTATCAAGGGGGAAGCCCGTTTTGGAGCCAATGTCGAGGTGGGCTACTATGACCAGACCCAAAGTAAGCTAACCCCTCACAATAGTGTCTTGGATGAGCTCTGGAATGACTTTAAACTGACACCAGAAGTAGAAATTCGCAATCGCCTAGGAGCCTTTCTTTTCTCAGGCGATGATGTCAAGAAAACTGTCGGCATGTTGTCAGGTGGAGAGCGGGCGCGCCTACTTTTGGCTAAACTGTCCATGGAGAATAACAATTTCTTGATTCTCGATGAACCGACCAACCACTTGGACATCGATAGCAAGGAAGTGCTGGAAAATGCCTTGATTGATTTTGATGGGACCCTGCTCTTTGTCAGCCACGACCGCTACTTTATCAATCGGGTGGCGACACAAGTCTTAGAACTCTCAGAAGAGGGCTCGACTCTTTACCTAGGAGATTATGATTATTATCTGGAGAAAAAAGCAGAGTTAGAGGCCCTTGCTGCAGCGCAAGCAGAAGCTGAACCCGCTTCATCAACGGAAGAAGTCGTCAGCAATGACTATCACTTACAAAAGCAAAACCAAAAAGAACTCCGTAAAATCACTCGTCGCATTGAGCAATTGGAAGCGGAGATGGAAGAGTTGGATCAAAAAATCCAAGCCATCACCGAAACCATGCATAACACCAATAATGCAGAGGATTTAGTTCAACTGCAAAGTGAGCTTGACCAACTAACTGTCCAGCAGGAAGCGGTTCTGGAAGAGTGGGCAGAACTGTTAGAGCAGGTGGAATAGATGGAAGATCTTGGAAAAGTTTTTCGTGAATTTCGAATAAGTAAGAATTATTCGTTAAAAGAAGCTGCAGGAGAAGCTTGCTCGACCTCCCAGTTATCCCGTTTTGAATTGGGAGAGTCGGATCTGGCTGCTTCGCGCTTCTTTGACATTTTGGACAATATCCATGTGACGATTGAGAATTTTATGGATAAGGCCAGAAATTTTCAACACCATGAACATGTCGCTTTGATGGCTCAGATTATTCCGCTTTACTACTCAAATGATATTGCAGGTTTTCAAAAGCTTCAAAGAGAACAACTTGAAAAAGCCAAACATTCCACCAATCCCCTCTATTTTGAGCTGAACTGGATCCTGCTACAAGGCCTGATTTGCCAGAGAGATGCCAGCTTCACGATGAAGCAGCGTGATTTGGATAAGGTGGCAGATTATCTCTTTCAAACGGAAGAGTGGACCATGTATGAATTGATCCTCTTTGGCAATCTCTACAGCTTTTATGAGGTGGACTATGTTACACGGCTTGGGAGAGAAGTGATGGAGCGTGAAGATTTCTACAAAGAAATTGATCGCCATCGAAAACTGGTCTTAATTCTGGCCCTGAATTGCTACCAGCATTGTTTAGAATACCGTTCTTTTGAAAATGCTAGCTGTTTTGAAGCTTATGTAGAAAAGATTATCGGCAAGAGCATCAAGCTCTACGAACGCAATGTCTTTCATTATCTCAAGGGATTTGCCCTGTATCAAAAGGGGCAAACAGAAGAAGGGCGGCAGCAAATGCAGGAAGCCATGCATATTTTTGACGTGCTGGGACTGCCAGAGCAGGTGGCCTATTATCAAGAACATTTTGATAAATTTGTAAAAAATGAATGTTCTAAATAGGACAGTGATAAAGGAGATTTTATGAATCGACATGCGGTCCAATTAATTAGTCGTGGAGCTATTAACAAAATTGGAAATATGCTCTATGATTATGGGAATAGTGTCTGGCTGGCCTCGATGGGGACTATAGGAAAGACGGTATTAGGGATCTATCAGATTTCTGAGTTAGTGACAGGGATTCTTGTGAATCCTTTTGGAGGAGTGATTTCAGACCGTTTTTCTCGTCGCAAGATTTTGATGACGACCGACCTGGTTTGTGGACTTCTTTGTTTGGCGATTTCTTTTATCACAAATGATAGCTTGATGATTGCGGCCCTGATTTTTGCCAATATTATTCAGGCCATTGCCTTTGGTTTTTCTCGACCTGCCAATAAGGCCATTATTACCGAGGTAGTAGAGAAAGACGAGATTGTGACCTATAACGCCCACTTGGAGTTAGTCTTACAGGTTGTCAGTGTCTGTTCACCTGTTTTTTCTTTCCTAGTTCTACAATTTGCCAGTCTTCATATGACCCTCTTGTTAGATGCACTGACCTTTTTCATTGCTTTTGTCCTAGTGGCTTTCCTTCCGAAAGAAGAAGCTAAGGTGCAAGAGAGGAAACAGTTTACCGGGAAAGATATTTTTTCTGATATCAAGGATGGCTTAGACTATATCTGGCATCAGAAAGAGATTTTCTTTCTCTTGTTGGTGGCTTCTAGCGTCAATTTCTTTTTTGCAGCTTTTGAGTTTTTACTTCCCTTCTCGAATCGTCTATACGGGGTTAAAGGAGCTTATGCGACTATTTTAACGCTAGGAGCTATTGGATCTATTCTAGGAGCGCTTGTTGCCAATAAAATGAAATCAAGTATGAAAATTCTCCTGTTTTTACTGCTTATGGCAGGGATAGGAGTGTTCATAATGGGCTTGCCCCTTCCACCTTATCTTTCCTTTTCAGGAAATCTGGTCTGTGAATTTTTTGTGACCATTTTCGACATCCACGTTTTTACCCAAGTACAAACCAAGGTGGAAGATGATTATCTGGGGAGAGTCTTGAGCACAATTTATACCTTGGCTGTTCTCTTTATGCCCATCGCCAAAGGGTTGATGACTTTGTTGCCAAGCGTCCGTATGGAATCATTTCTCTTGATTGGAGCTGGGATTATTCTCTTTTCACTCTTGGCTCAGCTAGTAGCTAAGCAGCTTCAATTAAAAGAACAGTAGGGATCCTTTGATAAATTTGTAAACCATTATTTTTCCCAAATAGGGGACAAAATGAAAACCTCTTTCATGAACTGATACAATAGTTTCAGAAAATGAAGGAGGTTTTTTATGAATCGACATGCAGTCCAATTAATTGCTCGTGGGGCGATCAATCGAATGGGAAATATGCTCTATGACTATGGGAACAGTGTTTGGCTGGCCTCGATGGGGACGGTAGGAAAGACAGTGTTGGGGATCTATCAGATTTCTGAACTCGTCACTTCCATTCTAGTCAATCCATTTGGTGGCGTGATCTCAGACCGGTTTTCCCGTCGCAAGATTTTGATGACGACCGACTTGGTTTGTGGTCTCCTTTGTTTGGGCATTTCCTTTATCAGGAATGATCGTTGGATGATTGCAGCCCTGATTGTTGCCAATATTGTCCAGGCCATTGCCTTCGCTTTTTCTAGAACTGCCAATAAAGCTATTATCACAGAAGTTGTAGAGAAGGATGAGATTGTGACTTATAATGCCCGCTTGGAGTTGGTCTTACAGGTTGTTGGTGTCAGCTCTCCTGTGTTCTCTTTCCTTGTTTTACAATTTGCCAGTCTCCATGCGACCCTCTTACTGGATTCGCTAACTTTTTTCATCGCCTTTGTTCTAGTGGCATTCCTTCCGAAAGAAGAAGCCAAGGTTCAGGAAAAGAAACGGCTTACGGGAAAAGATATTTTATCGGATATCAAGGATGGATTGCACTATATCTGGCATCAGAAAGAGATTTTTTTCCTCCTCTTGGTGGCTTCCAGTGTCAATTTCTTTTTTGCAGCTTTTGAGTTTTTGATTCCTTTTTCGAATCGCCTTTACGGGGTCAAAGGAGCCTATGCGACCATCCTAACCATGGGGGCTATTGGCTCTATCATCGGAGCCTTGATCGCTAATAAATTTAAATCAAGCATGAAGGCGCTTCTCTTCTTATTGATTTTAACAGGAGTGGGAGTGCTAATGATGGGCTTACCTCTTCCGCCCCTTCTTTCCTTTTCTGGAAATTTGGTCTGTGAACTCTTTATGACGATTTTTAACATTCACTTTTTTACCCAAGTTCAAACCAAGGTAGAAGGAGACTATCTGGGCCGGGTCTTAAGCACGATTTTTACCTTGGCCATTCTCTTTATGCCTGTGGCTAAAGGATTGATGACCTGGTTACCAAGTGTCCGTGTAGAATCTTTTCTCCTGATAGGAGCTGGTGTCATCCTCTTTTCACTCCTAGCTCAAGTAGTCGCCAAGAAATTACAAGCAAAAGAAGGTATATCAGCATGAAAAAAGCACCGATCGGTGCTTTTTAGTTGTTTTCTTTTTCTTCTGTCTTGATTTATTTCTTTGCTTCTTCCAGTTGTTTTTGAGTGCTCTTGAGTTCTCTTTTTAGGGAGAAGCCCTTTGAAAAATTAATCAAATTCATGACGAATGCACCTAAGAGGACACAGAGCAAGATCAGAATGATCAAAGGCAATTTAAATTGGACCAAGAGGAAATTTACGGTAACCGATTGCATGTTTGCAAGGGAAATACCAGCAATCAATAAAATTAAAAGTAATAAAGCAATGTAGTGTAGATTATTTTTGTTCATCATTATCTCCTTATTGTTCAGCAGGGGCCTTGCTTTTCACATCAGCGTATTCTTCCGGCTGCTCTAGGCTTAGAATCTCCTCATAAGCCGGTAGGGAAAGGTCCTTGCCATATTTATTTTTTAAAGCAGTGCTCACTAGGCGATAGGCCAAATTGGCATTTCGGGACAAGATAGGACCGTGGAAGTAGCTACCAAAGACGTTTTTGTAATGAACCCCTTCGCATCCATCTTCTTTGTTGTTCCCATTTCCATAGACAACCTTGCCCAGTGGTTTTTCATCCTCAGCCAAGAAGGTCCGACCTTGGTGGTTCTCAAAACCATAATAGGTTTCGTTAAATTCTTCGTTATGGATTTTGATATCACCGATATAGCGGTTGTTGACTTGGTTAAGCGTATAGTGGCCCATAATACCGAGGCCCTCAATACGTTTGCCAGAAGCTTCAATGTAGTATTGGCCTAGAAGCTGAAAGCCACCACAAATAGCAAGGACTACCCCGTCGTCATGAATGAAGCGTTCGAGGTCTTCTTTTTTATCTGGTAGGTCCTCAGATACAATGGTCTGCTCGTAGTCTTGTCCGCCGCCGAAAAAGGCGATATCGTAGGCATCAGGATCGAACCGGTCTTTGAGAGAGACGATATCAACAGTGACATGGGCTCCAAGCTTTTCCGCAACGTACTTGAGCATGAGGATATTTCCATTGTCCCCATAGGTATTCATTAAATTGCCGTAGAGATGGGAAATGCGCAGGCTGTAGGGATACTGTGCCTGATCAGAAGATTCTAGGGAAGTATATGTCATTAGTGCATCTCCTTTTCAATCAGGTGTTCTTGGGCCAAGAGTTCACGAAATTCTAGCATGGCTGTATAGGTAGCTAAAATGTAAGCGTGAGGGGTTTCCTGTTGCTGGATACGTTGGAAGACCTCTTTTAATTCAGCCATTTCTGTGATCTTTTCTGCAGGATAGCCAGTGACCCGAAGTCGCCGAGCGATCTCAGAGTGGCGTACTCCTCCGGCGTTAATCTCTGGGATGTCCATCTGGGCGATTTGCTCAAAGTCCGCATCCCAGATCCAGCTTGTGTCGATCCCATCTGCATAATTCGCGTTGAGAAGCACAGACAAGCTGAAGGAATACGGCGCTAGTTTGATCATTTCAATAGCCTGAGTAGCTCCAACTGGATTTTTGATCAGGACTAGGGTACATTCCTTATCCCCAATCTTAAAGGTTTCCTGACGACCGAAGACAGCACGACTGCGATCAAATCCTTGCTTAATCACTTCAGGTTGAACCCCAAAGAATCCAGCAACGGAAACAGCTGCTAAGGCATTATAGATGTTGTAGAGACCACCGATATTGATGTGGTAATCTTGCCCTTGGATCCGGAAATTGGAAGATCGATGAGTTAAAGAGAGGAGGTCCGATACGGCATAGGTCAGAGGGGGCCGGTGGAAACCACAATGCTCACAGATATAATCTCCCAGGTTAGCATAGGTATTGAGCTTGTACTTGAGGATGTTGTGGCAATGCGGGCACAGGATTCCTTCGGTATTGTAATGGGCTAGTTGAGGCTCTGATTTTTCTGTATCAAATCCATAATATTGGATTTGATTGGACAAGGTCTGACTATTAAAGAGCGGACTATCTCCATTTAACAGAACCGTTGCAGTTGGGACCTTGTGAATGGCATCCAAAATCATTTGGTAGGTCGTATAGATCTCTCCATAGCGGTCCATCTGATCCCGGAAAATATTGGTGACCACAAAAAGGCTGGGCTGGATATAATCACAAATCCGAGAGAGGCTGGCCTCGTCAATTTCAAGTACCGCGATCGGTCGATTTGCTTTCGAACGCTTAGCCCGTAAGAAGGTCGTTGTAATCCCAGAGATCATATTGGCCCCGCTTGGATTGGTTAAAATCGGTCCAAAAGCTTCTTGGAGAATACCTACGGTTAGCGCAGTGGTAAGGGTTTTTCCATTTGTCCCTGTAATCACAACAATCTCATAGTTTTTGGCCAGTTGACTGAGAATATCTTTATCAAATTTGAGGGCTACTTTACCTGGTAGGGTTGATCCCCGCCCCATTTTTTCTAGAATAGAGCCGGAAAGCTTTCCTGCCAGAAGGCCCAAGGTTGTATTTATCTTCATAAATCATATTTTATCATAAAAAGCATCAGAAGGTTACAGAAAAATCTGTTGAAACATGTTATAATAAGGTGATGTCTTTTAGAGAAGTGGTAGGTATGAGAATATGAATATTCAACAGTTTACAAATCCACAATTTTGGACCAGTTTGTTCCCGAATTGGTGGAGTATTGTTATCAATATCATCGATATTGCCCTGGTGGCTTGGTTGTTGTATTTTTTGATCAAGGCCATCGTAGGGACTAAGATCATGATTTTGGTTCGTGGGGTCATTATCTTTTTCCTGGTTCAGTTTTTGGCCAATTTCTTAGGACTCACGACAATTTCTTGGCTGATCAATCAAGTGATTACTTATGGGGTTATCGCCCTGGTTGTGATTTTCTCTCCTGAGATTCGGATTGGTTTAGAGCGTCTGGGTCGAGCGACAGAATTCTTTACGACGAGTGAAGTCAGTCAGGAAGAGAAGATGGTGCAGGCCTATGTAAAGGCAGTGGCTTATATGAGCCCACGTAAGATTGGTGCCTTGGTAGCCATTCAAGGAGCCAGAACCCTTCAGGAATATATTTCCACAGGGATTCCTCTGGATGCAGATATTTCAGGAGAATTGCTGATTAATATCTTCATTCCTAATACTCCCTTACACGATGGTGCCGTCATTGTTCGCAATGATAAAATCGCTGTTTCTTGTGCCTACCTGCCCTTGACGGAAAACACTGAGATTTCAAAAGAGTTTGGAACGCGTCACCGTGCAGCTATTGGCTTATCTGAAGTTTCTGATGCCTTTACCTTTGTGGTATCAGAAGAAACGGGTGGCATCTCTATGACCTACAACGGAACTTTTCGTCATGATTTAACTTTAGAAGAGTTTGAGTCGGAATTGAGAGCCTTCTTGGTTCCTGAAGAGAATAAAACGATTAGTTGGAAAGAGCGTCTATTTGGGAGGGTAACAAAATGAGATCGAAAAAAGAATTTCTTTATGTTTTCGCCTCCGTCTTATTGTCCTTTATCTTATTTATCAATGCGTCTTCCTTTAATTTTCAAAATAATAGTAGCGCTAGACAAGTGAGTTCAGAGACCTACACCAATACATTGACCAATATTCCAATTGATGCCAAGTACAATGACAAGACATACTTTGTCAGTGGGTTGACATCAGAGGTAACGGTCTTTCTGAAAGGTTCAAACCGGGTTGCTCTTGCTAGTGAGATGCAACCGGGCACTCGGAAGTTTCGTGTGGTAGCAGATCTTCGTAAGGCCAAGGAAGGCACCGTAGAAGTTCCGTTGATTGTAGAAGATCTTCCGTCTGGTTTGACAGCAACCGTAGAACCTCAGAAAGTTTCTGTAAAAATCGGGAAGAAAGCGAAAAAATCGTTTGCGGTCAGGGCCACAATCCCGGACAATCAAATTGTGGATGGAATAACGGTATCGGATATTACTCTTGAAACCACCAAGGTAGAAGTGACCAGCGATCAAGAAACCTTGAGTCGCATTGATCATGTCGAAGCTGTCTTCCCATCCAGTGAGATCATCAGTGGAAATTATAGTGGAACTCTTTCATTAAATCCGGTAGATGCTCAAGGAGATGGTCTACCAGGTCTGGTAAATCCGAGTGAAACACGGATTAAAGTAACCACAAAGACTAGCTCGTCTACGTCAAGCTCTAGCAGTTCGTCGTCGACCTCTTCCAGTTCAAGTAATTAGAAAGTAAAAAAGGTAATGAAGAATGGGTAAATATTTTGGAACGGACGGTGTCCGTGGAGAAGCAAATGTAGAATTAACGCCAGAATTGGCTTTTAAACTAGGCCGTTTCGGTGGCTATGTGTTGAGCCAACATGAAGAAGAAACACCCTTGGTATTTGTTGGACGTGATACGCGTATTTCTGGTGAAATGTTAGAGCATGCCTTAATTGCTGGCCTCTTATCTGTTGGAATTCGCGTCTACAAGTTGGGTGTGATTGCAACACCAGGTGTCGCTTATCTAGTTCGTACGGAAAAAGCCAGCGCCGGAGTGATGATTTCTGCCAGCCACAATCCAGCCTTGGATAATGGCATCAAATTCTTTGGTGGTGATGGCTTCAAATTGGATGACGATCGCGAGCTTGAAATTGAAGCCTTACTTGATGCGGCTGAAGATACGCTTCCACGTCCAAGTGCCCAAGGTTTAGGAACGGTCATGGAATATCCGGAAGGCTTGCGTAAGTATCAAGAATTCCTTGTATCGACAGGTGTCCAACTCGAGGGTATGCACGTAGTCTTGGATACAGCAAATGGTGCAGCCTCTACTAGTGCCCGTCAAATCTTTGCAGATTTGGGAGCTCAATTGACCGTCATCGGTGAAAACCCAGATGGTTTGAACATCAATGATGGGGTTGGTTCTACTCACCCAGAGCATTTGCAAGAGAAAGTAAAAGAAGTAGGCGCAGCGATTGGTCTTGCCTTTGACGGAGACAGCGATCGCTTGATTGCAGTGGATGAAAATGGAGAGATCGTAGACGGAGATAAGATCATGTACATCATCGGTTCTTATCTTTCAAGCAAGGGCTTGCTCGAAAAAAATACGATCGTCACAACCGTCATGTCCAATCTCGGCTTCCACAAGGCATTAGATGCGAAGGGGATTCAAAAAGAAATCACAGCTGTCGGAGACCGCTATGTTGTTGAAGAAATGCGCAAGTCTGGGTACAATCTAGGTGGTGAACAATCTGGTCACGTAGTCATCATGGATTACAACACAACAGGTGATGGTCAATTAACAGGCGTTCAATTGACAAAAATCATGCAAGAAACCGGCAAGAAATTATCTGAATTGGCTGCTGAAGTAACCATTTATCCACAAAAACTGGTCAATATCCGGGTTGAAAATAGCATGAAAGACAAGGCGATGGAAGTGCCTGCTATTCGTGAAATCATTGAAAAAATGGAAGCGGAAATGGCAGGAAATGGACGCATCCTCGTGCGTCCAAGTGGAACTGAACCCCTCCTTCGTGTGATGGCAGAAGCACCTACCCATGAAGAAGTGGACTACTATGTAGATACCATTGCTGCAGTTGTTCAAGCAGAAATCGGACTTTAACCTTGTAAAAAACATGGCTCGCAAATAGGCGAGCAGAGGAGGTATACATGAAACAGGTTCGTCAAATTGTATGGGCACTTGCCTTAGTGCTAACGATTCTATTCACAGCTGGTTTGACTAAAACAATTCATGCTGCAGAAGTCTCATCATATACACAGACAGCACGTCTAACGAAAGACGGTAACACGCTAACAAATGGGAGCAAGGTGTTGACAAATGAAAAATTGTCAGCAAGTATTTATTTAGCCTTTCCAGATTCGCAAACTATTCAAGCTGGTGATACCTTAACTCTTAGTTTGCCAAAAGAATTAGCCCTCTACACAGCACTGGAATTCAATGTTCTCGAAGAAGGTCAATCAAATGGCCAAACTGTGGGGAAAGCGGTCGTTGATACAGCTAAGAAAACAGTAACTGTCACCTTTAATGATTATTTCGCATCTCATCCACTCAACAAACGAGTTGCTCTTCATTTTGATGTAAAAGTAGACTCAGAAGTAGTTACAAAAACATCTCCAATCCAGTTTAAACTAGGAAATACAGATTTTTCATTGAATTATGAAAAAACAGCTGGAGAAGCTGGAGACTATGAGATGAAATACGGTTACCAAGATAAGTCTGATCCAACCATTATCAAATGGCGGATTCTCTTAAATGCTCGCCAAGATATGCTTCGTGGAATGGTCATTAAAGACCAATTCGGAGATGGCTTAACATTGGTTGAAGGTAGCTTACGCGCTGTTCGTTATGCTCCTGTACAAGGTGGGATTAAGAACGAAGCTCAGATATTAAGTCTCCCAGTTCTGGATAACTTTACTAAAAAAGCTGTTTTCAATAAGAATGCAGATGGAAAGACCACTGGTTTTACAATTGAATTTGGTGATAACTACAATTGGCCAATGTATATTGAATATTCTACGAAAGTGGCACCTGGAACGAAAGTAGGCGATATTGTCCATAATACGTTAACATGGACAGCAACCAATTTCCCAGCACCTCGTACCTTGACCCGTGAGGTGAGATTGGAAACAGGATCTGGAGAGGGATTAGGTGAGAAAGAACAAACACCACCGACACCTAGCTCAACCTCCTCAACGAGTTCTAGTTCTTCATCAAGCTCATCATCTTCAACGAGTTCTAGTTCTTCATCAAGCTCATCATCTTCATCGAGTTCTGGTTCTACATCGAACTCAACATCCACATCAAGTTCTTCATTGAAATCATCTTCATCTTCTGTTAAAGAAGAAACTCCAAAACCTGGTAAGAAAAAAGTTCTTCCAAGTACAGGTGAAAAGATGACACCGGTAGTTCTTGTCATGGGTGTCTTCCTAGCAATTCTATCGGTTGGCGTTTTACGTGTAGGAAAAGATTCTTAAATCTATCCATAAAAGATCAGATCTTTGTCTGGTCTTTTTGTGTAGGCTCGATTTGAAAAATCCCCTATTTCGTGGTAAAATAGGGCTAATGAATTTATAGTAATCGAGGTATTAGAAGTGGCTTTTGGAGATAACGGAAAACGTAAAAAAACACCATTTGAAATGATCACGATGGTTGTCATTGTGATTATGTTGATTGTAACGGTTGGTGCAATCTTTGCAACCGCAATTGGTGCTCTTTCTTACTAAGACGCACACAGAAATAAAGGAAATCATCTATTTATGAGTATGTTTTTAGATACAGCCAAGATTAAGGTCAAGGCTGGAAATGGCGGCGATGGCATGGTGGCTTTTCGCCGTGAAAAATATGTCCCTAATGGCGGACCTTGGGGTGGTGATGGAGGTCGTGGTGGCAATGTCATCTTCGTAGTAGACGAAGGCTTGCGCACTCTGATGGACTTCCGTTATAACCGGCATTTCAAAGCCCAAAATGGGGAAAAAGGAATGACCAAAGGGATGCACGGAAGGGGAGCAGAAGATCTCTATGTACGAGTCCCTCAAGGAACGACCGTCCGAGACGCTGAGACTGGCAAGGTCATTACGGACCTAGTTGAAAATGGACAAGAGTACATTGTTGCCCACGGTGGCCGTGGCGGACGTGGAAATATTCGTTTTGCTACTCCAAAGAATCCAGCTCCAGAGATTTCTGAGAACGGGGAACCTGGCCAGGAGCGCGAACTCGAATTAGAACTCAAGGTCTTGGCAGACGTTGGTTTGGTTGGCTTCCCATCAGTAGGGAAATCAACTCTTCTCAGTGTCATCACTTCAGCCAAACCAAAGATTGGAGCTTATCATTTCACTACCATCGTTCCAAATTTGGGAATGGTTCGGACGCCATCAGGTGAATCGTTTGCAGTCGCAGACCTTCCTGGATTGATTGAAGGAGCTAGCCAAGGAGTCGGACTCGGAACCCAGTTCCTTCGCCACATCGAGCGCACACGAGTTATCTTGCATGTTATTGATATGTCAGCGAGTGAAGGACGCGATCCTTACGAAGATTATGTTCAAATCAATAAAGAGCTTGAAACTTATAATCTTCGTTTGATGGAGCGACCTCAGATTATCGTGGCAAATAAAATGGATATGCCAGAAAGTCAAGAAAACTTGAAAGAGTTCAAGAAGAAATTGGCAGCCAATTACGATGAGTTTGATGAACTGCCACAGATCTTCCCGATCTCTAGTTTGGCGCATCAAGGTTTGGATAACTTGTTAGAAGCAACGGCAGAATTGTTAGACAAAACACCAGAATTCCTCTTGTATTCAGAAGACGAAATGGCCCAAGAAGAAGTCTACTATGGCTTTGATGAAGACCAGCCAGCCTTTGACATCAGTCGGGATGACGATGCTGCTTGGGTCTTGTCTGGTGAAAAACTTGAAAAGCTTTTCAATATGACAAATTTCGATCGTGATGAAGCGGTCATGAAATTTGCTCGTCAATTGCGTGGCATGGGTGTTGATGAAGCTCTCCGTGCGCGTGGAGCAAAAGATGGCGATATCGTTCGGATCGGTAAATTTGAATTTGAATTTGTAGATTAAGTTAGATCCCCAGTGGATCAAGGATTCCAAATAAGAAGTGAGGCTTTTTCAGTGGGAGATAAACCAATATCTTTTCGAGATGAAAATGGAAATTTTGTTTCAGCAGCCGATGTTTGGAATGCTGAAAAACTAGAAGAACTCTTTAATACGCTAAATCCTAAGCGCAAATTGCGCTTACAAAGGGAAAAATTAGCAAAAGAAAACCAGCAGAAGTAAATAGACTTGGAGAATACTATGGCAAAAACAATTCATACAGATAAAGCACCCGCAGCAATTGGACCTTATGTTCAAGGGAAAATCGTAGGGAATCTTCTCTTTGCAAGTGGACAAGTTCCCTTGTCACCTGAAACAGGTGAAATCATTGGAGAAACCATCCAAGAACAAACAGAGCAAGTCTTAAAGAACATTGGGGCTATTTTGGAAGAGGCTGGAACAGACTTTGACCACGTGGTGAAAACCACTTGTTTCTTAAGTGATATGAATGACTTTGTACCTTTTAATGAGGTCTATAAAACAGTCTTTACTACAGAGTTTCCAGCTCGATCTGCTGTTGAAGTAGCACGCCTGCCACGTGATGTGAAGGTTGAAATTGAAGTTATTGCGGAATTAAAGTCCTAATAACCATTCAAAGACAAAAAGACAGAGTGGAGAGCAGGAAACTGTAGGCCACTCTGTTTTATTTATGGGAGGAGAAAATGACAGAAAGTAAGATTCAACTGGTCATGGTAACCGGGATGAGCGGTGCTGGAAAGACCGTCGCCATCCAATCGTTTGAGGACTTGGGTTACTTTACCATCGATAATATGCCACCGGCGCTCTTGCTGAAATTTATTGAGCTCATGCGCCACAGTCCCGATAACAATAAATTAGCCGTTGTTGTGGATATGCGGAGCCGTTCTTTTTTCAATGAAATTCGCACCATTTTGGATGAATTGGACAACCAAGAAGACCTCGATTTCAAGGTCTTGTTCTTGGATGCCACTGATAGTGAGTTGGTAGCACGATACAAGGAAACCCGTCGTAGCCATCCATTAGCGGCAGATGGCCGTGTCTTAGATGGGATTACCCTAGAGCGCGAACTCTTGTCCCCTTTAAAAAATATCAGTCAAAATGTGGTGGATACGACTGAGTTGACACCTCGTAATTTGAGAAAAACGATCGCAGAACAATTTGCCAGTCAAGATAATCAGCCAGATTTTCGGGTAGAGGTCATGTCATTTGGGTTTAAATATGGCCTTCCGATCGATGCTGACCTTGTCTTTGACGTGCGTTTCCTTCCAAACCCCTACTACAAATTGGAACTTCGGAATTTAACCGGTCAGGATCCAGCAGTCTATGATTATGTCATGGATCACCCTGAATCAGAGGACTTTTATCGTCACCTTCATGACTTGATTATTCCTATTTTACCGTCCTATAAACGTGAGGGTAAATCCGTTCTCACCATTGCTATGGGATGTACCGGTGGGCAACACCGTTCAGTAGCCTTTGCAGAGCGCTTAGCGCATGATTTAGAAAAAAATTGGCAGGTCAATTGTAGTCATAGAGACAAGGACAGACGGAAAGAAACGGTGAATCGCTCATGAGAAAACCTAAAGTAACCGTTATTGGAGGAGGAACAGGGATTTCTGTTATTCTCGATAGTCTGAGAAAGAAACCGGTCGATATTACTGCTATTGTAACCGTTGCAGATGATGGCGGGAGTTCAGGTGAATTGCGGAAGAACATCCAAAAATTGACACCACCTGGAGATCTTCGAAATGTGCTGGTTGCCATGTCAGATATGCCTCGTTTTTATGAGAAAGTCTTTCAATACCGCTTTGCAGACGATGATGGCCCTTTAGCCGGACACCCTTTGGGAAACTTGATCATTGCAGGGATTTCAGAGATGCAAGGCTCGACCTATAATGCCATGCAGTTGTTAACCAAGTTCTTTCATACAACCGGCAAGATCTATCCTTCCAGTGATAGTCCCTTGACCCTTCATGCCGTTTTTCAAGATGGAAAAGAAGTGGTAGGAGAAAGCCACATTGCCAACTACACCGGCATGATTGATCATGTTTATGTGACCAATACCTTTGATCAAGAGCGCCCAAAAGCTAGTAAGAAAGTGGTGGAAGCTATTCTTGAAAGTGATATGGTCGTCTTAGGTCCTGGTTCGCTCTTTACCTCGATTCTTCCTAATTTGATGATCGATGAGATTGGGAAAGCCATCCTTGAAACCAAGGCCCAAGTAGCCTATGTGTGTAATATCATGACCCAAAGAGGAGAAACCGAGCATTTCACAGATAGTGACCACGTTGCCGTTCTCCATAAACATTTGGGAGAGAAGTTCATCGATACCGTCCTTGTCAATATCAATCAGGTTCCGGCAGCTTACATGAACAGCAATAAATTTGATGAATACTTGGTGCAGGTAGAGCACGATTTTAAGGGGTTGCACTCGCAAGTTCCCCAAGTGATTTCTTCTGATTTCTTAAAGTTGGTCAATGGAGGAGCCTTTCATGATGGTGAAAAAGTAGTCGAAGAGTTGATGCAGATCGTGCAGGTGAGAAAATGAGTTTTACGGTTCGTGTAAAAGAAGAATTATTGTCTCTCAAGCGATTTGAAAAGAGTGAATTGGCTGCCATTATCAAGATGTCTGGAAGTCTTGGGATTTCAATGGGGGGCTTGACGCTCTCGGTAACAACAGAAAATGCCAAGATCGCTCGCCATATCTATGAATTGTTGCATCATTTCTATGAGGCCAAATCGGATATTCGCCACCACCAAAAAACCAATTTGAAAAAAAATCGTGTCTACACAGTATTCTTGGATGAAAAGGTGGAAGAGATTCTTGCTGACTTACATTTGGCAGATGCCTTTTTTGGGATTGAGACAGGCATTGATGCCAGTGTTTTAGAAGATGAAGTAGCCAGTCGTGCTTATCTTCGAGGGGCTTTTCTGTCGAGTGGTTCCATCAAGGATCCTGAAAAAGGGAAGTACCAGCTGGAAATTCATTCTGTTTATACAGACCACGCGGAAGGAATTGCCCTTCTCATGCAAGGATTTTTACTAGATGCGAAAACCATCGAGCGGAAAAAAGGAGTGGTGACCTATCTGCAACGAGCGGAAGATATTATTGATTTTCTCATTGTGGTAGAGGCCATGCAAGCTATGCAGGAATTTGAGTCTATCAAGGTCATGAGAGAGACGCGCAATGACCTCAATCGGGCCAATAATGCCGAGATGGCCAATATCCAGCGCACAGTCACAGCTAGCATGAAAACCATTAATAATATTAGTAAAATTGTGGATACGGTCGGTCTAGGAAGCTTACCAAGTGACCTGCAAGAAGTTGCCTATATCCGGATGAACCATCCAGATTATTCCATCCAGCAGATCGCTGATAGTTTGCAAAAACCTATTTCAAAAAGCGGTGTCAATCACCGCTTGCGTAAGATCAATAAGATCGCAGACGATTTAGACAAATAAAAAAGGCCAAAGGCCTTTTTTAGATTGAAGAAACTATTTTAAAGTAAAATAAGTTAATCGATTCTAAAAGTAAGTAAAAATGAGTTCCTATTTTTAGAATGAATCAAGAAAATACAAAAACTTTCCGCTGTGAGAAAAGTGCCTGAAACAATATGTTTCAGGCACTCGGAATTATTGAGCCCTTGGGCTCAATAATTAGTCATGGAACTTCTACGAAGTTCGCTGACGTCCGTACTCACTTAAGGAAAGTTTTTTAAAAAGACTTTATCCTCATTATGAAAGTCCAAAGGCCTTTTTTATTATAAACTGGTTGAATGCGTTGGTTGGACTTTCTTATCTGGATAGATGTAGTTGATGGCATTGTTTACGGCTGTTGGAGCTTCCCCCAGACCTGTAGCGATGAGATCAATCTTTCCTTCGTAGAAGCAGCAGTCTCCACAGGCATAAATTCCAGGAAGGCTGGTTTCTTGTTTTTGGTTCACCTTGATTTTATGGCGTTGCAATTCTACACCCCATTCTTTCAAGTTTCCGATTGAAGATTTAAAGCCATAGTTGACAAATAAGTGATCAATCGGGATAAGTTCGGTTTCATCGGATTTGACTTTTGTGATTTCAAGGTGTGTGGCATGACCATTTTCTCCAATCAAGTGGCTAGGAACAAATGGTGTTTTGATGCTGACAGAAGATTGTTTGAGTTCTTCTACGCTATGTTCCAAGGCACGGAAGTTGTCCCGACGGTGAACGATTGTAGTTGGAGCAATCTTGTCAAAAGCAAGAGCCCAGTCCACAGCAGAGTCCCCACCACCAAGGACGGTCACTTGCTGTCCTTCATATTGCTGGATATTTGAAACATGGTAGTGGACATTATCGAAGTCTTCAGCCCCCTCGATATCAAGAGCACGTGGTTTAAAGGCACCGCCACCCATGGCAATGATGACGGCTTTAGACTGATGCACTTGGCGAGAAGTAGTGATAGTGAAGAGGTTACCCTCTTTTTGAATATCCTCTACAGTTTCATTGAGGAAGATCGGTGTATCGAATCGTTTGACTTGCTCGATCAAGCGGTCGCTTAATTCTTCACCTGTTAAATTGGTAAATCCGGGTACATCGAGGATATTTTTTTCTGGATAGAGAATGGCTGGTTGCCCTCCAAGTTGAGGCAAGGAATCAATCAGTTTGACTTTAACTTGGCGCATATTGCCATAAAAAGCAGCAAACAGACCAACTGGTCCGCCCCCAACAATCGTAATATCATAAATTTCTGACATGGTATCTCCTTCAGGGTTTTCTATGTTTCCATTGTATCATAAAATAGGAAGAATGAAAAAGTCTGAAAAAAGAAACGGCATGAAGGCTAGGAAGGCTAGAAAAGTTTCAAAAGATCTTGACAGCATCTTTAAAGTGTGATAAAATAATTAAGATTTTAGGCTTGAAGGGAGTGAAAAATATGTCAAAAACAGTAGTACGTAAGAATGAATCTCTTGACGATGCTCTTCGTCGTTTCAAACGTGCGGTTACTAAAGCTGGTACTCTTCAAGAAACACGCAAACGTGAATTCTATGAAAAACCTTCTGTAAAACGTAAACGTAAATCAGAAGCAGCTCGTAAACGTAAAAAATTCTAATTGAATACAGAAACAGACTTCGGTCTGTTTTTTGTTTTTTCTCATCCATCAAAGACAAAAAAACCGACCTTCTAACTAGAAGATCGGATCTTTTTATCTGATTATTTGTTTGCAAGCAAGTCGCGGATTTCAGTAAGCAACTCTTCTTGAGTAGGAGCAGCAGCTTCTTCTTCAACAGCTTCTTCTTTTTTACCAAGGTTTTGTGCTTTTTCAGCAGCTTTAACGATAAAGAAGAGAACAGTTCCAATGACGATGAAGTTGATTACAGCGCTCAAGAAGCTACCGTATGCAACACCGTTCCATGTCAATTCAGCAATCTTTTCAACACCAGCAGCTTTCAAAGCTGGGTTCAAAATAAGCGGTGTGATGATGTCGTTTACAAATGAAGTAACGATAGCTCCAAATGCAGCCCCGATAATCACAGCAACAGCAAGGTCAACAACGTTTCCACGAAGGAGGAAAGCTTTCAATTCTTTTAACATATCCTAAATATGTCCTTTCATAATAATTTTTTACTATGATAGTATAACGGAAAAATATTCGACTGACAAGGAATATGCCTCATTTTTTTTAAAATTAGTGATAAAGGTTGAAAATCTTTTCTTTTATGTGTGAAATCGGTAGGAAAAAATTTACTTTTACTAACTTTTAGTATAAAATATAAAGTGATAATCTATGGTAAAATGGAGGCACTGTTTATGGTTGATAAAGAGCTGATTGCAGAAATTAAAAACAGTGTAAACATTGTTGAAGTTATTGGAGAAGTTGTTTCTTTGACCAAGGCTGGCCGTAATTTTTTAGGGCTCTGTCCTTTTCATGGTGAAAAGACTCCTTCTTTTAATGTCGTTGAAGACAAGCAGTTTTACCATTGTTTCGGATGTGGTCGCTCGGGAGATGTCTTTAAGTTTATTGAGGAATACCGTGGAGTTGCCTTTATGGATGCGGTTCAGATCGTAGCAGAAAAAGCGGGTATTGCGCTTCAGTACCAAGCAAGGCCGGCTCAACCAACGTCTATCAATCCCAACCAAGAACTTTATGAGATTCATCAGGAAGCCAGTAAGTTCTACCAGGCGATTCTGATGACGACAAAGATGGGAGAAGAAGCGCGAAATTATCTGCATGAACGTGGTCTGACGGATGAGGTCATCCGACATTTTCAATTGGGCTTAGCCCCAGCAGAAGGGAATTATCTCTATCGAAATCTCTCTGAGAAGTTCTCTGAGAAAGTGATTACCGATTCGGGGTTATTCACAATCTCAGATGCTGGAACAGTTTTTGATGCCTTTCAGGATCGGATTATGTTTCCTTTGACGGATGATAGTGGACGTGTCATTGCTTTTTCTGGTAGGCTGTGGAAACTAACGGATGATGGCAGTCATCAAGCCAAGTACAAGAATAGTCGAAGTACCCGTCTATTTAATAAGAGTTATGAACTTTATCATTTGGATCAAGCTAAGACGAGCGCCAAAAAGCAACATGAAATGTATATCATGGAAGGCTTTATGGATGTCATTGCGGCTTATCGAGCTGGGATTGAAAATGCAGTCGCTTCTATGGGGACAGCCTTGACACCAGAGCACGTCCAGCACCTGTCTCATTTTACCAAAAAGGTCATTCTGACCTATGATGGGGATAAGGCGGGACTTGAAGCAACCGCTAAGGCCTTGGATGTCTTGCAGGATCTGGAGTTGGAGATTGTCCGTATCCCTGATCAGATGGATCCCGATGAGTACCTCAAAAAGACCTCCCCAGAAGATCTAGCTTCCCTCTTGAAGAATTCGCGGATCAGTAAGGTTGAATTCTTGATGCACTACTGGAAACCCCAGTATATTGAGAACTTGCAGGCACAGATTGAGTTTGTCGAGAAGCTGGCACCGATGATCGCCCAGACACGCTCCATCACAGCGCAAAACACCTATATTTATAAGTTGGCAGATTTATTGCCAGACTTTGATTATTTGCAGATTGAGCAGATTGTCAATAATAGTCGCTTGCATCAACGGCAGGAGGCTCAAAGTGGTGGACGATCTAAAACATCGCATTTTTCAGTAGAGCTCTTGCCGAATCGTGGGATGACGCGCTTGATCAAGGCAGAAAATCATTTGTTAAGTAGGATGAAGGATTTTCCAATGGTGCTCAATGATTACCGTTTGCGACCTGATTTTGCCTTTGACACGCCGGAGTTACAGATCTTGTATCAATTGCTCTGTCAAAATGGAGAAGTCACCTCTCAGGATTTATCTGAGCAGCCTGAAGGGGTCCAGCACGCCTGGTACCGCATGTTAGAAGAAGATTTACCAGATGAGATAGCAGATGGTGAGTTAGAAGAAGTAGAAGCGACACGGAATCGTGAGCTTCTTCGCAAAGAAAGTCAACAAATTGGAAATAAAGTGAAGGAAGCTTCCTCAATAGGGGATGCGGAAAAAGCTTTATTGGAACTCGAGCGTTTAATCGCTCAAAAAAGAAGAATGGAGTAAGAATGGCTAAAGAACAAAAAGATATTACAACATTGGACGTTCAAATTGCAGAATTTATTCGTAGCCACAAGAAAAGCGGAACTGCAACAGATGATGAAATTAATGACCAATTGGTTATTCCATTCACGCTAGATGCAGATGGGATTGAAGATCTTTTGCAACGTATTCAAGATGCAGGGATTTCGATCACTGATAAAGACGGCAACCCAAGTGCGCGTGTGTTGAACAATGAGGAAGAGCCAGAGTTGTCAGATGAGGAATTGCTTGGAAGCAACTCTGCTAAGGTCAATGACCCGGTACGGATGTACTTGAAAGAAATTGGGGTTGTTCCTCTTTTGACCAATGAAGAAGAACAAGAATTGGCTATCTTGGTGGAACAAGGTGATTTGGAAGCTAAGCAACGTCTAGCAGAAGCCAACCTTCGTTTGGTTGTATCCATTGCGAAACGTTATGTTGGTCGTGGAATGCAATTTTTGGATTTGATCCAAGAAGGAAACATGGGCTTGATGAAGGCCGTTGATAAGTTTGACTATACCAAAGGGTTCAAGTTCTCTACTTATGCTACTTGGTGGATCCGTCAGGCCATCACTCGTGCCATTGCAGACCAAGCGCGTACCATTCGGATTCCTGTTCACATGGTGGAAACCATTAACAAGTTGGTTCGTGAACAACGCAATCTCTTGCAAGAATTGGGACAAGACCCAACACCAGAACAAATCGCTGAACGCATGGATATGACACCAGACAAGGTGCGTGAAATCTTGAAGATTGCTCAAGAGCCAGTTTCTCTTGAAACTCCAATCGGGGAAGAAGACGATAGCCATTTGGGCGATTTTATCGAAGATGAAGTGATTGAAAATCCAGTAGACTACACCACTCGTGTGGTACTACGCGAACAATTGGATGAAGTCCTCGATACTTTAACAGACCGTGAAGAAAATGTTTTGCGTCTTCGTTTTGGTCTTGATGATGGAAAAATGCGGACATTGGAAGATGTGGGGAAAGTCTTCAACGTGACCCGTGAACGGATCCGTCAGATCGAAGCCAAAGCCCTCCGCAAACTCCGCCACCCAAGCAGAAGCAAACCATTGCGTGACTTTATAGAGGATTAAAAAGGTCCGGGGGACCTTTTTAACGGTCGCCTAGAAATGTAAAAGCGACCCAGGTCCAGGGGACATTTTTAACCCGAGCCGAAAAATTCGGAAGCGAGGAAGGTCTGGCGGATCTTTTTAACGGTCGCCTAGAAATGAAGAAGCGACCCAGATCCTGCGGACCTTTTTAACCCGAGCCAAGAAATTCTATCGAGAGTAAATAGCAGAAAAAGGAAGTCATATGGCATATACAACTGAGCAAATTGAAGAAATTAAAAATAAAATTTTAAATGCTTTGGAAGAGGTAATCGATCCTGAGCTTGGGATTGATATTGTCAATTTAGGTCTTGTCTACGAGATCCATTTTGACGGTGAAACTGGAGCAACCGTCATTGATATGACCCTAACGACCATGGGGTGTCCATTAGCGGACCTTCTGACAGATCAGATTCATGATGTTTTAGCAGAAGTAGAAGAAGTGACATCTGTGGATGTGAAGTTGGTCTGGTATCCAGCTTGGACGGTTGAAAAGATGAGCCGCTATGCGCGGATAGCACTTGGAATTAGTTAACCATTCTATGCATCAAAACAAATCAGAGGTTGGGGCTTCCCTAACCTCTGATTTGTTTATCCCTGTTTTTTTGAACAAGCATTTACAAATTCTTAGCAAATTTTCAGATAAAGTTGCAATCATCAAGGGGACAAGGTATAATAGCATAAATAGAAAATAAAGGAGATTTACATGAATCAGTATCCTTTGGTCTACTTGGACCATGTGACAAAGAATTATGGGCATGAAGTTGCTCTCATGGATGTTAGTTTGAACATCCAACCTGGCCGTATTATTGGCCTTTTGGGTCCCAATGGTAGCGGGAAAACAACCATCATTAAATTGATCAATGGTTTGTTGCAACCAAGCCTTGGAAATATCTATATTCATGGGCAATTACCATCCCCAGCTTCTAAAAAAGTGGTTTCCTATTTGCCAGATACGACTTATCTGAATGAAAATATGAAAATTGTCGATGCTATTCGCTATTTCCAAGATTTTTATGCAGATTTTAATGTCCAACGTGCCTACCAATTGCTTAATGATTTGCATTTGCATCCAAATCAAAAATTGAACAGCCTTTCAAAAGGGAACAAGGAAAAAGTGCAATTGATTTTGGTGATGAGTCGTGAAGCTGACTTGTATGTTCTTGATGAACCAATCGGTGGGGTTGACCCAGCGGCGCGTGATTATATTTTGCGGACCATTATTCAAAACAGACGTCCAAACTCTTCTGTCTTGATTTCTACTCACTTGATTGCTGATATTGAGCAAGTTTTGGATGAGGCCATTTTCATCAACCAAGGAAGAATCCTCTTGCATGAAAATACGACTGTTATGCGCAATCAACACGGAAAATCAATCGATGAGATCTTCCGTGATCAATTCCGTGTTTATTAGGAGGAACCCATGTTTGGTAAATTATTAAAATATGAATTTAAATCGACAGCTAAGTGGTATTTATTGATCACCCTGATCGCACTAGGTTTGTCAGTACTAACAGGTATTATTGCTGGAAGTTCTTCAACAACTATTAGAAGTTGGGATCTAGATACCATGCAAATGGTAGCAGGAACTATTGGGATTCTTATTTTTGGAGGAGTCATTGGTCTTTATCTTAGTAACTACTATATTATTATCCGTCGTTTCTATTCCAACTTATACGGACGTGAAGGTTACTTGACATGGACCCTTCCAGCTAGTCCTCATGCGATCATTTTGTCTAAATTTGTGGGAGCTTTAGTAGCGAGTCTTTACTGCCTATTCCTTCTATTTTTTAGTGGTCTTCTTACAATTATTGTGATGGGCGCTGTCGTTGGACAAGACCTCTCTCCTGTATTTAGTATTATCGCTGAGGCTTTTAGTTATTCTATAGCTTATTGGATGATCATCTGGTGGATTTTCACCACAGCTTCAGGAATCTTCCTATTTTATGTATCGATCGCACTTGGCCAACTCTTCCAAAATCGTCGTGGATTGAAAGCGATTCTGTTCTTCTTTCTTTTGTGCCTTGTCTTAAGTATCATTGGTACAGCGGTCAATCCATTTAAGGATTCATATGCTGTCGGGTATGCATTGGTTTATGGAAAGTTTGATGAATTTGGAGCAAACTTCATTCCAGGTCTTATCTATGAAGTCATTAAGATTGTTTCTATGTACTTCACCATCCACTATATCAGCAAGTACAAGTTGAATCTTCAATAAGAACAGCAAATTGAGCAAGGAGCTTCCCAGTGGAAGCCTTCTTGTTCAATTTTTTCTTTTGCTTTTTTAGCTACATTTTGATATACTAATTGTATTCGTTTTGGGGTCGTTACGGATTCGACAGGCATTATGAGGCATATTTTGCAACTCATCTAGCGGATGTAAAACGCCAGTTAAATATAACTGCAAAAAATAATAATTCTTACGCTTTAGCTGCCTAAACACCAGCAGGCGTGACCCGATTCGAATCGCTCGTGTTTGATGACAGGTCTTAATTTTAGCGAGATACGATCTAGCTTGGTCTAGGAGTTAGATAAGAGATTGATAGACTCGCAGGTACAGGGCTTGAGTTATGTGTCATGTAGCTGTTAAAAGAAGACATAACCTATGGTTGTAGACAAATATGCTGGCAGGTGTTTGGACGTGGGTTCGACTCCCACCGGCTCCATATTTTTATTCATGGAAGATTACTCAAGAGGCTTAAGAGGCCGTGTTGGAAACGCGGTAGGCGTGTAAAAGCGTGCGTGGGTTCGAATCCCATGTCTTCCGTTGTTGAGACATCATTGTGTAGCAGTGGTGTTTTTTTGTACAATAAAGAGTCCCAAAAATAGACAAGTGAGGGAGGAGAAAAAGTGATTGCACAGCTAGATACCAAATCAGTCTATACCTTTATGGAAAGCCTTGTGACTATAAAAGACTATGTCCAAGTGGCTAAAAGCATGGGGTATGGCGCATTGGGAATCATGGATATAGATAATTTATATGGTGCTTATGAATTTATCGAAGCCTGTCAGGCCCACAAGCTCAGCCCCTTGGTCGGTTTAGAAATTGGACTAGAGGTAGACAATGAAACAATTCCGTTTCGGATGATCGCTCTGTCAACGAAGGGCTACCAGAATCTGATGAAGATGTCGACCGTCAAAATGATGGGGAAGAGCAATTGGGAGGATGTGAAGCACCTAACAGAAGGCGTAGCAGTTATTGTCCCAGCTCCTTTTGCTAGTGTAGACTTGCCGCTTGGTCTAGATTACTTCATCGGAGTTTTTGCGGATACGCCGGTCCAAGAGTTTAGCCACCCTGTGCTCCCTCTTCATACTGTGCGTTTCTTTGAGGTGGAAGATGTGGAAGCCATGCAGATGCTGGCAGCCATCAAGGACAATCAAAGCTTGACAGAAACAGGACCGATTGACCCTACAACAGTCCTAAAAACTCCTCAGGATTTAAAGAGTGATTTTGCAGAGCGATTTCCTCAAGCCATCACAAATCTGGAAAAACTAGTCCAAGGGATTCAATACGATATTGATACTCAGTTGAAATTGCCTCGCTTCAATCCTCAGAAACCAGCAGTTGAGGAACTGAGAGAACTAGCCCAAGCGGGTCTTCTTCGAAAGAACTTGACCAGTCCGGTCTATCAAGAACGTCTGGAGCATGAATTAGACATTATTCACCAAATGGGCTTTGATGATTATTTCTTGATTGTCTGGGACCTTCTTCGTTTTGGACGGAGTCAAGGTTATTATATGGGGATGGGACGTGGGTCAGCTGTAGGCTCACTGGTAGCCTATTCCCTAGGGATTACAGGGATTGATCCTGTGGAGAAGAACCTCCTCTTTGAGCGCTTTTTAAATGTGGAGCGCTACACCATGCCGGATATTGATATTGATATTCCTGATATCTATCGTCCAGAATTTATTCGCTATGTGAGAGACCGTTACGGGAGTTACCATGCAGCTCAGATCGTGACCTTTTCAACATTTGGGGCCAAACAAGCCATTCGAGATGTCTTCAAACGTTTTGGGGTACCAGAGTACGAATTGACCTCCATTACCAAGCGGATTGGGTTTAGGGATACACTGACGACAGCTTATGAACAGAATATAGCTTTTCGACAAGTGATTCATAGCCGAGCAGAATTTGAGCGTGGCTTTGAAATTGCTAAAAGAATTGAAGGCCAACCTAGACAGACCTCGATCCACGCAGCTGGGGTTGTGATGAGTGACCAGGATTTGACGGAGCACATTCCTCTCAAGTATGGAGAAGACATGTTTGTCACCCAGTATGATGCCCATGCGGTTGAAGCCAATGGTCTGTTGAAGATGGACTTTTTGGGTCTGCGAAATTTAACCTTCGTTCAGAAAATGAAGGAAGCGGTCTATGAAAAGTACCAAGAAGAGATCGTGATTGAAGCCATTGATTTAGAAGATCCAGGAACCTTGGCCTTGTTTGCTGCTGGGGATACCAAGGGGATTTTCCAATTTGAACAGGCTGGAGCCATTCGCCTCTTGAGACGAGTGAGACCCAATCATTTCGAAGAAGTGGTAGCGACCACCTCTCTCAATCGTCCAGGGGCTAGTGATTACATTGATAATTTCGTCAAAAGAAAGCACGGCCAGGAAAAAGTTGAGATTTTAGATCCAGCTATTGAAGAAATCTTAAGGCCCACTTATGGGATCATGCTCTACCAAGAGCAGGTCATGCAGGTTGCCCAGCGTTTTGCAGGCTTTAGTCTAGGGAAAGCCGATATTTTACGTCGGGCTATGGGCAAAAAAAATGCAGCTGAAATGCATCAGATGGAAGACGATTTTGTCTCAGGTGCTCTTAAACTTGGGCATACGGAAGAAAAAGCCAAAGAGGTCTTTGCGATCATGGAAAAATTCGCAGGCTATGGGTTTAACCGCTCCCATGCCTATGCCTATTCTGCCTTGGCCTTTCAGATGGCCTATTTCAAGGTCCATTATCCAGATGTTTTCTTTGATGTCATGCTCAATTATTCGAGCAGCGATTATCTGACAGATGCTCTCCAGTTTGATTTTAAAGTCGCGCCATTATCCATCAACACCATCCCTTACAGAGATAAGTTCCAGGATCGAAAAATCTACTTGGGAATGAAAAATATCAAGGGACTCCCAAGAGATTTAGCGTATTGGATCATTGATAATCGCCCCTTTGAAAGTGTCGAAGATTTTATTTTACGACTCCCCAATCAGTATCATAAATTGCCTTTGTTAACACCTTTAGTGGAGCTTGGACTGTTTGACATCTTTGAAAAAAATAGACGCAAGGTGCTTCACAATTTGCCGAATTTGTTTGTCTTTGCTGATGAGCTAGGCAGTTTGTTTGCGGATTCTAACTATTCCTGGACAGAAGCGGAGGACTTTAGCCAGGCTGAAAAATATGAGAAGGAAGAGGCCATTATTGGCGTCGGGCTCAGTACTCACCCATTGGTTGCGATTGGGCAAACGAGTCCCTACGAGATACAACCAATTTCTCAATTAGTTCAAGGAGAGCAGGCACGCATTCTCATTGAGGTACAAAACATTCGAACGATTCGAACCAAGTCGGACGATCTCATGGCTTTCTTACAAGTCAGTGATACAAAGAAAAAATTGGATGTGACACTTTTCCCTGAAACCTACAATCGATTTTCCTCCTTGATAAAAGAAGGTGGCTTTTATTACTTGACAGGGAAGATACAAGAGCGTGATGGGCGCTTGCAGATGATTCTAGCAGAGGCACAACTAGCGACCAATGAAAAGTTCTGGATCCAGTTGCTCGATCATCGTCAGGATAAAACGATTCTTTCTATCTTGAAAAAATATCCGGGCCCATATCCTGTGATATTACGCTATGAAGACGAGAAAAAAACTCTTCAATTGAAGGGCTATACAGTCCAGAAAAACAAAGAATTGGAAGATGAATTAAAGAATCTCGTTATGAAAACGATTTATCGGTAAAAACTGCGAAAAATACGAGAATTTTAGTCTTCTTTGTGTTATAATTACGTAGAATGTAAAAGAAAAAAAGGAGCAAACAACGAAATGAAACGTATTGCTGTTTTAACTAGTGGTGGAGATGCCCCTGGCATGAACGCTGCCATCCGTGCAGTTGTTCGTCAAGCAATTTCAGAAGGAATGGAAGTTTTCGGTATCTATGATGGATATGCGGGAATGGTTGCTGGTAAAATTCAGCCCCTTGACGCCTCATCTGTTGGAGATATTATTTCCCGTGGTGGTACCTTCCTTCATTCAGCTCGTTACCCTGAATTCGCACAACGCGAAGGTCAATTAAAAGGGATCGAGCAATTGAAGAAACACGGGATCGAAGGTGTTGTCGTTATTGGTGGAGATGGTTCTTACCATGGTGCGATGCGCTTGACTGAGCTTGGATTCCCAGCTGTTGGTCTTCCTGGTACGATCGACAACGATATCGTCGGAACTGACTTTACAATTGGTTTTGATACGGCAGTCACAACTGCAATGGACGCGATCGATAAGATCCGTGATACTTCATCTAGTCACCACCGTACTTTCGTAATTGAAGTTATGGGACGTAATGCTGGAGATATCGCTCTTTGGGCAGGGATTGCATCTGGTGCAGATGAAATCATCATCCCTGAAGAAGGATTCAAGATCGAAGAAGTTGTTGAGAGCATCAAAGAAGGTTACGCAAAAGGTCGTACCCACAACATCATCATCTTGGCTGAAGGCGTGATGTCTGCAGATGAATTTGGTAAAGCGTTGAAAGAAGCTGGTGATGAAAGTGACCTTCGTGTGACTGAGCTTGGCCACATCCAACGTGGTGGTTCACCTACAGCGCGTGACCGTGTTCTTGCATCACGTATGGGAGCACACGCAGTTAAATTATTGAAACAAGGAATCGGTGGTGTAGCCGTTGGTATCCGCAATGAAAAAATGGTGGAAAATCCAATCCTTGGTAACGCAGAAGAAGGAGCCCTCTTTAGCTTGACAGAAGATGGTAAGATTGTGGTAAACAATCCACATAAAGCTGATCTTGGTCTTGCCGAGTTGAACCGTAGCTTGTCTTCAATTTAATTTTATTTCATAAATTCGTTAACCTTGTCTTAAAAAGACAGATATATTTAAAAAGGAGTCATATATATCATGAACAAACGTGTAAAAATCGTTGCAACTTTGGGTCCTGCGGTAGAAATCCGTGGTGGTAAAAAATTTGGTGAAGATGGATACTGGGCTGAAAACCTTGACGTTGAAGCTTCAGCACAAAACATTGCTAAATTGA
This sequence comes from Streptococcus taoyuanensis, assembly GCF_029589235.1. Classification (NCBI taxonomy): domain Bacteria; kingdom Bacillati; phylum Bacillota; class Bacilli; order Lactobacillales; family Streptococcaceae; genus Streptococcus; species Streptococcus taoyuanensis. Next base: position 234,143 of record NZ_JARQVW010000002.1, read on the forward strand.
TCGAAGCTGGCGCTAACACTTTCCGTTTCAACTTCTCACACGGTGACCACCAAGAACAAGGTGAACGTATGGCAACTGTTAAACGTGCAGAAGAAATCGCTGGTAAAAAAGTTGGTTTCCTTCTTGATACAAAAGGTCCTGAAATCCGTACTGAATTGTTTGAAGGTGAAGCTAAAGAGTATTCATACAAAACTGGTGAACGTATCCGCGTTGCTACAAAACAAGGCATCAAATCAACTCGTGATGTTATCGCATTGAACGTTGCTGGTGGACTTGACATCTTCGATGACGTTGAAGTTGGACACCAAGTATTGGTTGACGATGGTAAATTGGGTCTTCGTGTTGTAGAAAAAGACGCTGCAAAACGTGAATTTGTCGTTGAAGTTGAAAATGATGGTATCATCGCTAAACAAAAAGGTGTCAACATCCCTAACACTAAGATTCCTTTCCCAGCACTTGCTGAACGCGATAACGACGATATCCGCTTCGGTTTGGAACAAGGTATCAACTTCATCGCGATCTCATTCGTACGTACTGCAAAAGACGTAAATGAAGTTCGTGCAATCTGCGAAGAAACTGGTAATGGACACGTTCAATTGTTTGCGAAGATCGAAAACCAACAAGGTATCGATAATTTAGATGAAATCATTGAAGCTGCAGACGGTATTATGATTGCTCGTGGTGACATGGGTATCGAAGTACCATTTGAAATGGTTCCAGTTTACCAAAAAATGATTATCACTAAAGTGAATGCTGCTGGTAAAGTTGTTATCACTGCAACAAACATGCTTGAAACAATGACTGAAAAACCACGTGCAACTCGTTCTGAAGTATCTGACGTCTTCAACGCTGTTATCGATGGTACTGATGCTACAATGCTTTCAGGTGAATCTGCAAATGGTAAATACCCACTTGAGTCAGTTACAACAATGGCTACAATCGACAAGAACGCTCAAACTCTTCTTAAAGAATACGGACGTTTGAACTCAGATTCATTTGAACGTAACTCTAAGACAGAAGTTATGGCTTCAGCTGTTAAAGATGCTACAAACTCAATGGATATCAAATTGGTTGTAACTCTTACTAAGACTGGTCACACAGCACGTTTGATTTCTAAATACCGTCCAAATGCTGATATCTTGGCATTGACATTTGACGAATTGACAGAACGTGGATTGATGTTGAACTGGGGTGTTATCCCAATGTTGACAGAAGCTCCATCATCAACTGATGACATGTTTGAAATTGCTGAACGCAAAGCAGTTGAAGCTGGTCTTGTACAATCTGGTGATGATATCGTTATCGTTGCAGGTGTACCACTTGGTGAAGCAGTTCGTACAAACACAATGCGTATCCGTACAGTACGTTAATAGACAATTATATCTGAAAGCCTTGCTGGTTGATCTGAAAGGATTGACCGCGAGGTTTTTCTTTTTATTGTTTAGTGTGTTGACAAGAATTCTCACTAATGCTTACTTTCTCTTTTTTAAAGATCAAAAACATGGTATAATAAATAAAAAGGAAGGGAGACATACATGCCAAGGAGAGATTTAATTAGAAATGTCATCATTGTTGGTGTACTGGTTTTGGCACTGATTTTGCTTCGAATCTTTGTATTTCATCCATTTAGTATCAATGATAAGATGGCCAATGCTTCTGTGAAAACTGGAGATCTTGTGGTAGCGACTAGAAATGCTCAGGTAGATCGCAGTGATTTGGTCTTATACAAGGTCGGTGGAAAAGAATACCTTGGACGTGTCATTGCCAAAGAAAACGACGAAGTCAGCTACGTAGATGACGTCCTCTATTTGAATGGACAGGCAACACCAGAACCTTACCTAAATAAAATGCTGAATAAACACTTGGCGGCTCCAACGAGTAATGGGTATTATACGGATGATTTCTTCTTATCAGAGTTAAAGGGAACCAAGGCTGGCCGCGTACCATCGGATACTTACTTGGTTTTAAATGATAACCGTGGGGATACAGAAGATAGTCGGGAATTTGGGTATATCCATAAAAATCAGATCGAAGGAGTTGTCAATCTCCGCCTCTACCCCCTCAATAAATTTGGATTTATAAAAGTTGAAGAATAGCCGAAAGGCTATTTTTTCTTACAAAAAAACTACTGCAAAAAAGAATTGCAGTAGCTTTTTATTCTGGTTAGATTGAGGTAGAGGGTTCTATTTTTTCTGTTTACTGGTAATTTGGTGAAAGACCTTTTGCCAGTGTTCATGACGCCGCCAGAGACTGGTATGGATCTGGTCATTTAACTCATAGCGAATCAATTTGGTCTTTTGACTGATAGATTCAATTTCGAAATTCTTAAAGGGAATTTGATGTTCTTCCTGCAAACGGACCAGGTCCTCTTTGTGGCTTTCTTGGCCATACTCATTGATGAGGGTGAAGTTGTCTGCTAGGAGGGTTTGGTATTCCTGCTGAGCCTGCAAGCGTTCCTCATAGGTCTTTAATTTGAGAAGGACATTGTCCAGAATCTCATCTTCAGGGATAGAACTTGGCTCCACATGGACATCGATATCAAAGACGCTAAACTGTTCTTTGAGAAGGCGCTCGACCTCTTCGGTAATAGCATGGCTCTCATAAACAGAGAGGTCTGGATTCATTTCGATGACGACATCTAGGTAAATGTTGCTTCCGTAAGTCCGTCCCCGTTGGGATTTGACCCGGCTGACCTTTGGCAATTCCAGAATAGCCGCCTTGTATTTATCCAGGAGACTTTCATCAAAACCATCGGAGAGGCTGAAGGAGGATTCAATGAAAATGTCGTAGGCAGTTTTTAGGATAAAGAAGGTAATAACGATGGCCACTAATTGGTCCACAATCGGATAGTTAAGAGCACTAGCTCCAATCGCAACAGAGGTTCCTAAAGAAGTGACCACGTCAGACAGGTTGTCTTTGGCAGCTGCCTTGAGGGCCTTGGATTGAGCTTTCTTAGCTAAAGTCCGGTTATAAAGATAGACCGCAAACATGACAAGGGCTGATCCAACTCCGACAATGGCCCCTAAAGGATCAATGACAGTGGTTTCCCTACTGAGGATTTTCTGAACGGTATCTCGTAGGACATCGAAGCCCACATAAAACATGATGATGGAAGTTACCAGGCTAGCTAGATCTTCAATCTTCCAATGACCAAATCGGTGGTCGCGGTCAGCTGGCTGGCGGGCCATGCGAATGCCGATGAGAAGGGCGACGTTACTGATAATATCGGATAAGTTATTAAAACCATCCGCGACCAAACTGGAGGAGTGAAGGAGATGTCCTGTTGCTAATTTAGCTGCGGAAAGAATCAGGTAGGCGACAATACTGATCAGGGCTCCACGTTCGGCTAGTTTTAAATTACTTTGTGATTGATTCACTGATAACTCCTCCAGACTTCTGTAGATTTCCTCCTAAGCGAAAAACTTGGATCGTTGTTAATGAGGAAATATTCGTTCTTCTTAAGCTTTTATTATAGCCTTTTTGAGTGCAAAATTCAAATGATGCCAACTGTTTCCAAAAGGAGAAAGGGCGAAAATGTGGTATAATAGAACGATTGAATGAATGAGGAGTATGAGATGAATCCTTTATTGAATGGTATGAATGATCGCCAGGCAGAGGCGGTCCAAACGACAGAAGGTCCCCTTTTGATCATGGCGGGAGCTGGTTCTGGTAAGACACGTGTCCTGACCCACCGGATCGCTTACTTGATCGATGAAAAAATGGTCAATCCTTGGAATATTTTGGCCATTACCTTTACCAATAAAGCCGCTCGGGAGATGAAGGAGAGGGCCTATCAGTTAAACCCAGCGACTCAAGATTGCTTGATTGCCACCTTCCACTCCATGTGTGTGCGTATCCTCCGTCGAGATGCGGATCATATTGGCTACAATCGCAACTTTACCATTGTCGACCCAGGTGAGCAACGGACCTTGATGAAGCGGATTTTGAAGTCCTTGAACTTGGATCCTAAGAAATGGAATGAACGGACCATCTTGGGGACCATTTCCAATGCCAAAAATGACTTGATTGATGAAGTGGCCTATGCTGCCCAGGCTGGAGATATGTATACCCAGATTGTCGCCAAGTGCTATGAGGCTTACCAAAAGGAACTCCGTCAGTCAGAAGCAGTGGACTTTGATGATTTGATCATGTTGACCTTGCGTCTCTTTGACCAGCATCCTGATGTGCTGACCTATTACCAGCAGAAGTTCCAATACATCCATGTAGATGAGTACCAAGATACCAACCATGCCCAATACCAATTGGTCAAACTGTTGGCTTCTCGCTTTAAAAATATCTGTGTTGTTGGGGATGCTGACCAGTCTATTTATGGCTGGCGGGGAGCGGATATGCAGAATATCTTGGACTTTGAGAAGGATTATCCTGATGCCAAGGTCGTTTTGTTAGAGGAAAATTATCGTTCCACTAAAACCATCCTACAAGCAGCTAACGATGTTATCAAAAACAATCGCCACCGCCGTCCGAAGAATCTCTGGACACAAAATGAAGACGGGGAAGAAATTGTCTATTACAGGGCTAATGATGAGCAGGATGAAGCTGTCTTTGTTGCTAAAACGATTGAAGAGCTTAGTCGCGAAGCTGGCTACAAACACCGTGATTTTGCCGTTCTCTACCGGACCAATGCTCAGTCACGGACCATTGAAGAAGCGCTACTCAAGTCCAACATTCCCTACACCATGGTGGGGGGCACCAAGTTCTACAGCCGAAAGGAAATTCGGGATGTCATTGCTTATCTGAACTTGATTGCCAACCTCAGTGACAATATCAGTTTTGAGCGCATTATCAATGAACCCAAGCGGGGAATCGGGCCAGGTACAGTGGATAAGATTCGCGACTTTGCCCAAATGCAAGAGTCCTCACTCCTAGATGCTTCAGCCAATATCATGCTCTCTGGCATCAAAGGAAAGGCAGCCCAAGCCATCTGGGACTTTGCCAATCTCATTCTTGATTTGAGAGAAAGATTGGACCAGCTGACCATTACAGAGTTGGTCGAAGAAGTCCTTGACAAGACAGGTTATATGACAGCCCTAACCAATCAAGGGAATCTAGAAAGTCAAGCCCGCATCGAGAATATCCAAGAGTTCCTGTCTGTTACCAAGAATTTTGATGAAAACGGGGAAACCGTCGACGACGAATCAGGCGTGGAAACCTTGAGTCGTTTCTTGAACGATTTGGCTTTGATTGCCGATACAGATGATGGGGCCCAAGAAACTTCAGAAGTGACCTTGATGACTCTTCACGCGGCTAAGGGATTGGAGTTCCCAGTCGTCTTCTTGATTGGAATGGAAGAAAATGTCTTTCCTCTTAGTCGTGCAGCAGAGGATCCAGACGAGTTGGAAGAAGAACGTCGTCTGGCTTATGTAGGGATTACACGGGCAGAGAAGGTTCTCTTCTTGACCAATGCCAACTCACGTTTGCTCTTTGGACGAACCAGCTACAATCGTCCGACGCGTTTCATCAATGAAATTAGCTCGGATTTATTGACCTACCAGGGATTAGCACGTCCAGTCAACACTAGCTTTAAGGCTTCTTATAGTAATGGTGGCGGAACGACCTTTGGAAAAGGCATGAGCCTGTCACAAGCCCTTCAAGAGCGCAAGAGACAAGCAGCCCCAAGTGCTCTCACCTCCTCAAGCCTCCCCTTTGGCAATAGCAACCGAGCTGGTGACAAAGAAAGCGTCGCTTGGTCCATTGGCGACATTGCCATTCATAAGAAGTGGGGTGAAGGAACTGTCCTAGAAGTCTCTGGTAGTGGCAGTACCCAAGAGCTCAAGATCAACTTCCCAGAAGTGGGCCTCAAAAAACTCTTGGCCAGTGTCGCGCCAATTGAGAAGAAATAAACTGAAACCAGTAAGCTTAGCTTGCTGGTTTTGTCCTTTTATCAACTTCCCTTAGGTGAGGGCGGACGGTAGCGACTCCCTTTGGGATTCCATACCTTAGATTTGAGCCTTCCGTCTCAAATCTACCGAGCAGCAGAAACAAATTTGTTTCTACTGCTTTTCTCACGGCGGGAAGTTTTAATGGTCATTGTTCTTCTTTCTTAAATTCTCTCATTTACTCTATTCACTGTCATAAACTAATTGTGAAGGGAAATAGTAGGAGTAAGCCTCGTTTGCTGGTTTTGATTTTACTGCTGGCATGATATAATATACTAAGAATAGAGAAAGAGGCATGCTATGAACGAAATCAAGTGCCCCAACTGTGGGGAAGTCTTTACAGTCAATGAAAGTCAATACAGCGAGCTCTTGTCACAGGTACGGACAGCTGAGTTTGACAAGGAAATTCATGAGAGGATTCGCCAAGAGTTGGCTTTGGCTGAGCAAAAGGCCCTTAATGAGCAACAAGAGAAGTTAGCCAAGAAGGATCAAGAAATTGCCCAGTTACAAAACCAGATTCAACAGTTTGATACTGAAAAAGAATTGGCCAAAAAAGAGGTGGAGCAAACAGCTAGCCAAAGCCTGCTAGAGAAAGAAAAAGAAGTGCAAGCACTGGAAAATCAGTTGGCCACCTTGCGCTTGGAGCATGAGAATCAACTGCAAAAAACACTGTCTGATCTAGAGAAAGAAAGAGATCAGGTCAAAAATCAGCTCCTATTACAAGAAAAAGAAAACGAGCTTTCTCTGACTTCTGTTAAGCAAAACTATGAGGCTCAGCTAAAGGCGGCCAATGAACAGGTCGAGTTCTACAAGAATTTTAAGGCCCAACAATCAACCAAGGCCATCGGGGAAAGTCTGGAGCAGTATGCGGAAAGTGAATTCAACAAGGTTCGCAGTTTTGCCTTCCCAAATGCCTATTTTGAAAAGGACAACAAGGTCTCTGCACGTGGGTCTAAAGGCGACTTTATCTTCCGTGAATGTGATGAAAATGGAGTGGAGATTATCTCCATTATGTTTGAGATGAAGAATGAAGCTGACGGGACAGAGAAGAAGCATAAGAATGCGGATTTCTACAAGGAGTTGGACAAGGATCGTCGAGAAAAGAACTGTGAATATGCCGTTTTGGTGACCATGCTTGAGGCAGATAACGACTACTTCAACACAGGAATTGTCGATGTCAGTCATGAGTATGAGAAGATGTATGTGGTCCGTCCTCAGTTCTTTATCCAGATCATTGGACTCTTGCGCAATGCGGCCCTCAATTCCCTGAAGTACAAGCAGGAATTGGCGCTTGTCCGTGAACAAAATATTGATATTACCCACTTTGAAGAGGACCTAGATGCCTTTAAAGTAGCCTTTGCTAAGAACTACAATTCTGCTTCTGTCAACTTTGGCAAGGCCATTGATGAAATCGACAAAGCCATCAAACGGATGGAAGAAGTCAAGAAATTCTTGACCACATCAGAAAACCAACTCCGCCTCGCTAACAACAAGTTGGATGATGTTTCCGTTAAAAAATTGACACGGAAAAATCCAACCATGAAAGCTAAGTTTGATGCTCTGAAAGGAGAATAATCTTTGTATTCAGCTAAGAACGCTACCTTGTCCATGAATGGGAAAACCATGGACTATGTAACATTTGGTAAAGGTAAACAGCCATTAGTAATCATACCAGGCTTGGGTGATGGACTACAGACGGTTAAAGGTATGGCTATGCCTTTTTCAATCACATACCGTATACTTGCCAAACGTTACAAAATTTATGTTTTTTCTCGAATCAATGAGCTGAGACAGGGCTATACAACGCGGGATATGGCAGCAGATGTAGCAGAAGCAATGGAGGCGCTGAACTTAGATACATCTTATGTTATGGGGATTTCGCAAGGTGGAATGATTGCCCAATGGTTGGTGGTGGATTTCCCTGAAAAGGTTCAAAAGCTCATCTTAGCCGTGACTACTGCAAAACCTAGTCAACTTGCTAGAGAGCGAATTGAGCATTGGCAAAAGCTTAGTCAATCTGGAACTTTTAGAGACCTCATTCTGGATATTGCAAAGCATTCTTACACGCAAAAGAGTTATCAAAAGTGGCGGTTGCTTTATAATATTATGGGTCGCTTGGGGCGAATCAAAGATGAAAATAGAATAGCCATTCAGTCTCAGTCTTGCCTGGAACATAATAGCCTTGAGGTCTTAAAAGAAATTCAGTGTCCAACCTTGGTCCTTGGTGCGCTTGAAGATGATGTGATTGGTGTGAAGGGATCCAAGGAACTGGCAAAAGCGATTTTGGGTTGTCAGCTCCTTATTCTAAAGCATTCTGGGCATGCTCTTTATGAAGAAAATAAAGTATTTCAAGAGGCTGTCTGTGAATTCTTAAACTAAAAAACGCTGGAAAATTTTTCCAGCGTTTTTATTCTATTTAAATCGCAAAGAGATCGTTTAGGTTTTCTGCCATGGTTGGGTGGGTAAAGATTTGTTTTGCGATGTAAGTATAAGGGATCTTGTTGTCCATCGCCATGGTAATCAGGTTGATGAGTTCGCCTGCAGCTTCTCCAAAGAGCGTCACTCCAAGAATTTCTTTAGTTTCTGGGTTGACCACGGCTTTGAAGGCACCTCGAAGGTCTGCATTGACGTGTCCGCGTGGCATAGCAGCAACTGGCAATTCTTTAACAGCAACTGGAAGTTCTTTGTCACGTGCTTCTTGCTCGGTCAAGCCGACTTGGGCAAGTGGAGGAGCAATAAAGAGTGTTGTCGCATAATTTCTACGAGTTTCGAGATTGTAGCTACCATCGCCTGTGAGGTAGTTGAAGACAATGCGGAAGTCATCGAGTGACATGTAGGTGAATTGAGGGCCACCATTGACATCTCCAACTGCAAAGACACCAGGGACGCTGGTTTCCAAATGACGGTTGACTTGGATCGCTCCACGATCAGTGACTTGGATGTCTGTGTTTTCAAGACCAAGTCCAGCTGTGTTTGGCTTACGACCTGTTGCGTAGAGAAGGATATCGAACTCAAAGTCTCCCTTATCTGTGACAACCGTTAAGCTGTTTTGGCCATCTTTGATTTCTTGGGTATGAATGCCTTGCAAGAATTGAATACCGTCTTCTTCAAGGTAGCCTTTTGCAAGAGCTGCGATGCTTGGCTCGATCCGTGGCAAGAATGCTTCAGAAGCATCCAATACTGTTACTTGGCTGCCCAAGGTATTGTAGAGATGAGCAAATTCCAATCCGATAGGCCCACCGCCAAGGACACCGAGGCGTTTAGGTAGGCTTTCCAAACGTTGAATGCCGGTTGAATCCACAGCAAATTTACTTTCAGCCAAACCTGGGATTGGAAGGATAGTTGGCACAGCACCAGTATTAATAATAATGGTTTCAGCTGTCAATTCTTCCTTTTCATCCCCAGCTTGAATTTCGATGACCTTGTTGGAAAGGAAACGAGCAGTCGCATCGATGATATCTACACCAGTTCCAGCAATCGTTGCGTAGTTCTTGCCGTTGAGACGAGTAGTGACTGCATTTTTTTCGCTCATAGCTTGTTCAAAATCCAAGCCTTTTTCCGCTGCGACGATCAAGGTCTTGGTGGGAATACAAGCGATATTGATACAAGTACCACCATACATAGACTTGCTCTTTTCAATCAGAGCGACTTTTTTTCCTTGGCTTGATAATTTCGCTGCAAGAGTTTTACCAGCTTTACCAAATCCAATAACAATAACATCATACATTAACATATGTTACACCTTCTTTCGTTTTCTATTGTATCAAACCCACTTTAAAAAGTCTGAAATCTGCTACGGGATTTTTTGGGAGCTTATCAGGAAGAGGAAACAGGGACAAGAAGTCTTGTTTCGTGGTATAATAAAGGGTCGGTGACCCGGATGGTCACACAAGAGTTAGAAAGAGCAAATCAGATGGACGGAATTATCAATGTAAAAAAAGAAGCAGGCATGACCTCACATGATGTGGTCTTTAAACTGCGAAAAATCTTAGGAACTAAGAAGATCGGCCATGGGGGAACGCTGGATCCAGATGTGGTGGGAGTGCTTCCGATTGCAGTTGGAAAGGCGACCCGGATGGTCGAATTCATGCAAGATGAAGGCAAGGTCTATGAGGGAGAAATCACTTTGGGCTTTTCTACCACGACGGAGGATGCCAGCGGGGAAGTCGTAGAGCGGACCCCAGTGGAAGCATCTTTAGATGCAGAAGAGGTGGACCGCATGATTGCTCAAATGGTGGGAGAAATGGAGCAGGTACCGCCTATGTATTCAGCGGTCAAGGTCAATGGACGTAAGCTCTATGAATATGCGCGGGCAGGAGAAGAAGTGGAACGCCCTGTCCGACAGGTAACCATTTATGAATTCACACGCACCAGTGAGATTAGCTATGAAGAAAGTCTAGCCCGTTTTCGTTTCCGGGTTAAATGCAGTAAGGGCACCTATATCCGGACCTTGTCGGTGGATTTGGGTCAAAAACTGGGCTACGCAGCCCATATGTCTCATCTGACACGGACCAGTGCTGCCGGTTTGTCACTGGAAGATGCCCTGACCTTAGAAGAGGTGGCTGAAAAAGTAGGGCAAGGAGATTTGAGCTTCCTTCACCCACTTGAAATTGGCACCGGGGATCTGGAAAAAGTAGAGCTGACAGTAGAAGAGGTTGGCGAAGTCCAAGTGGGACGCTTTATTCCAGTTGAGAGCGAAGCCAGAGAGTTAGCTGCGTTTTACCAAGGGAAATTGGTAGCCATTATGGAAAAAAGGGAAGAACTTTACAAACCTCGCAAGGTTTTTCTGACAGAAAATGTGTTACAATAAATTCATGAATATTCGTACGATAACTACTGCTAACCAGATCCATTTGGAGAATGAGACAGTTTTGGTTCTGGGCTACTTTGATGGCCTGCATCTGGGGCATCAAGAACTCTTTAAAAAGGCGCGTCAGATAGCGGATGAAAAAGGCTTGAAGGTCGCTTTGTTAACCTTCCCTGAATCTCCTAAGTTAGCCTTTGTTCGCTACCAACCAGAATTACTACTTCATTTGCAGAGTCCTGAGGATCGGTTCCAAAAATTAAACGAACTAGGAGTGGATGAGCTCTTCCTCATTGATTTTACGACCGATTTTGCTTCTAAAACTGCGAAAGAATTTGTTGATCAATTTGTCAAAGCATTGAGGGCCCGAGTTTTAATTGCTGGATTTGATTATAGTTTTGGCTCTGATAAGAAAACGGCCTCTGACTTATCTGCTTATTTTGATGGTCAAGTGGAAGTCATTTCTCCTGTATTGGATCAGGGGGAAAAGGTTAGTTCGACCCGAATTCGTCAAGCTGTCCTAGAAGGACGCGTCAAAGAAGCTGCCCGTCTACTTGGTCACCCTTTATCCAGTCGGGGAATCGTCGTGCACGGGGATGCGCGTGGCCGCACCATTGGCTATCCTACCGCCAATCTAGCACCGATTGATCGGACCTATCTCCCATCAGATGGGGTTTATGTAGTCGATGTCGATTTTAAAGGGCAGACCTACCGTGGGATGGCTTCTGTCGGGAAAAATGTCACCTTTGATGGGAAAGAGCTTCGTTTCGAAGTCAATCTCTTTGATTTTACAGGAGACATCTATGGTCATACCCTGACCATTCATTGGTTAGATAAGATTCGAGAAATGGTCAAATTCGATGGGATCGATCAACTAGTGGCGCAACTAGAAGAAGATGAAGCAGTTTCACGAAACTGGAACGAGGATTAGGAACTTTCCTAATCCTTTTTTGTGTGCCTCTTCTTGAGAATAATGAAAGGGATTTCTTTTTTCCACTGAAATCCAGAAAAATCGTCGAGAAATCAAAAAAGCGCTTTTCAAGCACCTATTTTTTTTGTATAATAGAGTCAGATAGTTATATATAAAAAAAGAAGTGAACCACATGATTACATTATTTTTATCACCGAGTTGTACATCATGTCGAAAAGCTCGGGCTTGGTTAAAAAAGCACGATGTTCCATTTAAAGAACACAATATTATGACAAGTCCTTTGAGCAAACAGGAGTTGACAAGTATATTGGCCTTGACCGAAAACGGAACAGACGACATTATTTCAACTCGTTCAAAAATTTTTCAAAAATTGGATGTTGATGTTGAAGATTTATCCATCTCAGCCTTGATCCATCTGATTGAGGAAAATCCTAGTCTCTTGCGGAGACCGATTATTTTAGATAACAAACGTATGCAGATTGGCTTTAACGAAGATGAAATTCGGGCCTTCTTGCCACGGAGTTATCGCAAACAAGAGTTACGCTCTGCCACTCTAAGAGCAGAAATAAACTAAGAAGTATGTCGAATGCAAAAAAATTATAGTTACCCACTGGACTTATCGTGGAGCACTGAAGAGCTTGCTTCAGTGCTTTCTTTTTTCAATAAAGTTGAAGAAGCTTATGAAAGTAAGGTAGAGGCCAAAGAATACATGGAAGCCTACCGCGCTTTTAAGAAGGTCGTACCTAGTATCGGAGAAGAAAAGCGTCTTGGACGGGAGTTCGAAGAAGTGAGCGGTTATTCTCTCTATCGTGCGACCCAGACTGCAAAGCAAAAAGAGGAAGGATGGTTTTCTCTTGAAGAATAAATTAGAGTTTGCCAAACAAATCGTTTTAGAGGCTGGAGACTACTTGCGTCTTCATCTCCATGATGACTTGATGATCTCAAAAAAAACTGGGCCGACAGATTTAGTAACCCAGATGGACCAACAGGTTCAAAAGGATTTGGTTGAAAAAATCAAACATCGCTACCCAGAAGATCGGATTTTTGCGGAGGAAGATGGCCTTCGATCCCCAATTTCAGAAGGAGCCGTTTGGGTGATTGATCCCATTGATGGGACCAATAACTTTGTGACCCAAAAGGAAGATTTTGCGGTCATGGTGGCCTATTTTGAAGACGGAATTGGTCGGTTTGGCCTGATCTACGATGTGATGCGGGATCACCTTTTTTACGGGGGTGGAGAATTCCCTGTTTATCGCAATGATCTTGAACTGACGCCCTTTGTAGATCAGCCCTTAGAGAACTTTCTGATTGCGTCAAATATCGGTATGCTTGAGAAAAATGACTGGGGCATGGCCGATCTTGGAATGGATTCACTAGGAATCCGGGTCTATGGCAGTGCCGGTATTAGTTTTTCAAAAATTCTCTCAGGTGGCATTCTGGCCTATTTTAGCTACATCTGGCCTTGGGATTATGCTGCTGCTGCGATCATGGGGGAACAGTTGGGCTATACCGTTTTAAATCTAAATGGAGATAAACCTAATTACCAGTCAGTGGAACCGATTATGATGGTTCCAAAAGTGAAGTTGACAGAGATTCAAACCTATCTTAAGAAAGGGAGAAGTTAAATGAATTTTCCCAATGGTTTTAAAGAAAAATACCAGCATCTTCTAGGTGAGGATGCTGCTGCTTTTTTTGCGACCTTTGATCAAGAAGCAGTAGCAGCCTTTCGCACTAATCCCTTGAAAGAAGCGCAAAAATCATTTGATGATCCGATACCCAATACCCCTTGGGGCCATTATGGAAAGGTCTCAGGTAAATCCATCGAACACGCGACGGGCTTGGTCTATTCACAAGAACCAGCAGCTCAGATAGTGGCCCAAGTCGCCCAGCCAAAGCCTGGGATGAAGGTTCTAGACTTAGCCGCAGCACCTGGTGGTAAGACGACGCAACTCTTGTCTTATTTGGACAATCAAGGACTCTTGGTCTCCAATGAAATCCACAAGGGACGCTCGAAAATTCTTGTAGAGAATGTCGAACGATTTGGTGCGCGAAATGTGCTGGTGACCAATGAGTCTGCCGATCGTCTGGCCAAAGTTTTCTCAGGCTTTTTTGATCTAATTGTACTGGATGCCCCATGTTCAGGTGAGGGGATGTTTCGTAAGCAACCAGATGCCATGGACTATTGGTCTGTCGATTATCCTCGAGAGTGCAGTCTCCTTCAAAGAGAGATTCTAGAGAATGCCCTCAAGATGTTGGTTCCAGGAGGTTCCTTGGTTTATTCAACCTGTACCTGGGCTCCTGAGGAAAATGAAGAGATCGTATCCTGGCTTGTGGAAAATTATGATCTGGAGCTGGAAACGATCGAGAAGATCAATGGTATGGCAGAAGGCATCGACCATCCAGAAACGGCGCGCATGTATCCTCATCTCTTTAAAGGGGAGGGACAATTTGTTGCTAAGTTCCGTTATCTAGGAGAGAATCGTCCTGCCAAAATCCTTTCCAAAAAGGACCAATTATCTGCGGAGCAAAAGAAATGGTGGCAGGAGTTTTCTAAGAAACACTTGAAGATCACTCTAGAAGGTGTCCTCGAAACCTTTGGTGACGAACTCTACTTGGTTCCGCTTGATTTACCAGATTTGCGAAAAGTAAAAATCGCCCGAAATGGTTTGCACCTAGGGACCTTCAAGAAAAATCGATTTGAACCTAGTTTTGCCTTGGGCCTTGCTCTGAAACCGAGTGAGGTAAAAGAGACCGTTTCGATCACGCCTGAAGACTTTGTTCATTATGTGGCGGGAGAGACGGTTCAATTGAAGGAAACGCATCCAAATGGATGGTACCAGGTCCTTGTCGAAGGCAATGGTTTGGGCTTTGCCAAAGTGACCGGACAGACCCTGAAAAATTTCTATCCAAAGGGGCTTCGTTTTAGGTAAAATGCTGGGCAAAGAACTCGTTCTATGATATAGTGGAAGTACAGTTTTTTTTGAAAAAAACTTGTCAAAATCATAAGTGAAATAGTGAAATATCAAGGAGACATGATTTGAAAAAGTCTAAAAAGCTGATCCTAGGACTAGCGACGATCGCATTAGCAGGAAGTTTATCTGCTTGTGCTTCTTGGATCAATCGCGGAGAATCCATCACTGCTGTTGGATCCACTGCCTTGCAACCCTTGGTTGAAGGAGTGGTAGATCGCTACATTGAAGAACATCCTGGTAAGATTGTGAATGTACAAGGAGGAGGTTCTGGTACAGGACTTTCACAAGTTCAATCAGGTGCTGTGGACATCGGAAATAGTGACCTGTTTGCAGAGGAAAAGTCTGGGATCGATGCCTCTAGTCTGGTCGATCATCAGGTAGCCGTAGCAGGGACAGCCATCATTGCCAATAAAAATATCTCGATCGACAATCTGACAACGGAGCAATTGCGAAAGATCTTTACAGGTGAATATACCAACTGGAAGCAGTTGGGTGGTCCAGATCTTGAGATCACGATTGTGAACCGTGCTGTAGGTTCTGGTAGCCGTGCTGTCTTTGATGCCATTATCATGGATGGCAAACAACCCAAGCAGGCCCAAGAGCAAGACTCTAATGGAATGGTGAAAAACATCGTTTCTCAAACTCCAGGAGCCATCTCTTATCTAGCCTTTACCTACTTGGATAGCAGTGTCAAAACCATGAAGCTCAATGGTTATCAACCAACCAAAGCCAATGTCGTCAACAATAACTGGCCAATCTGGTCCTACGAACACATGTATACCAAAGGAAAACCCAATGAGTTGTCTAAAAAATTCATTGACTACATGATGACCGATGAGGTTCAGCAAAAGGTTGTTGGTAAGATGGGCTATATCCCAATCAATGATATGAAAGTCACCCGTGATTTAAAAGGGAATGTGACAAAAAAATAAAAGAATTAGGTAAAAAATGAACGAAGTAGCAAAAAAAATGCTGACGAAATCAAAAAACTCCCGCCTAGAAAAATTTGGGAAAACCATTACCTTTCTATGTATGAGTTTGATTGTTGTCGTCGTTGCCATGATTTTGATTTTCGTGGCCCAAAAAGGTTTATCGACTTTCTTTGTTAATAAAGTCAATATCTTTAGTTTTCTATTTGGGAGTACTTGGAATCCTGCTGCAAAGGAATTCGGAGCCCTACCAATGATTCTAGGTTCCTTTATTGTAACCTTGCTTTCTGCCCTCTTGGCAACGCCGTTTGCCATTGGTGCAGCAGTTTTCATGACAGAAGTCTCTCCTAAAGGAGCTCGTTTCTTGCAACCAGCCATTGAGCTCTTAGTGGGGATTCCTTCAGTTGTTTACGGATTCATTGGCCTTCAAGTGGTCGTCCCATTTACGCGTAGTCTCTTTGGAGGGACTGGTTTTGGGATCCTCTCAGGGGTCTTTGTCCTCTTTGTTATGATCCTGCCAACTGTTACCTTTATGACGACCGATAGCCTTCGAGCTGTGCCCCGTCATTACCGGGAAGCTAGTATGGCTATGGGTGCGACCCGCTGGCAAACCATTTGGCATGTCACGCTCAAGGCAGCCCGCTCAGGAATTTTTACAGCGGTTGTCTTTGGTATGGCGCGTGCCTTCGGGGAAGCCTTGGCGATCCAGATGGTGGTCGGAAACTCGGCAGTGGTACCAACCTCGCTCACAACACCAGCTTCCACCCTCACCTCTATTTTGACCATGGGAATTGGAAATACCGTCATGGGTACGGTCAATAACAATGTTCTTTGGTCACTCGCCTTGGTATTGCTCCTCATGAGTCTTGCCTTTAACAGTGTGATTAAACTGATTACGAAAGAAAGAGGTAAGAAGAACTATGCACGCTAAACGAATGGATAAAATTGCGACAGGAGTGCTGTATGCTATTTCAGGGATCATCGTTGCGATTCTTGCCTCATTGATCCTTTATATCTTGGTCCGTGGCTTGCCCCATGTATCTTGGCACTTCTTGACTGGGAAATCTTCTTCTTACCAAGCAGGAGGAGGGATCGGAATTCAATTGTATAATTCCTTCTTCCTCTTGGTCATTACCTTGGTGATTTCCTTCCCACTTTCTCTTGGGGCTGGGATTTACCTCTCTGAGTATGCTAAAAAAGGTCGCTTGACCAATTTGGTTCGTACCTGTATTGAGATCTTGTCTTCTTTGCCATCTGTCGTTGTAGGTCTCTTTGGTTACCTGGTCTTCGTTGTCCAGTTCAAATATGGATTTTCGATCATTTCAGGGGCCTTGGCCTTGACCGTCTTTAACCTGCCACAGATGACTCGCAATATCGAAGATAGCTTGCAGCACGTTCACCATACACAGCGCGAAGCAGGTCTAGCTCTGGGCTTGTCTCGCTGGGAAACTGTGATTCATGTCGTGGTACCAGAAGCTCTTCCAAGTATTATCACTGGGGTTGTCTTGGCCTCAGGACGGATCTTTGGGGAAGCTGCAGCTTTGATCTATACAGCAGGTCAATCGGCTCCAGCTCTTGATTGGTCAAACTGGAATATCTTTAGTGTAACCAGTCCGATTTCGATCTTCCGTCAGGCTGAAACCTTGGCCGTCCATATCTGGAAGGTCAACAGTGAAGGAACTATTCCAGACTCGATCGAAGTCTCAGCCGGTTCTGCCGCAGTTCTTTTGATCTTTATCTTGATCTTTAACTTTGGAGCACGCAAACTCGGAAGTTACCTCCATAAAAAACTAACATCTGCTTAAAGGAGAAGAAATGTCAAAATACAATTGGGATGAGAGACACATCATTACTTTTCCTGAAGAAAAGGTGGTCCTATCGACCAAAGATTTGCATGTCTATTATGGAACAAACGAGTCCATTAAAGGCGTTGACATGCAGTTTGAAAAGAATAAGATTACAGCCTTGATCGGTCCTTCAGGATCTGGGAAATCAACCTACCTCCGTAGTTTGAACCGGATGAATGATACCATCGATATTGCGCGTGTAACGGGTGAAATTTGGTATGAAGGAATCGATGTCAATCGTCCAGATATCAATGTTTATGAAATGCGCAAGCACATTGGGATGGTTTTCCAACGGCCCAATCCTTTTGCCAAATCGATTTATAAAAACATCACCTTCCCGCATGAACGCGCTGGAGTCAAAGACAAGAAGATCTTAGACGAATTGGTCGAAACTTCTTTGAAACAGGCAGCCCTATGGGATCAGGTCAAGGATGACCTTCATAAATCAGCCTTGACACTTTCAGGTGGCCAACAGCAACGGCTCTGTATCGCGCGGGCTATCTCTGTGAAACCAGATATCTTACTCATGGATGAGCCTGCTTCAGCGCTTGATCCGATCGCGACAGCGCAATTAGAAGAAACCATGCTTGAGTTGAAGAAGGATTATACCATTGTCATCGTGACCCACAGCATGCAACAAGCAGCCCGTGCTAGCGATTATACCGGTTTCTTCTATCTTGGAAACCTCATCGAGTACGATAAGACTTCGAATATTTTCCAAAATGCGAAATTGCAATCGACCAACGATTATGTATCGGGTCACTTTGGATAAAGTAAAATGACAACAAAAAGGAAAATAGAATGACAGAACCAATTTTGCAAGTCAAGGACTTGTCGGTTTATTACAATAAAAAGAAGGCTTTGAATAGTGTCTCCTTGGACTTTGCTCCAAATGAGATCACAGCCTTGATTGGTCCTTCAGGATCAGGGAAATCCACCCTTTTAAAAGCCATTAACCGCATGGGGGACCTTAACCATGAGGTCACAACCACAGGCACCATCCTCTACAACGGTCACAATATCTACGGACCACGGACCGATACGGTCGAATTGCGTAAGGAAATCGGAATGGTCTTCCAACAGCCCAATCCCTTTCCAATGTCCATTTATGATAACGTGACCTACGGCTTGATGATTAATGGTGTCAAGGACAAGGCTGTCTTGGATGAGGCGGTTGAAACCTCACTGAAACGCGCTTCCTTCTGGGATGAAGTCAAGGATCGCCTGCATGATTCAGCGATCGGACTTTCCGGTGGTCAGCAGCAGCGGGTCTGTGTGGCGCGGGTCCTTGCGACCAGTCCAAAGATTATTCTTTTGGATGAGCCAACTTCAGCGCTGGACCCAATTTCAGCTGGGAAGATTGAAGAAACCTTGTATGGACTAAAAGACCGCTACACCATGCTCTTGGTGACACGTTCCATGCAACAAGCAAGTCGGATTTCCGATAAAACTGCCTTTTTCTTAGATGGTGATTTGATCGAGTACAATGACACCAATGAAATGTTCTTGAACCCAGCTAAGAAAGAAACAGAAGACTATGTCTCTGGTAAATTTGGATAGGAAGAAAATAAAATGTTACGAGTTCAATTTGAAGAAGATTTAGAGAAGTTGCATAACCAGTTTTATGCAATGGGAAATGAAGTGTTGAGTCAGATCAACCGTACGGTTCGTGCTTTCGTGACCCATGACCGTGAATTGGCCCGTCAGGTCATCGAAGATGATGCGGAGATCAACGAATACGAAGTGAAGCTAGAGCGTAAGTCTTTTGAGATTATCGCCCTTCAACAGCCCGTTTCACAAGACCTTCGTGTCGTGATGACCGTCTTAAAAGCAGTCTCTGACTTGGAGCGGATGGGGGACCACGCAGTATCGATTGCCAAGGCAACGATTCGCATGAAAGGGGAAGTCCGTATCCAATCTGTTGAGGAAGAAATCAGCAAGATGGGCCGTGAAGTCAAAGATTTTGTCGAAGCGACACTAGATGTTTACCTCAAAGGCGATGTGGATTTGGCCTATGAAGTTGCTTCACGAGATGAAGTCATCAACCATTACTTTGATAGCATCCAAGAATTAGCAACAGAAGAAATTCGGAAAAATCCAGAGTCCATCGTGACCGGACGTGATTATTTCCAAGTGATCAACTTCTTGGAACGCATCGGAGATTATGCAAAAAATATCTGTGAATGGGTAGTTTATTTTGAAACAGGTAAAATTATCGAAATGTAAGATCATGGAGTCTTTTCGATCTCAGACAGGCATTGTCATGCTTGTCTTTTCTTTTATCCCAACTTTGTGATAAAATAGTTTTATTAGGGCTTTTGATTGGAAAAGCGTGAAACATTTAAAGGAGGAAATTATGCAAGCAGTTGCACATTTTGTAGAAACATTCGTTCCAGAACATTATGAAGTGTTTTTGGATTTAAGTCGTAAAACCAAGACCTTTAGCGGTCGTGTGGTGATCACGGGTCAAGCCAAGGCGGACAAGATCTCGCTTCACCAAAAGGATTTGACGATCGAAACAGTAGAAGTAGCCGGTCAAGCTCGTCCATTTACGGTTGATGATGCCAATGAAGCGGTTTATGTTGAATTGGAAGGCACAGGTCAAGTGACAGTTACCCTGACCTATTCTGGTAAGATTACAGACAATATGACTGGGATTTACCCATCTTACTACAGCATTGATGGTGTGAAGAAGGAAGTCCTCTCGACTCAGTTTGAGAGCCATTTTGCGCGTGAAGCCTTTCCAAGTGTGGACGAGCCTGAAGCTAAAGCAACTTTCGATCTTTCTTTGAAATTTGACCAAGAAGAAGGTGAAATTGCCCTTTCAAATATGCCTGAAATCGATGTAGAAAACCGCAAAGAAACAGGAATTTGGAAATTTGCTACGACTCCACGGATGTCTTCTTACCTCCTTGCCTTTGCAGCTGGAGATCTTCAAGGAGTGACAGCTAAGACCAAGAATGGAACCCTAGTCGGTGTCTACTCTACCAAAGCTCACCCATTAGAAAACTTGGACTTCTCATTGGATATTGCCGTTCGTGCTATTGAATTTTATGAAGACTACTATGGCGTCAAGTATCCAATCCCTCAATCCCTTCATATCGCCCTTCCAGACTTCTCTTCAGGAGCGATGGAAAACTGGGGCTTGGTAACCTACCGTGAAGTCTACCTTCTAGTAGATGAAAACTCTACGGCCCAAAGCCGTCAAACAGTAGCTTTGGTGGTGGCTCACGAATTGGCTCACCAATGGTTCGGGAACCTCGTGACCATGAAATGGTGGGATGATCTCTGGTTGAATGAAAGCTTTGCCAATATGATGGAATATGTCAGCTTGGATGCCATTGAACCAAGCTGGAATATCTTTGAAGACTTCCAAACAACTGGAGTGCCTGCTGCCTTGAAACGCGATGCTACAGATGGCGTTCAATCCGTCCATGTGGAAGTCAAACACCCTGATGAGATCAACACCCTCTTTGACCCAGCAATCGTTTACGCCAAGGGTAGCCGTCTCATGCACATGCTTCGCCGTTGGTTAGGCGATGACGCCTTCCGTAAAGGGTTGAAGATCTACTTTGAAAAACACCAATACGGCAATACTATCGGTCGTGACCTTTGGGATGCTCTTGGGCAAGCTTCAGGTCGTGATGTCGCAGCCTTTATGGATTCTTGGTTGGAGCAACCAGGATACCCTGTTGTTTCAGCTTCTGTGGAAAACGATACCTTGATCATCCGTCAAGAGCAGTTCTTCATCGGAGAAAGAGAAGAAAAAGGTCGCAAGTGGGTTGTTCCTTTGAACAGCAACTGGACAGGTATTCCTGATACTTTGGAAACCGAAGTCTTAGAAATTCCAAACTACAGTGCCTTGAAAGCAGCGAACAGCGGAGCTCTTCGCTTTAATACAGAAAATACGGCTCACTATATCAGTGACTACCGAGGGGAATTGTTGGAAGACATCCTCGCTGACCTTGCTAGCTTGGATAGCACTTCGAAATTGCAAGTGGTTCAAGAACGCCGTCTCTTAGCGGAAAGCGGTCAAATTTCTTATGCCAGCCTCTTGCCAGTGATTGAACACTTGACAGAAGAAAGTTCCTACTTGGTTGTTTCAGCTGTTTCGAGCGTCTTAGCCGGAATCAGTCTCTTTGTGGATGAAGGAACGGAAACAGAAGCGGCCTTCCATGAGTTGCTGAAACTCTTGAACCGTTACAACTTTGAACGCTTGGGTCTGGAGGCTAAGCCTGGTGAAACAGAAGAAGACGAAAAAGTTCGTCAGCTTATGATTGCTAACATGATCAAGGCCAATGATGAAGCTGCACAAGCACAAGCGAGCGCTATCTTTGAAGTGCATGCCTCTGATTTGGAAAAACTTCCAGCTGCCATTCGCTTGCAAATCTTAGTCAACCAAATCAAGCACCATGAAACCAAGGCGCTTAGCCAACAATACCTAGATACCTATGTGAAGACAGTTGATGGAAACTTTAAACGCCAGTTGGCAGCTGCTCTTTCTTACACCAAAGATGAGGAAACTTTGGAAAGTCTATTGAAGGAGTGGAAGAACAAGGATGTGGTGAAACCTCAGGACTTGGCTATGAGTTGGTACTACAACTTCTTGCACGATGACTTTACCCAAGGAAGAACTTGGACTTGGGCGCGTGAAAACTGGGATTGGATCAAGAAAGCCCTCGGTGGTGATATGAGCTTTGATAAGTTTGTCATCTACCCAGCCAATACCTTCAAAACAGCAGAGCGCTTAGCAGAATTCAAAGCTTTCTTTGAACCACAATTGTCTGATATGGCTATCAGCCGAAACATCAGTATGGGAATCAAGGAAATCGCAGCGCGTGTGGATTTAATCCAACGGGAAAAAGCAGCAGTAGAAGCCGCTATCCTTGCGACAAAATAGATTTAAAAAAATCGGTACAGAAATTTCTGTATCGATTTTTTAGTGGACTTTGTATCTTATTTGAAATACCAGTGGTGTTTGAGGCTGGCAAAAATTGCCTTGCTGGTGATCGTGATGATGACTAGTTTGATGAGGTCAGCAAGGATAAAGGGAGCAACGACCAAAGTAAATGCTTTTTGGAGATCGGTATGCGTGACCAGCATAAAGCCGATAGCTCCTGACACAAAGAGGAGAGCACTACTGAGGAGATTGGCCAAAAAGATAGTGACAAGGCTGGATTTAGCACTCGTGAACAGAGACGTGATCCATGCTCGGAATGGGAAGAAGAGGAGGAAACCAGCAGTAGGACCAAGGAAATGCGAAGCGCCACCAGCACCGCCGGCAAATACTGGAAAACCTAAGAAGCCTAAAAGTAGGTAGAGACAGACTGTGACAAAGGCATGGCTGGGTTTATAGATGGTCCCGATGATCCCGATCATGAGTGTCTGCAGGGTCAAAGGAATTGGACCAAAGGGAATGGTGAATTGAGATAGGACGGAGATCATGGCCACTCCAATGGAGATGAGAACTAAGGAAAAGATTTTCTTCATAACAGTTAACCTCGTATTTATTTTATGGTAACTATTCTACAATAAGGGGCTCAACCTGTCAATAGCCCACGCTGTTTTAGGATTTTTTAAGTAAAAATTTAGGTAGGCTTAAGACTCCTGAAGTATAATCGCTTTACTAAAGGATCGAGCTCCCTTTAAATTTTAAAAGACAAGTACTTGTACAAAAAGATAAAAGGTAAAAAGATGAATCAAAAAGAAACAAAACAAGTAGTCGAAACGCAAGAATCCAAAGAAAAAATGGTTGTCCTAAAACGAAGTCCTAAGTGGTGGATTGGCATAGCAGCAGTTGGTGGATTGTTGGTCGGTGCTGGAAGTGGCTTTGGTGTCGGAGTCATCGCTTCTCAATCTTCCAATAACCAACAATTTTCTCAACCGGTCCAAACGGGTCAGAACCAAGGATCCAATCAGCAACAAAATAGTCAAAATGGCCATGCTTCACAAGGAAACCAGCAAAATGGTGGCCCACAGGATGGCGGTCCTCAAGGCGGTGGTCCACAAGGTGGTGGCCAAGGACAAGGCGGCCCACAAGGTGGCGGACCTGGTCAGATGCCACAGGAAGGCAATGGTGGCCCAAAAGGGAATGGTCCAGATAACGGCATGAACCAATCTGGCGGACAAGAAGGGAACCAGGGTTCCTCTAAAAAGTCCAATAAGAAGAATTCAAAAAATAAAAACAAGACGAGTGATAGTCAAAGTAACAAAGAAAACACGACAAATTCATAGAATAAGCCTTCCTCAGGCAGGCTGAATGTGATCATAAAACCAGGTTCTAAAGTATAGGAAATGAAGGCAAGTCGTGTTATAATGGTTAAGAATAGATTAGAAAGACTCGCTCACGAAAGAGAAGAGGATACGACAATGATTAAAATTCTATTGGTCGAAGATGACCTTGGTTTATCAAATTCAGTATTTGATTTTTTAGATGATTTTGCGGACGTCATGCAGGTCTTTGACGGAGAAGAAGGTCTTTATGAAGCAGAAAGCGGGATCTATGATTTGATTTTGCTGGACTTGATGCTTCCTGAAAAAGACGGTTTCCATGTCTTGAAAGAATTACGTGAAAAAGGCGTGACAACCCCTGTTTTGATCATGACAGCCAAAGAAAGTCTGGATGACAAGGGGCACGGCTTTGAGCTGGGGGCAGACGATTACCTCACCAAGCCTTTCTACCTAGAAGAGCTTAAGATGCGGATTCAAGCCCTCTTGAAGCGCTCAGGAAAGGTCAATGAAAACACCCTCAATTATGGCAATTTGAAGGTCAACTTATCTACCAATTCGACTTATGTGGATGGGAAAGAAGTGGAACTTCTTGGGAAGGAATTTGATCTTTTGGTCTATTTCCTTCAAAACCAAAATGTCATCCTTCCAAAGACCCAGATCTTCGATCGTCTCTGGGGCTTTGATAGTGACACAACCATCTCAGTGGTTGAAGTCTATGTTTCAAAAATCCGTAAGAAATTAAAAGGTACTGATTTCGTTGAGAACTTGCAAACATTGCGCAGTGTGGGGTATATCTTAAAAGATGCTAACCAGAATTAAGAAAACCGTCGGGGAAGATGATTTTTCCTACTTCATCCGATATTTTGGGCTCTTTACTTTGATATTCTCAGCCATGACCTTGATTATCATTCAGGTCATGCGCTCGAGTCTTTATACAACTGTTGATGAGAACCTCAAGACTCTCAGTCAGGATCCCTACTCGCTTGTAGCGATTGCTTATCGAGACCAGCGACAGTCAAATACCAAAGGAGATGATAATGATCATGAGATGATGATCCCAGATCATGATAAATCAGAACCTAAAGGGGATGTCACATCCAATACCACTGTTGTTTTGCTCAATAAAAAATATGAAAACTTAACAACCGGTAATGGGTTTTTAAACTTCAAAACGGTGACGTTTGGTCGAAAGCTCCTCAACAAGGTTTCCCAGCTTCAAATTACAAATAGCTATGGGAAAAAAGAAAGTTACCGGGCCTATATGGCAGAGTTGAGTTTATCTGATGATGAAAGTGATAGTGACATCAAGTATGCGGTTGTCATGACCAATATCAGTCAGCTAGAGCAGACCAGTGAAGAGCACGAAAGTCAAATCGCCCTCATCATGATCTGCTTCTGGGGAATCTCCTTATTCGCTAGTCTCTTCTTAGCACGTCTCAGCGTCAAGCCCCTTCTTGAGAGTATGCAAAAGCAAAAGGCTTTCGTGGAAAATGCTTCCCATGAGTTGCGGACGCCTTTAGCAGTTCTACAAAATCGCCTTGAAACGCTTTTTAGAAAGCCTGAAGCGACCATTATGGAATCGAGTGAGAATATTGCATCCAGCTTGGATGAAGTTCGAAATATGAAGCTCTTGACCACCAACCTTCTTAACATTGCCCGAAGAGATGACGGCTTGAAACCAGAGATGGAAGATATCGAACCAAGCTTTTTCGATCAGACCTTCTCGAATTTTGAGATCATTGCGGAAGAAAATGGTAAACTCTTCCGAGGAGACAATCAGGTGGACAAAGTCATTTGTTCTGACAAGACACTCCTCAAGCAATTGATGACCATTCTCTATGACAATGCCTTGAAATATACCGATGAAGATGGTGAGATCCAGTTTGAAGTTCAATTGAAGGATAAAAATCTTCTTTTGAGGGTACTGGATAATGGTACAGGGATTCGAGATGAGGATAAGAAACGGATCTTTGATCGTTTTTACCGGGTCGACAAGGCCAGAACCCGTCAAAAAGGTGGATTTGGTTTGGGGTTGTCCCTCGCTAAGCAGATCGTAGAAGCCTTTAAAGGGACCATTCAAGTCAAAGATAATAAACCAAAAGGGACCATCTTTGAAGTGAAATTATCCATTAAGACGGAAAGTCGTAAAAAAAATCGTTCATAATCTTAAAAAAATAGAAAAGAGGAAAACCTATGAGTTCAAAAATGTTGCACACTTGCCTTCGTGTGGAAAACTTAGAAAAATCAATCGCTTTTTACCAAGATGCTTTTGGTTTTGAAGAAAAACGTCGGAAAGATTTCCCAGACTACAAGTTCACGATTGTTTATTTGGCCTTGCCTGGAGATGACTATGAGCTGGAATTGACTTACAATTATGATCATGGTCCATATGTCATCGGAGATGGCTATGCTCACGTTGCCTTGAGTACTCCTGATCTAGAAGGTTTGAATGCGGAACACAAGGCTAAAGGCTATGAAGTGACAGAACCAAAAGGTCTTCCAGGGACGCAACCGAATTACTATTTCGTTGTAGATCCGGATGGGTATAAAGTAGAAGTCATTCGCGAAAAATAAGAGGGATTAACAATAAGGGCCGCTGTCGGCTACGACAGTCGCCCTCTTTTTTATGAAACCATTTACAAAAAAGGAATGTTTTTTCGAGAGAAATTTGCTATAATAAAGTTATGAGATTCAAACACACGAAAACTATTTTATTAATCATTACAAATCTCCTTTTATTGAGTCTTTTGTATATCGGCTATCAAAAGATTCAAAGGGTTCGTGAACAAAAAGCCTATCAGGATCAGTTTGCTAAGGTTACCCAACTTGAGAAAAGCTCTGAAAAAGGGAAAGATGTTCAAGTTCAGGAAGGGATTTTAGGAACTTCTTATGTGACGGCTTATTATCCTACTAAGGATGGACAGCCTGTTGAGATTGTGAAAGAGAAGATCCAAGAAGACCTTCAGCGTCTAGGATCCGATGAAAAAACCAAAGAACCAAAGCATTTGACCTTCTACCATAGTGAAGAAGCAGAAGCGCCTTTTGTTGGTTATCACCCGATCCAAATCAAACGGGCGGAGTACCAGTACAAAAAAGGGAAATTCATCAAAGATGAGACGGTGAAGTTGCCCCTCTTTTACTTGGATGATGAGAACAATCCTCTGACCCTGAGCCAAGTTTTTGCGGATCCAGATGGAGCCAAGCAGATCTTTTTGGAGGAATTACGGGGAAATCTAGCCTTTCGTCAGCTGGACGAGGAAAGCATTGATCAAATGGTTGCCCACTTCTCAGAGTTGGATTTGAGCCAATGGGAATTCCAATATGAAAAAGGAAATTTCACCATTCCATTTCCAACCAAGGTTAAGGGAGATGATACCTTCACTGTTCCCTTGTCTAAATTCTATGATGTGATCGATTCAGAGCGCTTGCTTCCTGATGATCTAGCTTCTTACCAATCCTATATAGAAGAACGCCACCGTAAGATGATTGCCCTGACTTTTGATGATGGACCAGATCCAACGACGACCCCTCAGGCGCTAGCCATCTTAAAGAAATACAATGCCAAAGCTACCTTCTTTATGGTCGGAAAAAATGTCAGCGCGAATCCGGATATTGCTAAGCAAGTCCGCAAAGAAGGTCATCAAATCGGGAACCATACCTGGGATCATCCTCAGTTGCCAAAATTGAGCTTGGATAATGCTAAAAAAGAAATCTTGGATACCCAAGAAGCTATTCAAAAAGCGACAGGTGTGCAGACCAAGATTACCCGTCCTCCGTATGGAGCTATCAATAACGCCATCCAATACGGTGTCGACCAGTCCTTCATCATGTGGGATGTAGATAGCCTAGATTGGAAGACACATAATACGACGGCCATTCTCAATGAAGTGAAAAAAGAAGTCAAACCGGGTTCGATTATCCTCATGCATGATATCCATCAAACCACGATTGACGCTCTACCGACCGTCCTTGACTACCTCAAATCACAAGGCTATACCTTTGTAACGGTGGATGAATTGTTGGATTATCAACTTGAAAGTCATCGCATTTATTACAATGGAAATTAACATAAAAATCCTCTGCAGTTCATTCACTAGCAGAGGATTTTCTTATTCGTTTAAAAAGAGTTCGGAATTTTTTAAAATCAATTCACGTACAGAAGCGTATTTTTTTAAGGATTTGAGTTCTTCTGGGTGGGTGATAAAGGTGATTACATAGCCCTCACGCCCCATTCGTCCTGTACGACCGGCGCGGTGGGTATAGGTCTCCACATCACGAGGAATATCGTAGTTAATCACACACTCAAGATGTTCAATATCGATTCCACGAGCGACCAAATCGGTGGCCAGCAAGAGGGTCAGCTGATGGTCTTTGAAGCGTTCCAGAATGACCTTGCGGTATTTGACATTGACATCACTGGCCAGCGACACGGCCTCAACACCACGGTATTGTAGTTTTTCTTCAGCACTACCCAGATCAGACAGGCTATTGAAAAAAGCCAGACCACGAAAATCTTCGACGTAGGCGAGTTTGCGGAGCAATTCGACCTTGTCCCGCTTATCCACTTGCATATAAAAATGTTGGATATTGTCCAAAGAAACTCCATCAACCGAAATGCGAAGAGTATTTTCTTCTAGCTGGTCTGGATCGACCTTGGCTGTGGCGCTCATATAGATATATTGGTGGTCACGGGGAGCATAGTGGCTGATCTTGTCGACGAAGTGGTACTGAGAATCACTCAGTAATTGGTCGAATTCATCTAAAATGATGGTTTCCACATTCATCATTTTGATCTTTTTCAGCTTGATCAGTTCAAAGATCCGACCAGGCGTCCCAACCAGGATTTCGGGTCCTTTTTTGAGGCGTTCGATTTGCCGTTTTTGACTAGATCCTGAAAGGAAGAGTTGTGTCTGGAGACCGAGAGGCTCTGCCCATTGTTTGGTGACATCAAAAATTTGTCCCGCTAACTCTGTATTAGGAGCTAAAATCAAGAGTTGTTGGGCCTTCTTCGATTTGAGTTTGAGCAAGCTTGGAAAGAGGTAGGCGAGTGTCTTACCAGTACCGGTAGGACTGATCCCGAGGACATTTTCTCCTTCATAGATAGGGGAGAAGATTTGTTCCTGAATTTCAGTGAATGTATCAAATCCGAGTGTTTCTAACTGGTCTTTCCAGCTTTGTGGAAATTGTTCTTTCATTCTTTTTCATCCTTAAATTGTATTCCAGCGCTTTGACGCATTTGGTAGAGGGTTTCATGGACCTGCTCAGCTGTTTGTAACCATTCAAGATAAGCAGCTGGCTTTTGATGAGCGATGGCAAGGGCAAAGGCTTCCGCCTCTTCTTGCATTTGGTGTGGGCAGGACTGGATCGGAAGGTCGATAACTTCCCCAGAATGGCTGACGAAGCGAGCCTGGTTGATGGCTGCTACAGCATTGAGAGTCAGCGTTCCAGTCTTGGTGTAGATTTCAGCAGGTAGATGGCTGGTGATATTTTTCCCTGCCTGAATGGCAACCTGAAACTCTGGATAAATCAAGACACCTTGACCATAGAGATCAACCGAATTGGGTAATTGCTGAGCGGTGTAGTGACTGGAGATCGGTTCTCCAAAGAAGCCAATCGCCAAGTAGAGGCAGTAGACACCCAGATCCATCAAAGCTCCACCTGCATAGACATCTGAGAAAATATTGGGAATCTCACCTGCAAGAAGGGCTGGCAATTTGGAAGAATATTTGGCAAAGGTGAAGTTGGCGCCCAGTATTTCCTGATTAGAGAGGAAGTCTTTAACTACTTGAAATGCTGCTTCTTGGTAATTTCTGGCAGCTTCAAAGAGATAGACCTGGTGCTCCTTAGCGAGCTTGACCAGTTCCTTCCATTCAGAAGGCTTGGTCACAGCCGGTTTTTCAATGATGACATGCTTCTTGGCCAGAATAGCAAGCTTGGCCTGAGCGAAATGAAGAGAATTGGGGCTAGCAATGTAAATCACATCCAGCTCACTGTCTAAGAAGTCGATGAAATCCGTGTAGCAAGAGACCGCCCCATAAGGCTCACAAAACTCTTGAGCTGTCTTCATCTTTCTCGAATACACAGCATGCAAGTGATAGTGGCCTGTCTGATGAGCAGCTGTAATAAATTCATGTGAAATCCAACTCGTACCAATAATTCCCAGCTTTAACATAAGGTGTCCTTCCGTAATCGATTCACTCTATTATACCATGAAAAGGGGGAGGGGACAGTATAAAGTAGAAAATATGCACTGATTATTGTATAATGAAGTGATATGCTTAGAAGGGAAAACAATAGGATTGAGAAATTCAGAATTACTGATCATTATTCCTGCTTATAATGAGAGTGGAAATATTGAAAAAACAATCAAGATGATTGAAGAACATACACCTGAATTTGATTATGTCATTATCAATGATTGTTCTACAGATCATACACTTGAAATTTGTCGCAATAACAACTTTAACGTTATCGATTTACCGATTAATTTAGGAATTGGTGGTGCTGTCCAGACTGGTTATCAATATGCAGTTAAAAATGGCTATCAATATGCTGTTCAAGTGGATGGAGATGGTCAGCATAATCCTGAATTTATCAGAAAGATGCTTCAAGTCCTTCAAGAGAAGAATGTGAACATGGTGATTGGCTCTCGTTTCATTGAAAATCAAGGTTTCCAATCCTCCTTCGCGCGACGGATTGGAATTTCATTTTTTGAAAAATTAATTAAGATTTTAACCGGTCAAAAGGTAACAGATCCAACCTCAGGATTGCGGGTGGCTGATCGAAAAGTGATTGAAGAATTTGCTAAACAATATCCAAGTGATTATCCAGAACCAGAGACGATTGTGTCCCTCTTAACCTCAGGCTATTCCGTTGCAGAAGTACCCGTATTAATGAACGAGCGAGAACACGGAGAATCATCGATTACATTCAGTAAGTCTGTTTACTATATGATCAAAGTGACAATGGCAATGCTATTGGCTAGAATTGGTGGAGGATATAAGAAATAACATGTTAAATATTTGGTTAACCCTTATTGTAATTATTTTTATCGTTTATATTCTACGCCTAGTTGCAAAGAAAGTCGTTGAACTGAGAAATGTCATTTCTTGGCTCATTCTTTGTTTGCTATCGTTGCCAGTCATTTGGTTTCCTAATTTGATTGGACAGGTATCAAAAATGTTAGGAATTCAAGTTCCAAGCAATCTAATCTTTTTCTTAGGCTTCTGTTTACTTGTCTATTTAAACTTCTCTTTGACTCGGATTACCTCAAAACAATCCGTTCAAATTCGACAATTGTCTCAGAAAATTGCATTACAGGTAAAAGAGCATGAAGAATAATCAACCTGTTTCAACGGAGAAGGTGTATTTTTGGAATCTGTTAGGGAACTTGGCATTTGCTGGATCATCTGTACTATTTACATTGATCGTTACACGCATGACCTCGCCAATGGAAGCAGATTCCTTTAGTCTTGCCTATGGGATTGCTGCGATTCTAGTAGTAGTGGGCATGTTTCAAGTTCGAAGCTACCAAGGGACAGATGTTCTCTTTAGACACTCCTTTACCAGTTACAGTATTGCCAGATGTCTCTCTCTCCTACTCATGATGGCGATCTTTTTTCCTTACCTATTTGTTTCAGGAATTGACCTACATGAGAGTTCAAAAATTGCGATTATTGGCTTATACGTTCTATTTCGTATGTGTGAGGCAATTTCAGATCTTTTCCAAGGATTGTTTCAACGTCACGAACGATTAGATATCGCTGGCAAATCAATGACCATTCGGTATTCTTTCAGCACGATTCTTTTGTTGGCATTTTTGCTTATTACAAAGTCATTAACACAATCATTGCTTTACTTAGTTGTTTTAAACTTTATCTTTGTATTTTGTTATGATTATGTAAAATCAAAAGAATTTGAAACAATTGATTTCTCAGTAAAAGATCTCAAAAGAGACCTATTTGATGCGATCACTATTTTAAAGAATTGTATTCCTCTCTTTATCAGTGGATTTTTACTAGCTTATATTTTCAATGAGCCTAGAATCGCGATTGACTCTGAAATTAGATTGGGACACTTTATTGCAGGGACACAACGGGACTTTAATATTTTGTTTATGCCTGTGTTTTTTATGAGTCTCTTTATTTTAATTCTTAGACCCTTAACAACGCAATTAGCGATCTTATGGAAGAATAAAGAATTGAAAAAATTTGATGCCATCATTGCGAAGATGTTTGTCATTGTTTTGGGTGTCGGCTTGGTATTAACTGTGCTAGCTTATTTGATCGGGACGCCGATATTAAGTCTTGTTTTTGGTTTACCTTTAAACCAGCATAGTACTACCCTAGCCATCCTTGTTTTTTCTGGAATTCTGTATTCTATTGGGATTGTTTTTGGGGATGTCATGACGGTTATTCGAAGACAAACGTATCTATTACCTGTGTATTTATTCATGTTTATAGCTTCCAAATTGACAAATAATGATTTGGTACAAAAAATGGGACTTCTAGGTGCATCTTTAAGCTTTTTCATTGTGATGTCCGTTTATTTTAGTGGAAGTTTACTTGCTTATTTTATTGCAAGCAAAATAGAAAGGAAGGGCTATGCTCGTTAATCAACAACATACTTGGGTGATTTGTGCTTATGGAGAAAGTGAGTACTTAGAAGCTTGTATTCAATCCTTGAAGAAACAAACTCTCCAATCACAGATTATCTGTTATAGTTCAACACCGATGGATTCGATCAAGGAACTTTGTCAGCGTTATGCTATTCCATTTTACACCAAGCAAGGTGGAGGAATTGGGAAAGATTGGAACAATGCCATGTCTTTCGTAGAGACGAAATATGCTACCATCGCTCATCAGGATGATTATTATGAGCCGGAATATGCTGAGAAAGTTTTGTCTAAGATGGAAAAGCATTCGGATGTGTTAATTGGCTATTCTGATTATTTTGAAGAAAAAGACGGTCATAAAATTCCTGCGAATACAAATCTGAAGATCAAAACCTTGATGTTAAAAACTATGAATCTTTTTCCTGCTAGTCACTTTTGGCGAAACCGTGTGATGGCTTTTGGAAATCCTATTTGTTGTCCAGCTGTTACCTATAATCGTGAAAATTTGAAGAATTTCTATTTTGATGAAGGGATGAGAGTGAGTTTGGATTGGTACGCATGGTATAAGATCAGCGAGTATAAAGGTCGCTTTGCTTATGTATCTGACAAGCTCATGTGCCACCGTATCCATGGAGAGTCTGAAACATCAAAAACGATTGCAGACAATACGCGTAGTAAAGAAGATCTATACATGTATGAACTCTTCTGGCCTAAATGGATGGCCAAGTTATTGATGAGACAATATGTGAAGAGTCAAAATTCGAATAAGTAGGAGAAACTGATGGGATATTTTGTTGATAGTTATGAGCGAAATAAAAAGTATTTAGTAGCTTTCGCAGTTTTGGCCTTTTGTATTGCAGTGATTTATACAAAGCGCTTAGTAGATTTTCCTAAAATTGGTGTAGCGTTATTTGTTGTATTGGCTTTTTTCATTTTTCTTTTACCGAAGAAGAATGTTGGGACCTTCCTTGCGATGCTCATTGGTGGTCTGTCCTTTGCTTTTATTACACCCGTTTTGAATACGCCAGATGAACAAGTTCACCTTTCAAGAACGATTCATATTGTGGAAGGCAACGTCAATATGGGAAATAAAAACATCCATATTACGGAAGATTACTTTGATGTTTATAAGAATTTCAAAAAACCATTTACCAAATCTTCTTTATTTGAAGAAGGGCAGACGACCAAACAAGTGAAGTTTGGGAAAGAAACGGATTACAGGGCAACCAACTCATATTGGTTTATTGGTTATATCCCTCAGGCTCTTGGATTTGGGATTGGAAAATTTTTGAATTTGAGTGTAGGAGTCTCCTATTATCTTGGTCGAATTTTTAATGTCATTGCTTACTGTATTTTAGCTCTTATTGCTATTAAATTAAGTGGGAAAGCGAAGCAGTTGATGACAATGGTAGCGATGTTTCCAATGAATCTGGTTCTAGCTGCTTCTTATAATCAAGATAGTGTAGCCTTAGGTTTAACCTACATCATTATTGGATTGTTTTTGAACTATGTGACGGATGATGAAAAAGTAGTTAAAATAAAGGATTTATTGCTTTATGCTTTCCTTTGCGTGATCCTTGTAACAATGAAGCTTCCTTATGTCTTGCTTGTAGGATTATTGCTATTTATACCGAAAAAGAAAACGCAATGCAAAAACTACTATCTCATTTCTCTCGCTTTGATTGCTGCAGTCTTTGTCTTTACGATTTTTTGGTATGTTCTTACCCAGCAAGTTCGAATTGAGAACTTTAAACTAGATGGAGCGGATGTGAAGTCTCAGGTGATTAGTATCATTTCGAAACCTCATTGGTATCTTCCAGTGATTTTGAAGGAGATGCTATTATCAGTCAGTCATTTGAATCAACTCTATACATTTGGTTGGTTAGATTTGTCGATGTCAGAAGTCCTTATTCCAATTTATGCTCTTTATAGCTTGATTACTTTTTCAAATTTTGGGAAGATCAAACTTCCAAAAGTATCAGTAGTAGGAGCAAGTTTAGTTTCTTTCGCAATTATTGGTTTAATTTCTTTGACCTTGTATCTGACCTGGACACCAGTTGGAAATTTTGAAGTTTTAGGAGTTCAAGGCCGATATTATTTGGGTGTTGTTGCTCTTTGTCTACCAGTTATTTGTAGTTTATTTAAGCAAAGAGTTCCAGATGAACAAAAGTTCTCTGATCATTTTGTAGTACAAAGTAGTCTCATTATTTTATCTCTAACATTACTACAAACCATCTCTGTTTTATATTCTGCAGTTTAATTAAAAGACTAAAATAAGTTATTACTAGGGGAAACCCTAGTTTTTTGTTACAATAGAAAGTGAATAAGTCAAGGAGTAAGAGATGACCATATCAGTTGTAGTCCCATGTTTTAACGAAGAAGAATCAATTCCATTGTTTTATCGAGAGATGGAACGTGTTCGGATGAAGATGGGAGAAAAGTTTGAATATATTTTTATAAATGATGGCTCTTCAGATGGTACACTATCTGTTCTTCGAAAGCTACATGTTACAGATTCAAGTGTGCACTACCTTTCTTTTTCTCGAAATTTCGGGAAAGAGGCGGCGCTGTATGCTGGACTTGAGTGTACTAGTGGTGAATATGTGACAGTTATGGATGTAGATTTGCAGGACCCACCGGAGTTATTGATCGAAATGAAGCAGAGGTTGGAGGAACAGCCGGATTTAGACTGTGTCGGAACGAGACGCGTAACCCGTGATGGGGAACCACCGATTCGCTCTTTCTTTGCACGGATGTTTTATAAATTGATCAATCATATTAGCCAAGTGGAAATGGTTGACGGGGCGCGTGATTTCCGTTTGATGCGCCGTCCCATGGTCGATGCTATCATGGAGTTATCGGAGTACAATCGTTTCTCAAAAGGGATTTTTGCATGGGTAGGATTTGAGACAGAATACCTCGAATATAAAAATGTCGAGCGCGTGGCAGGAGAGACGTCATGGAATTTTTGGTCCCTCTTTAAGTATTCGATTGAAGGGATTGTCAATTTCTCGGATGCACCATTAAACATTGCCTTTATTGGTGGACTGTTATCTTGGATTTTGGCCTTTATCATGATGATTTTGATTGTAATCCGCACCTTGGTCTTTGGGGATCCTACTTCAGGTTGGCCATCCCTCATGACAGTGATTCTTTTCCTGGGAGGGTTCCAATTATTGACCATCGGGATTTTAGGGAAATATATTGGTAAGATCTTCATGGAAACCAAGAAACGTCCAATCTATGTTATCAAAGAGAAAAGTGAAGAATGAAGAATATCCTAAGTATGAGTCTTGCTGCTAAGCAAAAGATAGACAGATTTTACGAGGGAGTTGATCGGCTCCTCGATAAAATCAATCAGTTGGATATGGTAAAAGTGATCCGCAGTCATATTGACCGGCTTATAGATGTTTTCAACCAAATCAGTAATAAGTTGGTCTACCTATTACTAACTTCCTATGCGCTCATTTTTACATTTGTATCCTTCAATCTGATCAATTTTCAAAGTCGCTCATATGACTATGTCTTTCATTTATCCCGCATTGTCGGCTTAGCAGAGTCCATTGAGCATTGGGATTTACTCCCCAATCTGAATTTTTTATTTGCATTCGGTACGGGATATGCTTCTCCTATGTTTTATGGAAATTGGCAGTTTTATCCGTCAGCCATCGTTTATATGATGACCAACGATGGAAATCTTGCTTATTCTATATTTGCATTTTTGATCACTCTTGGTACAAGCCTAACAAGTTATATTGTTATTTCAAAAATAGTAAAAAATAAGGTGACTGGTATAGTAGTGGCCTTGACCATTCCTTGTTATTACACCTTATTTGGTTTTGGAATGACCATGGTAGTGCCACTTGTCCCAATTCTTATTTATTCTATTTATCGAGTGCTCTACTTAAACAAAAAGAACCCTCTCTATTTAGGGATTGTAGTAGCGCTTTTAATTCAAACCCATATTTTATCAACGATCATATTAGCAATTTTTTCTGCGGTATTTTTATGTTTAAATTATAAAAGGATCACACTGGAAAAGATTATCTCTTTTGTATTTTCTATCTTGTTTGCCTTATGTTTATCGGCAGGATACATTTTTCAATATCTGGAACAGGTTTCATCACAAAAATTTTTCTTCACATGGACAGCGAGAAATTTTCCTGTCAATGTGAAAGATACCTTTTTGGTTCCTTTTCCATTTCAAGCAGATCGATATGGTTTTTATAAACCTTTCACACCATTAGAGTGGCCGATCCATCAATTCGTACGAGATGGCCTATTCTATGCGAGTATGATGGTGATCTTATTTTATCGCCGTCTAGGGAGTTTAAGTAAAACCATATTTTGGACTTGTTGGATCTTATATTTTTCTGCAACGAGTCTTCTGCCTTGGAATTCCGTATTGAAATACACTTTTTTAGGGAGTATGCAGTATTCAGGGCGTCTATTGTTTTTCATTCCCCTCTTGTTCCTATTCTTTCTTGCTGTAACAAATAGAAATGGATTTTTCTCTATTGTCTTATGCATCTTGAGTTTAACTTTCTATTTCAATCATGTTGTCCCTCAATTTGATACCTCTTCAAAAAACTATAAACAGATGCGGGATGATAATAAAAAGAATGAAAAATTACTGAAATCAGTATATAGAGGGGACAAATCAAAATATATTGATCCTGTAGGTGATGAATATTATAATCTTGATATCAATAACCAAGATATACGCTTACCACAATTTACAGAATTTCAAACAGCTAAGGATGTAAAAATATCAACTATTAAAAAGAGATACAATCTTTTAGAATTCGATATAGAGGTTCCTGATGATAAAAAAGAAACAACTATTTCTATACCAATGATATGGTACAAAGGATATCGCGCAGAATATTCTAAGGGTGCAGAAGGTTCTCAACCTGTGTTGAAACAGCGTGCTTTTACCGAATCAGAATTAAAAGAAAATAAAAAAGATCGGAAACCAACTGTCTCAGAAAAGGTTTTAAATAACGGAAAAATTTATTTATCTATTCGAAATTCTGGCCATGTCAAAGTTTCTTATCACAAGACATTTATACAGAATCTTGGTTTCATGATAGAATGGATCTCTTGGATACTGGTATTCTTTATTTTTAAGCAGAAGTATTCAAAAAATAAGGAGCAATTCCCATCTTAAAAAGCAGAAAACTTCTGCTTTTTTTGCTATAATGATAGGGAAAAAGCATTTGAAAGGAATTTAACATGATTTTAATTACAGGTGCAAATGGTCAACTTGGAACGGAGCTTCGCCATTTGTTAGATGAACGAAATGAAGAATATGTAGCTGTTGATGTAGCTGAAATGGACATCACAAATGCAGAGAAAGTAGACGAGGTATTTGAGGAAGTAAAACCAACCTTGGTATATCACTGTGCTGCCTATACAGCTGTTGATGCGGCAGAAGAAGAAGGAAAAGAGTTGGACTATGCCATCAATGTGACTGGTACGGAAAATGTAGCAAAGGCATCTGAAAAGCATGGTGCAACCTTGGTCTATATCTCAACCGACTACGTTTTTGACGGTAAAAAACCAGTTGGACAAGAATGGGAAGTAGACGATCAACCAGATCCTCAAACTGAGTACGGTCGTACCAAACGTATGGGAGAAGAATTGGTTGAGAAACATGTTTCCAATTTCTATATCATCCGTACAGCTTGGGTCTTCGGGAACTACGGTAAGAACTTTGTCTTCACCATGCAAAACCTTGCCAAGACTCACAAAACACTTACGGTCGTTAATGATCAACATGGTCGTCCAACCTGGACACGTACTCTTGCAGAGTTTATGACTTATTTGGCTGAAAACCGTAAGGAATATGGTTATTACCACTTGTCAAATGATGCGAAAGAAGATACAACTTGGTATGACTTTGCAGTTGAAATCCTCAAAGATACGGATGTAGAAGTGAAACCAGTGGATTCTAGCCAATTCCCAGCTAAAGCGAAACGTCCACTGAACTCAACAATGAGTTTGGCAAAAGCGAAAGCTACAGGATTCGTTATTCCAACTTGGCAAGATGCCTTGAAAGAATTTTATAAACAAGAAGTGAAATAAGAGAAATTTGAAGCGGCCCTTGAGGGTCGCTTTTCTGTTTGGATTAGGCAAAAAGCCTAGAAAATGGTATAATTGAATAGACTGTAAATGATTTGAAAGGGAACTCTATGCAACATGTTTTTATTATCGGAAGTCGTGGGCTTCCGGCTCAATATGGCGGTTTTGAGACTTTTGTGGACCAATTGGTTTCGTATCAAGTGTCTCCAGATATCCAGTACCATGTTGCCTGCCTTTCTAATGATCAAGCTTTTCAACATTTTGACTACAAGGGTGTCGATTGTTTTACCATTAAAGCCCCTAAGCTTGGGCCTGCGCGTGTCATCGCCTATGATATGATGGCCATCAACTATGCCTTGAAGCTTATTAAGAAACAAGGAATTGAACAGCCGATTTTTTACGTCTTGGGCAATACAATCGGAGCCTTTGTGGCGCCTTTTGCGCGCAAGATCCATAAGATAGGCGGACGATTTTATATCAATCCAGATGGACTGGAGTGGAAGCGGGCCAAGTGGGCCAAGCCGATCCAAGCCTATCTCAAGTATTCTGAAAAGATCATGACGCGCCATGCTGACTTGGTGATTTCTGACAACCCGGGTATTGAGTCTTATATCAAGGAAGCCTATCCTTGGTCCAAGACGACCTATATTGCCTATGGGACGGACTTGTCTCCAACCAGCCTAAGTAGTCAGGATAATAAGGTCCGAGAATTCTATCACAAGTGGCAGACTCAGGAGAAAAACTATTACCTAATTTTGGGCCGTTTTGTCCCAGAAAATAATTACGAGACCGCCATTCGTGAATTTATGGCCTCTTCCACCAAAAGGGATTTGGTGATCATTTGTAACCAGGAAGGCAATCCTTATTTTGAGGAGCTCCGAGATTGTACTGGATTTGATCAGGATCCACGCGTCAAGTTTGTAGGAACGGTCTATGACCAAGACCTGTTGAAGTATATCCGTAAAGAAGCCTTTGCCTATATCCATGGTCATGAAGTGGGCGGAACCAATCCGGGTCTCTTAGAGGCTCTTGCTCACACGGATCTGAATTTAGTTTTAGGAGTCTCCTTTAACCAAACGGTTGCAAAGGACACAGCTCACTATTGGACTAAAGAAACTGGAAATTTGGCGCATTTGATTGATCAGGTCGATCCTTTAGAAGATGTATCTGAATGGGGTCAACGTGCCAAGGCCAATATGAAGCAAAACTTTACCTGGGAAAAAATTGTAGGTGAGTACGAGGAATTATTCTTATCATGAAAGTAAATATCTTGTTGTCCACCTATAATGGTGAACAGTATCTAAAAGAGCAGGTCAAAAGTATCCAAGACCAGACTTATCAAGACTGGCAACTCTTGATCCGAGATGATGGGTCGACAGATGGTACGGTGAAGATTATTCAAGAGTTGGTGGCCCAGGATGAGCGCATTCGTTTTATCAATCAAGGAGCTATCGAAAATCTCGGTGTTATCAAGAGCTTCCATGCGCTTCTGAAATACGAGAAAGCAGATCTTTATTGCTTCAGTGACCAAGATGATGTCTGGCTTCCTGAAAAAATTGCTCTTCAAGTAGCAGAAGCGGCCAAGCACCCTCAAGAAATGCCTTTGCTGGTCTACACCGATTTAAAAGTAGTCGATGAAAACTTGAATGTTCAGCATGAGAGTATGATTCGCACCCAGTCTGATCATGCCAATACAGAATTGATTCAAGAGTTGACGGAAAATACGGTAACTGGCGGTGTAGCCATGATTAACCACGCGCTGGCTGACTTATGGACGGGTCAAGAAAAACATGCACTTCTTATGCATGATTGGTATTTGGCCTTGTTGGCAAC
This sequence comes from Streptococcus taoyuanensis, assembly GCF_029589235.1. Lineage (NCBI taxonomy): Bacteria > Bacillati > Bacillota > Bacilli > Lactobacillales > Streptococcaceae > Streptococcus > Streptococcus taoyuanensis. The sequence goes on from NZ_JARQVW010000002.1 coordinate 274,285, forward strand.
TGCATTTGGGAAGCTCATCTATATCGATCGGCCAACAGAATTGTACCGTCAGCACAGTAGCAATGTTCTGGGGGCTCGTACCCTTAGAAAACGGGTTAAAAATTGGGTTCGCCCTCATATTCTTTTTGCTAAATATTGGAATCTCATTGAGTCCAGTCAAGAACAAGCAAAAAATCTATTGGATCTGCCTGTCAGTTCCCAAACTAAAGAAATCATTGAAAACTTTGTCACCATTATGGATGTTTCACTAAAAGAACGTTTGAGACGGATTCGTCAGTACGGTTACCGGAAGAACCGGGCTTTTCATACGGTTGTGTTTACCAGCTTGATTCTGACAAAGTTTGCATATCGAGGTAAAAAATAATGTTTGACGTTTTTAGTCAGAAAAATCGAATTTTATTAAGAGAATTAATCAAAACAGACTTTAAATTACGTTACCAAGGATCAGCAATCGGTTATCTTTGGTCGATTTTAAAGCCCCTGATGACCTTTACGATCATGTATATTGTCTTCATCCGATTCTTACGCTTGGGTGGAGATGTGCCCCATTTCCCAGTTGCCCTCTTGTTGGCCAATGTAATCTGGGGCTTCTTCTCAGAAGCCACATCTATGGGGATGGTGTCGATCGTTAGTCGAGGCGACCTATTGCGGAAGTTGAATTTCTCCAAACATATCATCGTCTTGTCTGCGATTTCAGGAGCAGCCATCAACTTTGTCATTAACCTGGTTGTTGTCTTAATTTTTTCATTCTTTAATGGGGTGACATTCTCTTGGACAGCTTTGATGGTGATTCCGTTGTTCTTTGAGTTGTTCTTGATGGCGACAGGATGTGCATTGATCTTAGCGACATTTTTTGTTCGTTTCCGTGACCTAGGTCAAGTCTGGGAAGTACTCCTGCAAGCCGGCCTGTATGCGACGCCAATTATCTATCCGATTACCTTTATTGCAGACCGCAATCCATGGGCTGCTAAGTTGGTCATGATGAATCCTTTGGCTCAAATTATTCAAGATATGCGTTATTTCTTGATTGATAAGGCCAATACCCCTGTCTGGCTTTTGGTGGAAAATAAGTTCTTGGTTTTGATTCCTTATGTTTTACCAATTCTTATTTTTGTTGCTGGCTTTGCTTACTTTAACAAACATGCTAAGAAATTTGCGGAGATTCTCTAATGATAGATAAACAAATTGCAGTAAAAGTAGACCATGTCAGCAAGTACTTTAAGTTGCCAACAGAGGCGACCAATAGTCTTCGAACTGCCCTGGTCAATCGCTTCAAAGGAATCAAAGGCTATAAAGAACAACATGTGCTTAAGGATATTTCTTTTGAAGTAGAAAAAGGAGACTTTTTCGGGATCCTCGGAAGAAATGGTTCTGGAAAATCGACTCTCTTGAAAATTATTTCTGAAATCTATGTGCCAGAAAAAGGCACCGTCACCATCGATGGGAAACTGGTGTCCTTTATTGAGCTTGGAGTGGGCTTTAACCCAGAACTGACAGGTCGAGAAAATGTCTATATGAATGGAGCTATGCTGGGTTTCTCGACAGCTGAAATTGATGCCATGTATGATGATATCGTAGACTTTGCTGAGTTGCATGAATTCATGAACCAAAAGCTTAAGAACTACTCATCAGGCATGCAGGTTCGTCTAGCCTTTTCGGTTGCCATTAAGGCCCAAGGCGATATCTTGATTTTGGACGAGGTCCTTGCAGTAGGAGATGAGGCCTTCCAGCGCAAGTGTAACGATTACTTCCAAGAACGCAAGAAATCAGGGAAAACCACGATTCTCGTTACCCATGATATGGGAGCCGTCAAGAAATATTGTAACAAGGCTGTTTTGATTGAAAATGGATTGGTGAAGGCCATTGGTGATCCTTTTGACGTTTCTGATCAATATAGTTTTGACAACTTGGAATCGAATTCACATCATCATGGAGATGAAGATGAGGGCTTGGTCACAACGGAAGTTGAAGATTTTACAGCTAGATTGCTTTCTCCTAAGAAAGTAACTCCTGATGATGAGGTGGTGATTGAGTTTTCATTTAATCTATTAGATGAGTCTGTTAATCCTCATATAGCCTTTTCATTTGTTGATATTTCTACTGGGAATGGACTGTATAACGATAATTCCATGGATGTTCCATTATCTGGTGTCGGACCTAAAAAAATCACTTATAAATGTAAGTTGCCGTACTTTAATCATGTGAAGTTAAGACTAGTAGCATTTTTAAGAGATGAAAATCAAGAAAACTTAGCAATATTGTCAACAACGAACCCTCCAGTCTTTTCAATAGATCGGGTAGTCGATCGAACAAATCGTTCGGAGTTGGATTCTTCGACTGGTTTGTTGATCCGTCAAGGCAAGTGGGAATAATTTCTTTGGTGTAGGCTATGAAAATTTTATTTGTATCTCCTGTTGGAGCCATGTTTAGTGGAGCAGAAGTATCAATCGTGAACCTAATGAAATTGTTGGTTCAGCAAGGTCACGAAGTTTATAATGTGATACCGGATAATGCCCCACACATTGATAAAGACTATCTCCGTCATATGGATACAACTGGAATTAAATTATTTCAGTTAAAAAACAATCAGTGGTGGTGGCCTGAATCTAAGACGCTGAACATTTCAGAGTTAGAAATCCAAACTTCTCAACAAAAGAATATTGAGGAAGTAAGAGAAATTATCCGGAATGAACAGATCGAATTGGTCATTTCGAATACAGTCAATGTTTTTCAGGGGGCCATTGCAGCTGCATGTGAACAGGTCAGACATTTTTATATTATTCATGAATTTCCTTTTGGCGAGTTCGGTTATTATAAGGACCTGATTCCCTTAATTGATGATTTGTCTGATAAAATTTTTGTAGTAGAAGGGGAATTGTACCACACTCTAACGAATTATTTTACGACTGACAAATTGATTCCCTTTATTCCCTATACAGAAGTTCAAGAACGTCCTCTTAAGAATTCTACTATTTCTCGTTTTGTATCCATCGGTGGGATTAACGAACGAAAAAATCAGCTTGAGTTGCTTGCAGCCTATAATCACTTAAATCGGAAGGAGATCGAACTGGTCTTCATCGGAGGATGGGATGAGCAGTACAAAAAGTTGATGGATGACTATATTCAAACGCATCATCTAGATCGTGTGACTTTTGTTGGTTTTCACTCGGATCCATGGTCCTTGGTGACAGATAAAGATATCCTCGTCTTGCCTGCTAAATTAGAAACATTTTCTTTAGTATTTGTGGAATCAGTCCTCAATGGAGTTCCGGCAATCATTTCCGATAATTTAGGTCATTTGTCTTCCAGTAAATTTTTAGAATCTGGGAATTTATATCCACTAGGAGATAGAGATCTACTAAGTCAACAAATGGCTACAGTGATTGAGAATTTTGATAGCTATAAAGAAAAACAATTACTGGATCAAGAACTCGCTCGAAAGAAATATAATCTCGAGTCCATCTATGCTGTTTTTAAAGATAACATTGAAGTAGAAACGCCAATTGGTAACCAAAAGCTTTCCTCTAAGTATGCTCGATTTTTGGGCATGAAATTCAATAATCGTGATCTCGAAGTAATTGGTAAATCTCAGGTGGTGATTTCAGCTTCACAGGATGGACTTCACTCAGCCTACCATGAAATATCAAAAGAGAGGATGGAAAATAAGGGCTCTATTATCTTCCAGCTTGAAAAGGAAAAGAGTCTAAAAATATTACTTTCAGAATTTCCGGGATCCTATAAAAAATTGTCATTGATTGCATTGGAGGATCAAAGAGAAATTCCTCTTGTAACTTCAAACGGAATTGATTTCGAGGATGTTTTGGTTTTCTTTAATACCCATCCACATATTCTTTTTGATCTTTCGAATAGTTCAGGTAATCAATTTCAATTCTCCTATGAAAAAGAAAGTGACGAAGAATTTAGCAGACACCTATTCAACTTACATGAGAATTATAAAAAGTTATCTCATGAATACAATTCCATCATCCATTCTCGCCGTTGGACCATTCCAACAAAGATCTTGAAATTCTTTAGAATAAGGAAATAATATGCAACGTTTACTTTTATATGTTCACTACAATAAGTTTAATTTTATTAGTGGGCATGTACTTTACCAATTAGAAAAGATTCGTCCCTTGTACTCACGAGTGGTCTTTATCTCCAATAGTCAGCTACCAGAAGATGTGAAGTCTAATTTAGTAGCACAGCATCTGGTGGACGATATTCTAGAGCGCCAAAATAGTGGCTTTGACTTTGCGGCTTGGCGGGATGGAATGAAGACAGTCGGCTTTGACCAACTGGCTCATTTTGATTCGGTTACCCTCATGAATGATACCTGCTTTGGACCTCTTTGGGATCTAGAACCAATCTATCAGCGGTTTGAAAATGATACTGAAGTGGATTTCTGGGGAATGACCAATTACCGGAAAGACAAGGATTTTAACGAGCATATTCAGAGTTATTATCTTAGTTTTAAAAAACAGGTGCTGACATCTAGTGCCTTCCATGAATTTTGGCAAGGTGTTCAGGACTTCACCAATGTTCAAGATGTGATTGATAACTATGAAACCAAGGTCACAACGAATTTCTTGGATGCAGGTTTTCACTATAAGACGGTCTTTGATACCATTCATGAAGACACCACAGGGATGCTCTATCCGGACTTTTCTTACTACAATCCTACAGCGATTCTCAATCATAAGGTTCCTTTCATCAAAGTCAAAACCATTGCAAACAATGAAGGAATTATGCCTTATATTTTCGACGAGTTGGAGCGTGTATCGAACTACCCATTAGACTTGATTCTCAACCACATGTCTATGATTGATCGTCCGGACTATCCTTATCTCTTGTCTCGTAAGTACTTGAAAAATCAGGAATTAGCTGGAGAGTTCGGTAAAAAAGTTGCAGTTCATCTTCATGTCTTTTATGTGGACCTCTTGGAAGAATTTCTAAATGCTTTTCAAGACTTTCATTTCGCTTATGACTTATGGATCACGACAGATGTAGAAGAGAAGAAGCAGGCTATTGAGCAAATTCTTTCTAATCGGGCGCAAGAAGCGACGGTTGTGGTGACTGGAAACATTGGACGAGATGTGTTGCCAATGCTGCTCTTAAAAGAGCAACTCTCAAAATACGATTATGTTGGTCATTTCCATACCAAGAAATCCAAAGAAGCAGATTTCTGGGCAGGTGAATCTTGGCGGAAAGAATTGATCGAGATGTTGGTCAAACCGGCTGATCAAATCCTAGCCAATATGGAAGCCAATCCAAAAGTCGGAATCACTATCGCAGATATTCCAACTTTCTTCCGTTACAATCGAATAGTGGTTGCTTGGAATGAGGCTCTTATTTCACCAGAGATGAATAAGCTCTGGGAACGGATAGGAGCGACCAAGACGATTGACTTCAAAAATCTCAATACCTTTGTCATGAGTTATGGGACCTTTGTTTGGTTTAAATATGATGCTTTGAAACCACTCTTTGATTTGAATTTGACAGCAACAGATGTTCCAGCTGAACCTCTACCTCAAAATTCGATATTGCATGCGATCGAACGTTTGTTGATCTACATTGCTTGGGATCAAAAATATGACTTTAGGATCTCTCAAAATCCTCATGTCCTGACACCATTTATTGATAATAAGCAATTGAACAATCGTGAAGATCTCCAACCGCATACCTTTGTGGACTTTAATCAAATTGGGGGGATCAAAGGAGCCTTGAAGTATATCGTAATCGGTCCTGCAAGAGCTGTGAAATATATACTAAAAAGAATGATAAAGAAAGTGAAATAATGAAACGGAAAAAAGAGTTTAATTTTAAAGAATTTATCCTCTTAGCATTATCGAAAGTCTCAAGAACTCAGTGGTATTATGGGGTTACTTTCGTTCTATTTTCTTTTTTTAATTTTTACCTAGCTCAGAATAATCTTGCAGTTCATAACAAAGCAACAGGAACTGTCCTACAATATGTTAATTTTTTAGGAATTCTATTTGGAATTAGTTTCTTGCTATTAATTCCAATATTATCCCAGTTCAATTTTAAAAAATGGTTTCCTCTTAAACTGATTGTCAGTTATTTGGTCTACAATACCCTTTCTTATTTGACAGAAATCACGATTTATTTGAATAATCCAAAATACAAGGTTTGGAATTTTGATCAGAATCCATTCTTTAGAACGGATTCCTTCCTTGTCATTTTCCTTCTGTTTGCTTCTACAGGTGGTTTGGTTCTATTGCGACAGCATTATGATAAGCTACCAAGTCGGAAAAAAGGAGGAGAAGAGATTGGCGAGAACTATCAGTATCTGGTCTTGTCGCAACTCTTGATCACCTTTATCGTAACAGACAAAAATTTTTCGACCCTGATTTACAGGACAGATAATTTTTTGTATAAGGCCTTTGAAATTGGCAAATACTCAGCTCAGCAATTTTGGTTAACAAATGAATTCTTATACATTCTCTTTCCATTGATTTCCTTACTTGGCTTCTTATATACAAAGGGACAACGAGATTTCGTCAAGAACAAACCGAGTTTCTCTTTAGTGTTCTTCTCTAGTACCACTATTGCAATTGTATTGAATTATTTTATCCAATTCAGTTTAGGTCGAACAGAACCCTTCTTAGGCGTTCATTACACGATTCCAGATGCCATCTTATTTCAAATTCTCATTCTGACAGCGATACTTATCTTTGTTTACATTTGTATCAATCAATATTGGATTGCTACCTGTCTCATTTCCATTGTTTCCATTGCTTTTGTAGTTGCAAATTCCATCAAGTTTGGCATGAGGAATGAACCAGTTTTACCGAGTGATTTAACTTGGTTAACCAAGCCAATGACGCTTTTGAGCTTTATGGACAAAGCGCAAATATTTTACATCTTTTTATTGGTGGTCTTTCTGGTTTGTCTACTGATTGTCGGGAAAAAGTACCTCTTTAAAGGAAGAATTATTTCTTCATGGAAAATACAAATCGGAGCTATTGCAGTGATGCTCTTATGCTTTAAGAGTGTCAATGGGATATTCAGTGATAAAGAAAACGGGAAGATCAAGGATAATGTACCAATTATTAGCACCCTGAACAATTACCAAGATATTAATTGGCTAGGGAATACGACCAATGCTCGTTACAAAGGATTGTCTTATGTTTGGATGAATCAATTGACGACGGAGGTTGTTCCAAAACCGGATGGTTATTCCAAAGAACGTCTTGAGAAAATAGCCCAAAAATATACCAACTTGTCTAATGCGATCAATAAGGAGAGAAGTAACTACTTAAACGATCAAACGGTCATTTATATTCTGAGTGAAAGTTTTTCTGATCCTAGAAAAGTCGAGGGAGTTGAGCTTACGCAAAATCCGATTCCCAATATTGAGAACATCATGAAGACCCACACGAGTGGGCAAATGCAATCGGATGGATATGGTGGCGGAACTGCAAATATGGAGTTCCAGACTCTTACAGGTTTACCATTCTATAATTTATCACAAACTGTATCTGTCTTGTATACGGAAGTTCTTCCTAAGATCCATGATGTGCCGTCTATCAGTAATGCATACTCAAAAAAGAATAAGATTGCTGTTCACTTGGCAGGTAAATCGAATTATTCTCGGGATATCGTGTATTCGAGATTGGATTTCAAAGATTTTATTACGACGGATACAAAGGGAATCAAGTACAGAAAAGAAGGAATTAGTCCGAGTGATGAATCCACCTATAATATTGTGTTGGATAATTTAAACGATAAAAACGGACAATTCTTTTCTGTGATGACCATGCAAAATCATACTCCATGGTTAGAAGCAAATCCAGAAACCTTGGATGCAAAAGGTAAAGGGTTTAGTGATGAAGAAAATTCAAAACTGACTTTCTACAGTCGCTTGCTTTCACAAACCGACACCGCCACCCAATCCTTCCTGGAAAGTCTTTCTAAAATAGATAAGAAGATTACAGTGGTATTCTATGGAGATCACTTGCCAGGTCTTTATCCTGAGTCCGCCTTTAAGAATAATCCGGAGAGTCAGTATCAGACAGACTACTTCATTTGGAGTAATTTTGATGCACCGAAATTGAACTATCCTTTGGTCAATTCAAGTGATTTCTCTGCTATGGTCTTTGAACAGACCAATTCAAAAGTTTCGCCTTACTATGCTTTGTTGACGGAAGTGCTGAAAAAAGCAAGTGTCGATAAAAAGGCCCTAGAAGGAGAAGCACAAGAAATTGCAGAGGATTTGAAAATGGTTGAATACGACTTGATTAGTGGGAAAGGTTACCTTTCTAAAGACTTCTTTAAAGTTCCAACTAATAAATCCAATTAAAAGGAGAGCAAGCAGTTAAAAATCTTTGTGATTTTGGCTGTCTGGCTCCCTTTTTTTTGTTTTTTATGCTAAACTATTAGATGGGGGTACGCTCATGATTAAGATATTTGGAAAGGTCCATTATCATTGGCAACCGGACTTATCTATTCTTGTGACTTATTGGTCCATTGCAGTGATTCCGGTCTTTATTGGACTGGCCTTGATGTATGAGAGCTCTAGTGTGCCAACGCTAGTTTTGTTTTCGTTCTTTTTATTTATGGTCTTGCTCGCGATTGGGGTCCATCGTTACTTCACGATCTATGAGGATGGGATCTTGCGGATTATTACTGCCAATCCTTTTACTCCAATCAAAGTGAAGATTGACTCGATCGAAAAGGTCGAAGTAAATAAGAAATCGATCAAGCTCATATTTAATGATGGATCGCGCAGTCGAACATTCTGTATGCGTAAATGGCCGAAAAAATACTTTATCAATGCACTTGCCTTAAATCCTTATTTTAAGGGAGAAGTAATCCTGACGGACAATTTCATCCATGTGGATTACTACGAGATGTATTATGCAAACAAATAAAAAGCCCTCTTAATCTTTTAAGAGAGCATGAGTGGGGCATTCTTTAATAGCCTCGAGAACATCGTTTGTGACAGGGACTTCCTTTTCAAGGAGGTCGTCCTCTTCAGCAGCAAATTTAACGATGCCATTGTCATGGTAATCAAATAATTCAGAATAGGTCTGACAGAGACCGCAAGCGATGCAACGATCTGGAATTAACGTAACTTTCATACTTCTATTGTAATGATTTTTACGAGAAAAAACAAGGAGGAAGTCATGGCAAAAGAACCATGGGAAGAAGATATTTACGATGATGGAGAAGAAACATTGAAAAGAACGAGTAAGTTAAACGGAATCAAGGCAGACCGTCTATTGACGATTTTAGCCATTATTTTCTTTGTAGTAGTAGTGGCGATGGTCTGCTTGTTGATTTTCCTTTCAACAGGTGGCAGCAACAAATCAAAACAAATGTCTGGTTTCTACAATGGAGAGACTAAGGTTGAACAGAAATCATCAGCCCCTGCAGCACAAACTGACCAAGCGGCTAAAGACGATAGTTCAAAAGATGAGAACTCTGAAGAAGGTACGATCACTGTTCAAGCAGGTGAAGGGGAAGCAGCGATTGCTGCGCGTGCTGGTATTTCCATTGCCCAATTGGAACAGTTAAATCCTTCTCATATGTCTACAGGATCATGGTATGCGAATCCTGGTGATGTCGTTAAGATTCAGTAGGAGTTGAGGACAGCATGAAACAAATTCAAATTGCCATTGATGGACCGGCTTCTAGTGGAAAATCCACAGTCGCAAAGATCATTGCCAAGGATCTAGACTATACGTATCTAGACACGGGAGCTATGTATCGTGCAGCGACTTACCTAGCTTTGCAAAATAATCTGACAGCTGAACAGGTTGATGACCTCTTAGCCCTTTTAGATCAGTATCCAATTAGTTTCGGTCGTTCAGAAGAAGGAGAGCAGCTTGTCTTTGTAGCAGACGTGGATATTACCCACCCAATTCGCGATAACCAAGTGACCAACAATGTTTCATGGGTTGCAGCGCTTGCGCCAGTCCGTGAAAAACTTGTCGCTCTACAGCAAGAAATTGCAGCAGAGGGGGGCATCGTTATGGATGGACGCGATATTGGGACGGTCGTCCTTCCACATGCAGAGTTGAAGATCTTTTTGGTTGCTTCGGTTGAGGAGCGGGCAGAACGTCGTTATAAGGAGAATGTTGAAAAGGGCATCACAGCGGATCTTGAATTGTTGAAAAAAGAAATCGCTGAGCGGGACTATAAGGACAGCCACCGTGCCGTTTCTCCTTTGAAACCTGCAGCTGATGCCATTCATTTTGACACAACGGGTGTTGGAATTGCAGATGTTGTTGCCTTTATTGAAGAAAAAGCAAAAAAACTTCTTGACAAAGAATAAAAAACTTGATATCATATAAAAGTTGAGAAAAGCAGAAGTGAGAACTTCTCGCCTTGTGACGCAAGTTGCCTGGCCCCTACGGATCAAGTTTCAGAAATGAAATACATCATGTAGTTCGGGCCTGTTTTGCAGGTCCGTTCTTTGTTTTTCTCGAATAATAAAAAAGAGGTGAAAACCATAGCAAAGCAAGACTTATTCATCAATGATGAAATTCGTGTACGTGAAGTTCGCTTAATCGGTCTTGAAGGTGAGCAATTGGGTATCAAACCACTTAGCGAAGCGCAAGCACTTGCGGACGACGCTAATGTTGACTTGGTTCTCATTCAACCTCAAGCTAAACCTCCTGTTGCGAAAATTATGGACTACGGTAAGTTCAAATTTGAGTACCAGAAGAAGCAAAAAGAACAACGCAAAAAACAAAGCGTTGTGACCGTGAAAGAAGTTCGTTTGAGCCCAGTGATTGACAAGGGTGATTTCGATACAAAACTTCGCAATGCTCGCAAATTCCTTGAAAAAGGAAATAAAGTGAAGGTATCCATTCGCTTTAAGGGTCGTATGATTACCCACAAAGAGATTGGTGCTAAAGTTTTAGCCGACTTCGCTGAAGCTACACAAGATGTGGCGATCATCGAACAACGTGCTAAGATGGATGGACGTCAAATGTTCATGCAATTGGCGCCAGCAACTGACAAGAAATAATCTGTCAGAAAGTTAAAAAAAGGAGAAAATATCATGCCAAAACAAAAAACACACCGCGCATCAGCTAAACGTTTCAAACGTACAGGTTCTGGTGGACTTAAACGTTTCCGTGCTTACACTTCTCACCGTTTCCACGGAAAAACTAAGAAACAACGTCGTCATCTTCGTAAAGCATCTATGGTGCATTCAGGAGATTTCAAACGTATCAAAGCAATGCTTACTCGCTTGAAATAATCGCGTATTCGTAAGTAAAGAATTCTAGGAAATATTGGAGGAAATATAAATGGCACGTGTTAAAGGTGGCGTTGTATCACGCAAACGTCGTAAACGTATTCTTAAATTAGCTAAAGGTTACTATGGAGCTAAACATATCTTGTTCCGTACTGCAAAAGAACAAGTAATGAACTCTTACTACTATGCATACCGTGACCGTCGTCAAAAGAAACGTGACTTCCGTAAATTGTGGATCACACGTATCAATGCGGCAGCTCGTTTGAACGGACTTTCATACTCACAATTGATGCATGGTTTGAAATTGGCTGAGATCGAAGTTAACCGTAAAATGCTTGCTGACTTGGCTGTTAACGATGCAGCAGCTTTCACAGCTCTTGCAGATGCAGCTAAAGCAAAACTTGGTAAATAATATTTATAAGGCTGAGGAGTTTTCCTCAGTCTTTTTTTCTTGCTGATTTCATGCTATAATGAAAATAATCGTAACCGATATGAGGAGAGATGGAGGATACAAAGGTGACACACAATCGACTAGCATGGGATGAATATTTTGCAGCACAGGCCTTACTGATTTCGAATCGAGCGACATGTAATCGAGCGAAAGTAGGTGCTGTTCTGGTTAAGGATAATAAGGTCATTGCAACAGGGTATAATGGATCCGTTTCTGGGACAGATCATTGTCTAGAGGATGGCTGTCTTATGGTCGAGGGACACTGTGTCCGGACGATTCATGCGGAAGTCAATGCGATTTTGCAAGGAGCTGAACGTGGAATTCCTAAAGGCTTTACAGCTTATGTGACGCATTTTCCTTGTCTCAATTGTACCAAGCAGTTGCTTCAAGTCGGTTGCAAGCGAGTGGTATACATTCATCAGTACCGCATCGATGAATATGCCGAATACCTCTACCGCGAAAAAGAAGTAGAACTGGTTCATCTGCCGATTGAAGAAGTCAAAAAGGCTATTGCAGAGGCTGATTTTATTTAGGGAAGGCTTCCAGTCTATTTCATGATATGTTAGCAATCTAACTGGAAACCTGTCCAAATTAATGTTTAAGAGATAGCATTGAATAGATGGCTATCATGAAAAGAATGATGGAATCAAGAATAATGGTGTTAACGGAAAAACATAAAAATATAAGAAAGTTAGGAGAAAGTGATGACAAACCAAGAGAAACATCTTGAGGAAAATAAAGAACATAGTAAGATCAGTGAAGATTATCCCAATTTTGTATCTGTTCAGAATTCTCCAAAAGAAAATAGCTTACATTCTATTCTTCTTTCAGCGACATTTTACTTATCCATTATCTATCTTGTAATGTTTGTCTGTTACTTTGCACCTTGGGGTGATGGTTGGGGATTTGTCGTTTTGATTTTCCTTGGTCCAAACTTATTAAGTCTTGCGATTGGAGCCTTTCTAATTCGACTAGGGATGAAGAAGGGGAATAAAAGCCTTCTCTATGCGAGTATTGGACTCTATCTGCTGTCTATCATCTTGGCTTTTGATCCGGACTGGGAAATATTTCGAATTGCTCCCTTATGTTTAGGTATTTTGGATTTAATCGGAACACTCCTGGTTAAAGAAGTGAAAAGCTCTTAATTAAAAAATGGATATGGTCAACTCTACTCAATAAAAAATATTCGGGTCGATTAAAGCCCTAGTTAAATCAGTTCTTCCGCTCTATTTTTAAGCGCTATTATTTGAAAGAATAACTAAAAATGTTTGGAGAAAGTTATGACAGATCAACAAAAAAATCCTGAAGTAGATAAAGAAAATGAAGCATATGCTTCAGATGAAAGTCTTTTTCCGAACAATGAAATGAAGCCAGAGAAGAGAATTGGAAATTCTGTAATCCTTTCTATTGCTTTGTTTTTGGCCATTGTTTATATAGTTTTACTTTTATTAGGTCTCTTTTCAATGGGAGCGTGGGCTGGTGGCTTTTTGTACTTTTTGGGAATCCATATGATTAGCTTTGTGATAGCAACCATCCTGCTTTGGAATGGAATAGTGAATGCCAATAAAGCAACTCTTTATATGGCAGTAGCTATTTATGTTTTTTCATTTATTGCTGCGGGTGATCCGGATTGGGTGATTAATCATATACCACCGTTTGTGGTAGGAGTGCTGGTATTGATTGGAACTGTATTGTTAAAAAATGGAGACTGATGATAGGAGGTAGGGTGTTCAATCCTATCTTTTTTATTTATTTATTTAGTACTGATAACGCAATAGGAAAACGGTTACAAATTGTGTTATAATTTAAATAAATGAATCGTTAAATACTTTTCTTAGAAAGTGGAGGAGAATCTATGTCTAGAAAAAAATGGTATGGTATACTGCTAATTCTTGAAGCAATTCTTTATCTTGTTTCTTATGGTAGTAGTCTAGTAGAGAGCTATAATGCCCAAAATTTAAATGGAGATATACCACTGTTCACTGTCTCTAGTATTTTTTCTATATGGAATGGAATGATTATTTGCTGGGTAATTTGGAGAATCATGAAGCAGCGTTTAAATGTTGAAGGATTGATAGCTGCTCTTCTCCTCTCAATTACCCAACTACTGATGTTTTTTTTACCACCTTTCTCCCCAACAAATCTGATGAACATTTCCTTTGTACTAAATGTCATTTGTTTAATATGGATTTGCTTGCTTATAAAGAATGTAGAAATGAGGGAGCTTTTAAACAATTGGAAAAGTAAAGATAGTTGGAAATCATCGATAGCTTATTTAGTACTATTTGTTGCCTCTACAAATATTTCTCCACTATTTATATTGATTGGTATGGATAGAACGAGTGACATTTACGCTTTTACACTTCGATACATTGTAATGGAGTTAATGTTTCTACTTCTGATTAATGTTATGATCACAAGTACAAGTGAGAAACTTCAGAAAGTATTTTCTCTCTTGCTCATTTTATCTTCTCTTGTTGAGATAGGTGCAGTATACTCTTTCATCACTCGTATAAGTTTTTACGGTCTCTTTTATCTTCTCTTATCGATTTATATTGCTTGTCGTGTTTTTGGTTTGTTTGAGAAAGTTGCAGCTAGCTGGGAGTCCAAGGTGAAAGTACAAGATCTATCATCTATTGAAACTAAATCAGAGATGGAAAACTCTCAAGTAGAAGGAGAGATAGATGTAAACGATCAGTTGAATGCTGAGATACGATCAAACAATGATAAAGAAAATTCGCCAAAAAGAATTATTCTTCAGTCATCTTGGTTATGGAGCGCCCTTATAATAGCAGTCTGTCACCTTGGTATTATGATTTTTCCTTTATTTTTAGGAAACCCCATGTATCTACTGATCTTATATATTGGTGCCATCCATTATATTTGTTTTATGATTGCGACTATATTACTTTTCATTGGTATGAGAAAAGGAAGTAAAGGACTCCTAAATGCGGCAGCTATCTTATTTGTTATTTCCATTATAGGTACGCCAGATACTTATTGGATAGGTCCAAATATTTTATCCTTTATTCTTGGGGTCTTGGTATTTATTGGAACTATATTATTTAAAAATGGAGACTGATTAAAGTAGATAGGGTTGAAAATTTTTAAAGAACTGTTATCATTTATGTAGGTGGTAGGTTTTCGAGTACCCATTGGTACGCGGACACCTACCATTTTTGAAGATAAAAAAGCATCGTGTGAGGGTGCTAGATCTTACCTGCTGAACTCGTAAATTGATCGATACCCTACGGGGTATTTTTTGTGAACTTTTTAGGAACTTTGAGGACTGTTTAAGTCAGTTTAACTGGGTAGTGCATAGACCGAAAAAGCTGATTTAATGGGCTTTTTGAAAAATCATTTTCCATATCATATGTAATGTGTTATAATGAAGTGTTATATGGTCCCGATAAGGTGGTAGAAATCTTCTATCAGTACTTTGTAACTCTATAACAATATTTTTTAAGGGGGGACATTTTTATGTCAGAACGTAAACTTTTCACGTCTGAATCAGTATCTGAGGGGCATCCAGATAAGATTGCAGACCAAATTTCAGATGCTATTTTAGATGCTATTTTAGAGCAAGATCCAGAAGCTCACGTGGCTGCGGAAACAGCTGTTTATACTGGTTCCGTGCATGTCTTTGGTGAGATTTCAACGACTGCTTATGTGGATATTAACCGTGTGGTTCGTGATACCATTGCAGAGATTGGCTATACCAATACGGAATATGGATTCTCTGCGGAGACGGTGGGAGTTCACCCATCCTTGGTGGAACAATCTCCTGATATTGCCCAAGGGGTTAATGAAGCCTTGGAAGTTCGTGGAAATGAAGATCAAGATCCACTTGATTTGATCGGAGCAGGAGATCAAGGTCTCATGTTTGGTTTTGCGGTGGATGAAACAGAAGAACTCATGCCATTACCAATTTCACTCAGCCACAAGTTGGTTCGTCGGTTGGCAGAGCTTCGGAAGTCTGGTGAAATCAGCTACCTTCGTCCAGATGCCAAATCACAGGTCACTGTTGAGTACGATGAAAACGACCGCCCTGTGCGCGTGGATACGGTGGTTATTTCAACTCAACACGATCCAGATGTCAGCAATGAACAAATCCACCAGGATGTGATCAATAAGGTCATCAAGGAAGTGATTCCAGCTTCTTATCTAGATGCTGAGACCAAATTCTTCATCAACCCTACTGGTCGCTTTGTTATTGGTGGACCTCAAGGGGACTCAGGTTTGACAGGTCGTAAGATTATCGTGGATACTTATGGTGGTTATTCACGTCACGGTGGTGGTGCCTTCTCTGGTAAGGATGCCACTAAGGTGGACCGTTCCGCTTCTTATGCAGCTCGCTACATTGCCAAAAACATCGTAGCAGCAGGTCTTGCTAAGAAAGCAGAAGTGCAATTGGCTTATGCCATTGGGGTGGCTCAACCTGTCTCTGTTCGGATCGATACCTTCGGTACGGGAACAGTCGCTGAAAGTAAGCTTGAAAAAGCAGCACGTGAGATCTTTGATCTTCGTCCTGCAGGGATTATCCAAATGCTGGATTTGAAACGTCCAATCTATCGTCAAACAGCGGCTTATGGCCATATGGGACGGACAGATATTGACCTTCCATGGGAACGTTTGGACAAGGTAGAAGCCTTGAAAGAAGCTGTAAAATAATTCGTTGAAATGGAAAAGTTAGGGTCAAGTTGATCCTAGCTTTTTTTCGTTTTGAAAATTCCTACAGATGGAAAAATAGGTCGATCTGTGGTATAATAGATGCAGTATTTTGAATACGTTGTCCCTTTTATTTTCGTTACAAAAAACGATAGTAAAAGGAAAAAGACTTGAAAGAGCTAATAAATTATTAAGATGAAAAAAATTGTAATAAATGGTGGTCACCCTCTAAAAGGAGAGGTGACCATTAGTGGTGCAAAAAATAGTGTAGTAGCCCTGATTCCGGCGACCATTCTGGCGGATGATATCGTGACCCTTGATGGGGTACCGGATATCTCCGACGTGGCGAGTCTGATTGAAATCATGACCATCATGGGGGCTAAGATCGAGCGCAAAGAAGACAGTTTGGTCATTGATCCACGTGGGGTGAAGAATATGCCCATGCCATTTGGAAAGATCAACAGTCTGCGAGCTTCCTATTATTTCTATGGCAGTTTGTTAGGACGCTATGGTCAAGCAACTGTTGGACTTCCTGGTGGGTGTGACCTTGGCCCACGTCCGATCGATTTGCATTTGAAGGCCTTTGAAGCGATGGGAGCTGCTATGACCATGGATGGCTCTAGTATGAAACTTGCGACTGATGGCAAGCCTCTTCAAGGAGCAAACATCTACATGGATACTGTTAGTGTCGGTGCAACGATCAATACGATTTTGGCAGCAGTCAAGGCTGAAGGTCGGACAGTGATCGAAAATGCGGCGCGGGAACCTGAAATTATCGATGTGGTGACCTTGCTCAACAACATGGGAGCCCATATTCGTGGAGCAGGGACAGATATTATTATCATTGATGGTGTTCCACAATTGCATGGAACGAGACATCAGGTGATTCCAGATCGTATCGAAGCAGGAACCTATATTGCCCTTGCAGCTGCTATTGGAGAAGGTATCCAGATCAATAATGTCCTGTACGAGCATTTAGAGAGTTATATTGCCAAGTTAGAGGAAATGGGTGTGCGTATGACCATTTCTGAAGATAGTATCTTTGTAGAAAAGCAGACGGGCTTGAAGGCCATCCAGATCAAAACGTCTCCTTATCCTGGTTTTGCGACTGATTTGCAACAACCGATCACACCTTTGCTCTTAACGGCTGTAGGACGTGGTCGCATTGTTGATACGATTTATGAAAAACGGGTCAACCATGTACCAGAATTAGCTAAAATGGGGGCCACCATTTCGACCTTGAACGACCACATTATTTATGAAGGGCCAAATCAATTGACAGGATCCAGTGTGAAAGCGACGGATCTTCGAGCTGGTGCGGCTTTAGTGATCGCCGGTCTCATGGCTTCTGGAACAACAGAAATTACAAATGTGGAATACATCCTTCGCGGGTATTCAGATATTATTCATAAATTGACCCAACTTGGAGCAGACATCCAGTTGGTAGAGGAATAGTGACAGAACTTGGGATCTGATAGTGGCGGCTGGATACACGAACAATGGAGTTTGAAATGAATATTTGGACGAACTTAGCTGCCTATTCACTAATTGAAACACAAAGGTTGTATTTACGACCTTTTCTCTTTGAGGATGCGGAAGATTTTTATAAGATTGCTTCGAATCCTGAAAATTTACAATTTATCTTCCCTGCACAAGCCGATCTTGCTGAAACTCAATATGTACTAGCCAACTATTTCATGAAAAATCCTTTGGGGGTTTGGGCGATCTGTGATAGGGAAACTAATCAGATGATCGGCTCCATCAAGTTTGAAAAGTTGGATGAAATTAAGGGAGAGGCTGAGTTAGGCTACTTTTTACGCAAAGATTTTTGGGGGAAGGGCCTGATGACAGAGGCGGTCAAAGAACTGATCAATTTATCGTTTGAGAAATTTCAACTGAAGGAGCTTAAGATTGTCACCCATGTTGAAAATGCAGGTAGTCAAAAGGTCGCTTTAAAGTCTGGTTTTCGTCTCTTTCGTCAATTCAAAGGGAGTGACCGCTATACGCGTAAAATGCGCGATTATTATGATTTCCGCCTAGGTAGAGGGGACTTCTATGAGTAAACACCAAGAGATTTTAGACTATCTCGAAAAATTACCGATTGGAAAACGGGTCAGTGTCCGCAGTATCTCCAATTTTTTGAATGTCAGTGATGGGACGGCCTATCGTGCCATTAAAGAAGCTGAAAATCAAGGAATTGTCGAAACGCGTCCTAGAAGCGGGACCATCCGTGTCAAATCGCAAAAAGCTGTACTAGAGCACCTGACTTATCGGGAAATTTTAGAAATCACCGGTTCTGAAATATTAGCTGGTGAAGAGGGACTCGAAAAAGAATTTAATAAATTCTACATCGGTGCTATGACGGAAAAGCACGTCCTTGACTATGTGTCTGAAGGTGGGCTTTTGATCGTGGGTGACCGTACTAGCATCCAACGATTGGCTCTTAAGCATGACAATGCGGTCTTAGTGACGGGTGGCTTTGAGGTCAGTGAGGATGTGATTGATCTGGCCAATCAGGTGCAAATCCCAGTCATCCGAACTTCACATGATACCTATACCGTCGCGACTATGATCAATAAGGCCTTGTCTAATATGCAGATCAAGACGGATATCTTGACAGTCGAGCAGGTCTATCGGCCCTTCCATGAGTACGGCTATCTTTCTGAGACGGATACGGTACGGGATTATTTAGATTTGGTTCGAAAGAATCGCTTTAGTCGTTTTCCGGTTGTCAATCAGCACCAGATGGTAGTGGGCGTCGTGACCATGAGAGATGCTGGAGATAAGGCGCCTCAGACGACCCTTGATAAGGTGATGTCACGGACCATTTTTACCACTAATTTGTCCACCAGCATTGCGACCATTAGCCAACGGATGATCGCTGAAGATTATGAAATGATTCCTGTTGTTCGTAATAACCAGACCTTGCTGGGTGTTATTACGCGTCGGGATGTCATGGATCGGATTAGTAAGGTGCAGTTTTCGAGCTTACCAACCTTTAGTGAGCAAATTGGTCAAAAGATTCAAACAGAGAACGACCATTACCAATTCACAGTGGAGCCAAGTATGCTGGAGAAAAGTGGTGTTTTGGCCAATGGGGTCATGATCGAAGTACTGATGAAGGTTGTTCGCAAGATGATGCAACACAGTGGGCGTAGCTTGATTGTCGAACAGTTGATCATCAATTTTTTACAGGCTGTGCAGGTGGATGACGTGATCCGCATTGAACCCCAACTTGTTCGGCGAACCAGACGTTCGGCCTTGGTTGATTTTAGCTTGTATTTAGATCTGCAGCTAGTCGCGAAAGCAACCATTACGATTAAGATTAATTAAACAAAAAGAAATGAGGAGACAATGATTACATTAAAATCACAACGTGAAATTGAAGCCATGGATCGTGCAGGTGATTTCCTTGCCAGTATCCATATTGGATTACGTGACTTGATCAAGCCAGGGCTTGACCTATGGGAAGTAGAAGAATATGTCCGTCGTCGCTGTAAAGAAGCCAATGTCTTGCCGCTTCAAATCGGTGTAGAAGGTAGTCTCATGGACTATCCTTATGCGACTTGCTGTGGTTTGAATGACGAAGTAGCCCATGCTTTTCCACGTCACGTCATTCTCAAAGATGGTGATCTCCTCAAGGTAGACATGGTCTTGTCAGAACCGCTTGATAAATCTGTTTTGGATGTATCGAAATTAGATTTTGATAATGTAGCGCAAGTCAAGAAATACACGGAGTCTTATAGTGGTGGCTTGGCGGACTCTTGCTGGGCTTATGCGGTTGGAAATGTTTCGCAAGAAGTCAAAGATTTGATGGACGTGACCAAAGAATGTCTCTATAAGGGAATTGAGAAAGCGGTCGTTGGCAATCGCTTGGGAGATATTGGTGCAGCGATTCAAGAGTATGCGGAAAGCAAAGGCTATGGCGTGGTGCGTGATTTGGTCGGACACGGTGTCGGGCCTACCATGCATGAAGAACCAATGGTCCCGCATTATGGTCGTGCTGGACGCGGTCTTCGCTTACGTGAAGGGATGGTCTTGACGATTGAGCCAATGATTAATACCGGTACTTGGGAGATTGATACAGATATGGAAACTGGTTGGGCCCATAAGACCCTCGACGGTGGACTTTCTTGTCAATACGAGCATCAATTTGTGATTACAAAAGATGGTCCAGTGATCTTGACTAGTCAAGGTGAAGAAGGAACATACTAAAACTAGAGAGGAAAGAATGGAGCTGAAGGCAAGTGTCTGGTTTCGCTCTTTGCTCTTTTTTAGTAAAATGGGGAGGTGACGAATGAAAAAGGTCCTACAAAAAGTACTGGGACAGCCATTTATAAAGGGCTTCGTGCGGTTTTATCAGAGTGCAGAGTCTGACATCACTAGCATTGCGGTGGCTTATTATTTGCTGATCTCCATTTTCCCTTTGATGCTGATTGCAGCCAATATTTTACCCTACTTTCATATTCGTCCTACCCAAATTCTTTTGAGCTTACAAAAAGTCTTGCCAGCCTCCTTATATCGAATAGTGGCACAGATGATTTCGAGTGTGTTGACCAAACCGTCAACAGGCTTACTGAGTTTTTCGATTGTTTCCGCTTTGTGGATCTTCTCTCAGAGCATTGCCTACCTCCAAAAAGCCTATAACAAGAGTTATGGGGTGGAAAAGGAGCGTGGTATTATCTGGGGGCGACTCTTTAGCTTCCTGATCAGTTTTGCCTTGCAGGGCTTGTTTGGACTCTCGCTGATCCTTTCCATGTTTGGGAAAATGATCGTTCGCTATCTCTATCGGACCTTTTCATTTGATCGGACGATTTATGTGCGCTTACTGAATTTGACAGAGCCGACCATCTATCTCTTGCTTTTTGTCAGTCTGGTCTTGCTCTATTACACCCTTCCAAATGTCAAAATTCCAAAATTTAGATATGTTCTTCCAGGAGCGACCTTCGTTGTTGCTGTCCTGTATGCGATCTTGAATATCTTTTGGAAATATGTGGATCGTTATGTGAGTCATTTCTTAGATGCTCGTTTCTTCGGTTCGGTCGTCCTAGCGGTCATCATGTTCTGGTTCATCTTGGTGGCAAAAATCATGATTATTGGTTGTATTTTAAACGCCAGTATCCAATTTGCCAGAGAAGCCAAGTTCCAAACGCGCAGTGGAGAAATTGTCTCTAAGTTAAAATCAGAAGAAGTGGACTTTCGGCATAGAGAAGTTTCACAAACATTAAAGCGTCGATTACGCTTGATAAAAAAAGATAAAAAGGAATAAGGGAGAGTGGGACAGAAATCGGTAATTCGTTAGAATTCGATTTCGTCGTCCCACCTCCGCACAATTGAGTAGGGCTGTAAAAGCTGATGAAATCAGCGTAGTAGAGCCCACTCAACCACTGCGTCTTGCTCGACAATCCAAAAACAATTGAGAGGCTAGGACTTTTGTCCCAGCCTCTTTTTTTGCCATCTATTTTTATTGCATTTGCAATAAAAATGTGTTATGCTATTGTCAATAGGAAAGGAGGAGTGATATGAGTATTTTGCGTGAGATTGGCATCATTGCGCGAGCACTGGATTCTATAGCAAATATTGAATTTCGAGATTTGGATTTGGCGCGTGGTCAATACCTTTACCTGGTGCGAATTGCGGAGCAACCTGGAATTATTCAGGAAGAACTCTCTGAGCTCTTAAAAGTAGATCGCTCAACTGTTGCCCGATCCGTAAAAAGACTAGAAGAACGAGGAATGATTCAACAGCGCCCAAAGGGTGAAAACCTTAAAACAAAGGAATGGGAATTAACTGAAAAAGGCAAGAAGATTTATCCCTTCATTTTAGGGGAGCATCTTTACTCTGAGACAACTGCCTTAAAAGGATTTTCCAAAGAAGAAGTCGCACAGTTAGAAGAGTATCTGATCCGAGTTCGTGAGAATATCACCTTGGATTGGGAACTAGTCAAAAAAGGTCAAAAAAGAAATTATAGTGAGGTAAAGCAATGAAAGTGACAGTCGATCAAGCATTTTGGGATTTATTTCCAACAGCTAGAATTACAGTAATGTCCTTGTATGGTATTGATAATACAGTAGATGAAGCCAAGGATCCTTATTTCAAAGAATTGTTGGACAAGGGTGCCAAGCGAGCATGGGAATTTATCGATGAAGAAAACTATACCCAGAGTGAGTTCGTGCAAGAGTGGCGCCAAGCTTTTAGCAAGTTTAAAACAAAAAAAGGAGCCCGATCTTCCATCGAAGCACTCTTAAAACGGGTTCACCAGGGCCGTGAATTTTATCCGATTAATCCTTTGGTGGATCTTTATAATAGTGTTTCTATGGCTTATGCTCTTCCTTGTGGGGGAGAAGATATGGATAAATTGGTGGGTGGACTCTCTCTAGGACAAGCGAAAGGAGGCGAACCTTTCTTTCCATTAGGAGCTGAAGAAGATGCACCAGCTTTGGAAGGGGAGATCATCTACTACGACCAAGAAGGCGCCGTTTGCCGTTGTTTGAATTGGCGTGAGGCTCAAAGAACCATGTTAACAGAAGATACCAAGGACGCTATTTTGGTGATTGAGGCCATCAACGAAGAACAGGCCAAACGGGCACAAACAGCCATGCAGGAATTGAAAGATCTAGCCAAGGATTATTTTGGGGTTGAAGGCACCATCCATCAATTAAGTGCAGAGCATGCAAGTATAGAAGTTTAAAGTAATAAGGCTTGAAACAATCGTTTCAAGCCTTGTTTTTATTTTTAAAGACAAAGAGTTTACTAAAGACGTAATTGAGGACCACAATGGCCACTTGTGCAAAGAGGGTTTCGATTAGATTGATCTGGCTCTTGTTATTGTGGACGAATTGACCGATAATTCCTGGGAACTGCTTGACAAAAATCTCAGTCAAGGCCATATCTAGAATAAAGGTCCCAGAGCGCGCAATCGCAAATCGGATCAAGCGCTGAAACCAGCCCTTTCTTTCTTGTTTAAAGACAATGGTATCATTGGTTGCAAAGGCAAAGAGGATCCCAGCAATGTTTCCAATCGCGGTCGCTAATCGTTCATCACGAGACACTTGATAGATGAAGAGGCGGGTTCCGACGGAAACAATGGTTGTGGCAACCCCAAAAAAGAGATAGGATAAAATCTCATTATCAAAAAATTTTTTAATTAGTGTTTTCATAAATTCAGTCTACCATAAAACCTCAAAATATGCTATACTTGAAAGGTTGAAGAAATCAAACCTTCGACCCTTGGTGCTTAAAATCCTTTCGCCAAGCATATTAAACGCGGGAAAACCGCTAAAGGAGAATAGATGAAACAGTTAACTGCTCGTGATATGGCACAAATTGCCATTGTTGCTGCGATTTATATCGTATTGACCATTACCCCACCTCTCAATGCTATGGCCTACTATGGCTATCAATTCCGTGTTTCGGAGATGATGAATTTCTTAGCCTTCTACAATAAGAAGTACTTGATTGGAGTGACTCTTGGTTGTATGATTGCTAACTTATTTAGTTTTGGATGGATCGATGTCTTTGTCGGTGGAGGTTCGACCTTTGTCTTCTTAGGACTCGGACTCATTTTATTTGGTCGTTTTAAAAACAAGTTCTTGTTTGACGGTCTTATTCGCTTGGACCATTTCTTGTTTGCGATTTTCTTTTCCATTTCCATGTTTACGATTGCCTTGGAACTTTACTACCTTCAAGGCCAACCATTCTTCTATAACTGGTTGACCATGGGATTGGGTGAATTCGCATCCTTGATTTTTGGAGCGATTGTGATCAATCAACTTTCTAAACGGATCGATTTTACAAAATAAGAAAAGGGAGCTTTGGCTCCTTTTTTAATGCTAAGAATGCAGTAAATTCAAGGCTAAATTAAGATTTTATGATAAAATAAGAACATGAAAACCAGAATGAAAGAATTAGTGGAATTACTCAATCGTTATGCTTACGAGTATTACACAAAAGACGCTCCATCTGTTTCAGATAGTGAATATGATCAATTGTATCGGGAGTTGGTGGAACTAGAAACCGCTCATCCTGATGAGATCTTACCAGAGAGTCCAACTCACCGTGTAGGTGGGGTGGTTTTAAAAGGCTTTACCAAATACCAGCACCAGTATCCCCTTTATAGTTTGCAGGATGCTTTTTCGCGTGAAGAATTAGAAGCCTTTGATCAGCGTGTCCGTAAGGAATTTCCTTCTATCAGCTATGTATGTGAGCTGAAAATTGATGGCTTGTCCATTTCCCTCACCTATGAAAATGGAGTCCTCGTAACGGGGGCGACACGTGGGGATGGTTCTGTCGGTGAGGATATTACAGAGAACCTCAAGCGGGTCAAGGACATTCCTTTAGTGTTACCAGAGCCAGTGAACATCACGGTTCGAGGCGAGTGCTACATGCCACGGGCTTCCTTTGATCGGGTCAATCAGATCCGTCAAGAAAATGGTGAGCCGGAGTTTGCTAATCCGCGGAATGCTGCTGCAGGAACGCTTCGCCAATTGGATACGAAAATCGTGGCCAAGCGAAATCTCGCAACCTTCTTGTATCAAGAAGTGAGTCCAACTGATCAAAGCAGTCAGGAAGGCGTGCTTGAAAAATTAGCCCGCTTAGGCTTTGTCGTGAACCAAGAGCGAGTGCTGGCTGAGGATATGGAGCAAATTTGGGACTTCATCCAAAAAGTAGCTCAGCTTCGAGAGGATCTTCCCTACGATATCGATGGGATCGTCATCAAGGTCAATGACCTAGCTGTTCAAGAAGAACTAGGCTTTACTGTTAAAGCCCCTAAATGGGCTGTCGCCTATAAGTTTCCAGCTGAAGAAAAAGAAGCGAAAATCCTATCGGTGGATTGGACGGTTGGACGGACCGGAGTTGTGACGCCAACTGCCAATCTAACTCCAGTCCAGCTAGCCGGAACCACTGTTAGTCGGGCAACCTTACACAATGTGGACTATATTGCCGAAAAAGATATTCATCAGGATGATACCGTCATTGTCTACAAGGCTGGTGATATCATTCCTGCGGTCTTGCGTGTTGTTAAAGATAAGCGAGTCTCTGATCAAGCATTAGCCATTCCAACTCATTGTCCGAGCTGCCAGAGTGAGTTGCTTCATTTTGAGGATGAGGTGGCCCTTCGCTGTATCAATCCACTCTGTCCAGCGCAGATCAAGGAAGGATTGAACCACTTTGCAAGTCGGGATGCTATGAATATCACAGGCTTGGGTCCAGCTGTTGTAGAGAAACTCTTCGCAGCTCAGTTGGTAGAGGATGTAGCTGGGATCTATCGTCTTACAGTCGATGATCTATTGACCTTGGAAGGCTTTAAAGAAAAATCTGCTGAAAAACTCTATGAAGCCATTCAAGCTTCAAAAGAGAATTCAGCTGAGAAATTACTCTTTGGTTTGGGGATCCGCCATGTCGGTAGCAAGGTTAGTCAAATCTTGCTCCAAGAATTCCATGACCTCGATCAATTGGCTACAACTGATCCAGAACGAATTGCCAGCATTGACAGTCTCGGTATGGTCGTGGCTGAAAGCCTCAAGCGTTATTTCGCGCAAGAAGGATCCAAGCGTCTCTTGCAAGAGCTTAAAGAAGCTGGCGTCAATCTGGCTTATCTTGGTGAGAAAGTCGCTGCTGATGCAGCCCTATCAGGAATGACAGTCGTTTTGACTGGGAAGCTAGAGCGCCTCACGCGTTCAGAAGCGAAGGCAAAATTAGAAAGTCTGGGCGCTAAGGTAACTGGATCAGTTTCCAAAAAAACAGATTTGGTCGTTGCAGGTAGTGACGCTGGTAGTAAGTTAACCAAAGCACAAGAATTAGGAATCCAGGTAGAAGATGAGGCCTGGCTTGAAAGTTTGTAGAGGATCTTTATGGTAGAACGAATCAAAAAAGCCCGTTTAATTTATAATCCGACCTCTGGGCAAGAAATTATCAAGAAAAATATTGCGGAAGTCTTAGACGTACTTGAAGACGTGGGCTATGAAACCAGCGCCTATCAAACGACTCCAGAACCATTTTCTGCCCAAAATGAAGCAGAAAGAGCCGCTAAAGCCGGCTTTGATTTAATCATTGCTGCTGGTGGAGATGGCACGATTAATGAAGTGGTCAATGGAGTTGCAGGTCTGGAGAATCGTCCGCAGATGGCCTTTATCCCAACCGGCACAACCAATGACTATGCGCGTGCCTTGAAGATCCCGATGGGAGATCCAGTGGCAGCTGCCCGCATTATCGAAAAGAATCAAACCATTCAAATGGACATTGGTCGTGCTTATGGCAGTAAGTATTTTATCAATATTGCTGCAGCAGGGACCATGACAGAATTGACCTTCAGTGTCCCAAGTAGTGTCAAATCTCGCCTGGGTTACTTTGCTTATGTAGCTGAAGCAGCTAAAATGTTGCCGAGGAACAAGGCTCGTAAGGTACGGATCGAACACGATAATGGCGTTTTTGAAGGTCCAGCTTCGATGATTTTTGTGGCTTTGACCAACTCTATTGCTGGCTTTGAAAGTGTCGCACCAGATGCTAAGCTCGATGATGGAAACTTCACCTTGATTATCGTAAAAACTGCTAAGCTCTTTAACATGTTGTCCTTGATGATTCAGGCCATTAATGGAGGCAAGCATGTGCACGATGAAAATGTAGAATATCTCAAGACCAAGAAGTTGACGATCGAAATGTTAGGAAAAAATGCTAAACCATTCCGTATCAATCTAGATGGGGAGTACGGAGGAGATACTCCAGTTGAATTGGAAGTCTTCCATAATCACTTGGAATTCTTTGCAAATATTGATGAAATCAACAACGATGCTTTGGTTC
This sequence comes from Streptococcus taoyuanensis, assembly GCF_029589235.1. Classification (NCBI taxonomy): domain Bacteria; kingdom Bacillati; phylum Bacillota; class Bacilli; order Lactobacillales; family Streptococcaceae; genus Streptococcus; species Streptococcus taoyuanensis. Next base: position 301,434 of record NZ_JARQVW010000002.1, read on the forward strand.
ACCCATCTGAAGAATAAAAACAAATAGTTGGAGTCCGTTACGTGTTTTACAAGCGGATGGTTCCTTCGGTATTAAATTGGAAATAGGAAAATGTTATGCGACAATACCATGTAAAGCTTCATTTTCATAAGCAAAAAGGAAATTATTTTGCCTATGATATGTGGCAGTGGCAGGATCAAGTAGAAGGAAAATCAGTCTCTTTCTCCAAGTTGGATTATTTTGGAGTAGAAGGCAATCTAATTTATGAGAGCGAAGAACCCTTGAACCGGGGCCATGTCTTGGTCAAAGAAGGGGATTGGCTCACCAAGACCCGTGATTTTGAAATCGAACTTTTACCAGAAGGCTATGTTCGAGAAGTATGGATTCTCGATGGAGACGATACAGTCTATTATTCTTTGCAAGCTGCTTTGACGAGTCATGCCTACAGCCATCGTCAGCCTCATGCCTACGATATGGCAATGCGTCCTAGAGAGTTTGATGCTAAATGGGCGTATCAAGGATGGCTCGGTCATCGGGAGGAAGAAGGGGAGCATTGCTTTAAACTGTGGGCACCAACGGCTAAGAAAGTTGAATTGTTGCTTTATCAATCAACAGACTCGGATGCGCCTATTTGGAAGAGCATTCCGATGACGCGTGGTAAACAAGAGTCTAGCTACCACCCAGAAAATACCCATGGTGTTTGGATTTTAGATTTTCTAGGAAATTTAAGTGGCATGGCCTATCAATATCGTGTGCATTTTGAACACCATACTCAAGTAACGCGCGATCCTTATAGCATTGCAACGACAGCCGATGGGATGCGCTCAGCCATTCTTTCACGAGCAGATCGTCAGTTTGATTGGGGTCCTAAAAAAGGCGCCGATGCGACTCCTTGGCGCTTGGACAATCCTTGTCAAGCAGTGATTTATGAGATGCACCTTCGGGATTTGACCAAGTCACCGACATCAGGTGTGGACGAGTCTTTACGTGGAACCTATCTGGGGGCTTGCCAAGAAGGAACCGTCAATAGCCATGGTGATGCGACTGCCTTTGATTATATCCGTCAGTTAGGTGTCAATGTCGTGCAACTGCAGCCCATCTCTGATCGCTTTAAACAGTACGACGAAGAAGGCCAGGTGACCTATAATTGGGGTTACGACGTTCAGAATTATTCTGCACCAGAAACTAGCTTTTCAACGGATCCATCCAATCCGAAACAAACCATGAAAGAGCTCAAAACCATGATCCGGGCTTATCATGAGGCAGGAATTTCTGTGGTCTTGGATGTGGTCTACAATCATATCTATTCGACCGAACATGGTCCTTTCCAAAATACAGTGCCCGATTATTATTACCGGATGGAGCCAGATGGTCGTTTCCAAAATGGGACAGGTGTTGGGAATGAAACGGCTAGTGAGCATGAAATGTACCGCAAGTACATGATTGATTCCCTCACGCATTGGGTCAAAGAGTACCAGATCGATGGCTTCCGCTTTGATTTGATGGGGATTCACGATGTAAGGACGATGAATGCTATTCGGGAGGCAATGGACGCTCTGGATCCTCGGATTCTTCTTTACGGAGAAGGCTGGGACATGGGGACAGGTCTCGCACCAGAAGACAAGGCTAAGAAAGACAATGCAGCGCAATTGCCACGAATTGGATTCTTTAATGATACGGAGCGCGATGCCATTAAAGGGGCTGAGGTTTATGGTTCCATCAAACGTGGCTTCGTCAGCAGAAAATCAACAGAGTATATTGTTGCGCGTGCTGTTTTAGGTAGTGCAGAGCTTGGCAATTATTTAAGTCCCAATCAGGTCTTGAATTATGTGGAGGCTCATGACAATTATAATCTTTATGACTTGCTTCAGACCCTTCATCCGAATGAAAAAGTAGCAGGATTGGTCAAGCGCTCAGAGTTGGCTACGGCTATGAATCTGCTCTTTCAGGGCATGACCTTTATGCAATTGGGTCAAGAGTTCATGAGGACCAAATTGGTAGCGACAGGTCCTGATGGAGAAATCACTCCTTTGGATCGTGAACGGGCCATGAATTCCTACAATGCTCCAGATTTTGTGAATCAGGTCAACTGGGATCTGGTCAGTCAAAACAAGGAATCAATTGCCTATATCCGAAGCTTGATCAATTTGAAGACAAGTCTTCCTGTCTTAGGGCTTGAAAGCTACGATAAAATCTACCAACAAGTCTTTATCCAATCTGCAACTGATTGTAGTGGACTTCTGATATTTGAACTAACAGGAGACAAGAAGTACTTGGTCATCTTCAACGCCAGCGGACTTCCATATTACCTCCAAAATTCAAATAAATTGAAATTGATGGTTGGGAATAGTCGTCATAAACGACCATTCTATGTGGAGAATTTAACAGCTTCTGTTTTTGAAGTCCTAGATGAAGGTAAAGCGTAATCTTTTTAAAGAAATCACAAAATCCCTGAGTTTGAAAACTCAGGGATTCTCTTTATTTAGAAGAACTGCTACTGGTCTCTGTTGAGGAAGAACTATCGTCTTCTGGGTGCAATTCTTTATAAGTTGGTGCCTTGAAGAGATCAACGGTAGACTGGTTGCCACGTTGGTTATAAAGGCTGGTTGATTTGTCACCTTTTTCCTTTTCAATCTTCTTCAATGCCTTGAAGGAATTGGTGTAGGAATAATCTTCTGGATTGACTTTTCCAAGATCATTGCCCTTGAAGAAGCGAAGGAGATCACCGGTCTGGATGCTATCGCTAATCTTCAATTGCAGGTTAGCAGCTTCCCTGATCTTGTCCAGTTCTTCCTTGGTTTTTTCGTCTGGGTTGGTGATTTCCTCACCTGTTTTGGTGTAATAGGTCCGGCCACTATAGCTTGTATACTCTGGAGTTACAAAGTAGTTAGCGGAGCGGAAGGCGACGATTTGATCATGTTCTGGTGAGAGCATATCTTGACCAACTTGGAGGAATTTGTTGGATTCAATGCCTAGCAAATGTTCCAAGGTTGGGAGCATATCGATTTCGCCACCATAGGTATCAATGATGCCACCCTTATCCATACCTGGAATAACTACCATATAAGGAACGCGTTGCAACATGGCATTGTCATAGCTTGACCACGTTTCAGAGTTCTTACCAAGTAGAGGGGCAAGAGCTGGGTTGCGGGAGTTTGAAATTCCGTAGTGGTCCCCATAGAGAACGATGATGGAATTTTTGTAAAGACCAGATTCTTTTAGGTAATCAAAGAAGGCCTTGATCGAAGAATCTAGGTAGTTAGCGGTCGCAAAATAGCCATTTATGGTTTCGTCCTGAGTCTTAGCTAGAGGGAAGCCAAGATCATCTCCTGACAAGCTGGTCGTATAAGGATAGTGGTTGGAAACCGTAATGAACTTCGTATAGAAAGGTTGTTGCAATCTTTCTAGGTATTTGATGGAATCCTTGAGCATGTATTTGTCATTAAGACCATACTGGAAGGAATTGCTGCTGTTTTGTTTGGTGAAGTAGCTGGCATCAAAGAAGTAATTGTAGCCCCATTGTTTATAGGCGGTATTTCGGTTCCAGAAACTTCCAGCATTCCCGTGGAAAACAGCGCTCGAGTTGTAACCATTTTTTGAAAGAATAAATGGTGCAGCCTGTTGGGTATTGGTTCCACCATAGTTCACCATAAAGGAACCTTGGTTAAGTCCGAAGAGGCCTGTTTCAATCATGGTCTCAGCATCAGACGTTTTCCCTGCCTTGACTTGGTTAAAGACATTTGAAAAGGCAAAGGTTTCTTTCGAGTGGTAAAGTGAATTTAAGAAAGGTGTTACTTCATATTCTTTATCATCTACTTTCAACTTGTAATCGATCAAGAATTGTTGGAAACTTTCTAAGTGGATGTAGATGACATTACGGCCTTTGGCCATTCCGAAGTATTCAGGATTAGCTTTGGCATAATGCTGTTGGATATATTCTTCAACCGGTTTTAGATCTGCCTCAGATGCTTTGGAACGCTCTTTGTTTGCAACATAAGTTTGATTAGCGCTGTATCCTAGAAAAGCAGGAAGACCCAAGGCACGAACAACATAGTAGTTTGAGAACCCACGAGTCAGGAGCTCAGGTCGGTCAATTTCTGCGAGGAAAAGGTTGGCCGAAAAGAGCATGGCCGATAAAGAGGTAACCGCAAAACTAGCTCGTTTATTGAAGGGACGATTGTCCATTCGAATCCATTTCTTAAAGAAGAAGAAAGCTAGAATAGGGAAATCTAGAATGTAGATCACATCCCAAGGGCGGAACAATTCTAAAGCAGCAGCTCCGAGGCCAGCAGAAACCTTGCTGGAAGCCAACATGGTATTGACCGTTACGAAGTCTGTAAATTCTCGATAATAGATGGAGTTAGAAATCAACCAAATAAATAAGAGAAGGTAGATCCCAAAGGCCAAACTATAAAAGAGCTTGGTTCGTTTGATATAGAGTGCTAGACCGATGAAGAGCAAACTGATCGGCAGTGGGTTGATCACTGCTAGAAAAATCTGATAGGGTCCTTGAATGTCTAAATTAAAATCAACTGAATAGGCCCACATGGTTTTGAACCAGTAGAGCAACAGAAGGGTCAAGACAAATCCTAGTCTGGTACTCATGAAATTGAGTATCGAATTCGTAATTTTTTTCACAAAATGTTACTTCCTTGTCTTATTTCCTAAAAATTTTCATATACAAGTATACCACAATTTTATGGAGAAAGAAAAAAATGACTGTAAAGGAGAGGAAAGAAATAGGAAAGATCCGGCATTTTATATCATTTGAAGCTAAATGATGAAAGCTAGGATAAAACGGTAAAAAAAGTTCCAGTAAATAAAGCCTCTCTTTGTGAAAACTGCAGACTTTTGCTATAATAGAGGATATGAAAAAACTCACAGTCAGTCGCCAAGTCGCAACAAAAATCAAACAAGGACAATCCCTTCTTGAAAAGCAAGATTTTGAGTCACTTCCTGCTTTGAATCAAGCGGTTCAATTGCTTTCAGGAGATGGAAAATCCCTAGGAGTCGGATACTTATCTGAACAAAATAAAGGGATTGGATGGTTTGTTTCACAAGAGTTGGTCACTTTTGATCAAGACTTTTTTAAAAAGCTTTTCATCAAAGCCAAGCAATACCGTCGTTCTTATTATGCGGATGAAAAGACGACAGTCTTTCGTCTTTTTAACCAAGAGGGAGATGGTTTTGGTGGCTTCACGGTTGACTTGTATGGTGAGTTTGTTGTCTTTTCTTGGTACAATCCCTTTGTATTTCAGATCAAGGAAACCATTCTAGCAGCCTTTCAAGAGGCTTTTCCAGAAGTCCGAGGCGGCTATGAAAAGATTCGCTTTAAAGGCTTGGACTATGAATCGGCTCATGTCTATGGAGAAGAAGCACCGCAAGAATTTTTGATTCTTGAAAATGGAGTCTCTTACCAAGTTTTTCTTAATGATGGCTTAATGACGGGAATATTTTTGGATCAGCATGAAGTTCGAGGTAGCTTGGTAGAGGGATTAGCGGCTGGTAAGTCTTTGCTCAATATGTTCTCCTATACGGCGGCCTTCTCTGTGGCTGCGGCAATGGGTGGAGCAGTTGAGACAACATCGGTCGATCTGGCTAAGAGAAGTAGAGAATTATCAGAAGCGCATTTTGTGGCAAATGGCTTGGCGCTCGATGCTCATCGTTTTGTCGTGATGGATGTCTTTGACTATTACAAATATGCCAAACGCCATGACCTAAGCTATGATGTGATTGTGCTCGATCCGCCTAGCTTTGCGCGGAATAAAAAACGGACATTTTCAGTCGCTAAAGATTACCATCGATTGGTCAGCGAGGCCCTTGAGATTTTAAATCCAGGTGGGACCTTGATTCTCAGTACCAATGCGGCAAATGTGACCAAAGATAAATTTAAAAAACAAATCGAAAAGGGATTTCAAGGCCGTAAGCATCGCTATGTAGCGGAATACGGACTTCCGGGTGATTTTCGATGGAACAAGAAAGAAGAAAGTAGTAATTACTTAAAAGTATTTACGATTAGGGTGGATGTATGAAGTTAGTTGTTTCGATTATGCCTCGCACATTGGAAGAAGCACAACAACTAGATCGTTCGCGCTACGATGACGCGGATATCATTGAGTGGCGTGCGGACTTTTTAGAAAAAAGCGAGATCTTAACCGTTGCTCCTGCAGTTTTTGAGAAATTTGCTGGACGCGAGATTTTATTCACCTTGCGGACTCGAGCTGAAGGTGGAGGGATGGAGCTGACTAATGAAGAATATGTTGGGATCCTAAAAGATATTCAATCTATCTATCATCCGGATTATATCGATTTCGAGTTTTATAGCCATCGTGACGTCTTTGAAGAAATGTTGGAGTTTTCAAATCTTGTGCTCAGTTACCATAATTTCCAAGAGACTCCGGAAAATATGATGGAGATTTTATCGGAATTAACTAGCTTTTCTCCAAAATTGGTCAAGGTATCGGTCATGGCCGACAATGAACAAGATGTCCTTGATTTGATGAATTATACGCGTGGTTTTAAGACACTGAATCCTGAGCAAGAATATGTAACGATTTCCATGGGTAAGGTCGGGAAGATTTCGCGCTTGACAGCTGATTTGACAGGCTCTTCTTGGTCTTATGCTAGAGTCGGAGAAGGAAGTGCACCTGGTCAAATCCCTCTTGAAAATATGCGAAGAATTCGGGAATTATTAAATGAAGATTGATGGCTACACTCGGATGGCAGCAGTCATTGCCCATCCGATTCGTCATAGTATCTCTCCTTTCATCCATAACCTAGCCTATGAATTAACAGCGACCAATGCTGCTTACCTTGCTTGGGATATTGCTGAAGAAGATTTAGAAAGCACTGTCAGCCAAATTCGTAAGTTAGATATGATTGGGGCCAATATTTCCATGCCTTTTAAGCAAAAGGTCTTTCCTTACTTAGATGAAGTGGATGAGATGGCTCTAAAGATCGGCTCTGTCAATACCATCGTTCACCGCGATGGTAAGCTTAAGGGCTATAATACGGATGGGATTGGTTTCTTTCGTAGTTTACCTCCAGCTTTCTCCATTAAGGGAAAAACAATGGTTCTCTTAGGAGCAGGTGGTGCAGCTTTAGCGATTATTGCACAGGCAATTCATCTAGGTGTAAAACGAATCCTTGTCTTTGTGAGAGAGGAGAGATTGGTTCATTATCGTTCAATCGTTCAGTTGATTGAAGATGGCTTTGATTTTTTGATAGAATTGTATGCGATTGAGAAAAATGAAGACGTTCAAAGCTCCTTTAAACAAGCCGATCTCATCTTAAATGCCACTGGTGTTGGGATGGATGGTCAGTCTCTTCCGATAGCGAATCACTTGACGTTTCCTCTACATGCCTTAATCGTAGAGATGGCCTACTATCCGGCAGTGACCCCCTTTTTGCAACTAGCAGTGAATCAAGGAAACCAGAGGGTAAATGGGTTGGGAATGCTTTTTTATCAAGCTGAAGCAGCCTTTGAATTGATGACTGGGAAAGTATTTCCTACAGAGTCTGTATGGGAAGCATTGACAACAGAATATCGCCAATTTGTATGTGACTAAGAGAGGGTTTTACCTTTTCCTATTGAAAAAGCTTTATGAGATTAGAACAAGAACTGATTTTAAAAAAACAGTCTTGCTCTAGTCTCTTTTTCATTTTGTTTGAGACATGTGCCTTATTTCATGATAAGATAGAATGAAAGAATAACACGAAGGAGATTCCTATGAACGTATCGGTACCTATTCCAGGACATTCCTATGAGATTGTGATTGAAAGAGGTGGTCTCAATCAGGTTGGAGACTGGTTGCGCACTCTTTGGGGCGATAAAAAAGTCGCTATCATTTCCGATAACCGCGTGGCTAAGCTATATGCAGCTATTGTAGAGAATAGCCTTAAGAAAGCTGGTTTTCAAGTGGTACGCTTTGAGTTTCTTGAAGGCGAAGCCAGTAAGAATTTGACTACTGTTTCAAAAGTTTATGACTTTCTAGCTACCCAGGGCATGACGCGCAGTGATGGAATCGTTGCTCTTGGGGGTGGCGTAGTTGGTGATTTGGCTGGCTTTGCGGCCTCGACTTATATGCGGGGAATTTCCTTTGTCCAGATTCCGACTAGCTTAACCGCACAGGTGGACTCTTCTATCGGTGGAAAGACTGGAGTCAACACAGCCTTTGCCAAAAACATGGTGGGCACCTTTGCCCAACCGGACGGTGTGTTCATTGATCCTGAAGTGTTGAGCACTTTGGGACACCGTGAATTAATCGAAGGAATGGGGGAGGTCATCAAGTACGGTCTCATCCAAGATACGGAACTTTGGCAAGAATTGGAAGCTATGGATGGCTCTGTCGAAAGTATTTTAGAGCATGCAGAGAGCCTCATTTCCCATTCTTGTCTGGTGAAGCGTGACCATGTGGCGGCAGATGAGCTGGACAACGGCATTCGACTGTATCTCAATTTTGGGCATACCATTGGTCATGCCATTGAAGCGACAGCGGGTTATGGACAGGTCATGCATGGGGAAGCCGTTAGTATGGGCATGGTGCAGGTCTCCCGAGTTGCAGAAGAAAAGGGCTTGATGCCAACGGGAATCACTCGAAAAATCGAAGAAATGTGTCGGAAATTTGGACTTCCGGTGGCCTATGAGAACTGGGATAAAGAAGCCCTTTATCAAGCCTTGACCCATGACAAAAAAGCACGTGGGACAAGCTTGAAACTAGTCATCGTGCCAGAATTAGGCCGAGCTGCGATTCATCAAATCCCTCTTCAAGAAATGAAGGACTTTTTAGAAAGAAAGGAATAAGGTCGTATGAGATATTTAACAGCAGGAGAGTCCCATGGTCCTCGATTAACAGCCATCATCGAGGGGGTCCCGGCAGGCCTTCCTTTATCTGAAGAGGATATTAATAAAGAGCTTAAACGTCGACAAGGTGGATATGGTCGTGGGGCTCGGATGAAAATTGAGAGTGACCGTGTTGAGATCACATCAGGTGTCCGTCATGGCTTGACCATAGGAGGTCCGATTACTCTGAACGTGACCAATCTGGATCACCAAAAATGGCTGGAGATCATGAATGTAGCACCGGTCGAAGAGAAAAAGAAAGATCTGCGCAAGATCACCAAGCCACGTCCTGGCCATGCTGATCTAGTCGGAGGAATCAAATACCGTTTTGACGATCTTCGTAATTCGCTCGAACGTTCTTCTGCCCGTGAGACGACTATGCGTGTAGCCGTTGGTGCAGTTGCTAAACGAATTTTAGAAGAGATTGGCGTGGAAGTGGCCAGCCACATTGTCAATTTCGGGGGAATCGAGATTGCAATTCCCGAGAATCTAACCGTTTCAGAAATCAAGGAAAAGGCATCTAAGTCGGAAGTTTCGATTGTTGTCCCAGAACAAGAAGAAGCCGTTAAGGCTTACATTGACCAGGTGAAAAAAGATGGTGATACCATTGGGGGAATTGTGGAAACCTTGGTTGGCGGTGTGCCTGTTGGACTAGGATCCTATGTGCAATGGGACAAGAAATTGGATGCTAAAATCGCTCAAGGAGTGGTCTCTATCAATGCCTTTAAGGGAGTTGAGTTCGGTCTTGGTTTTGAAGCAGGTCGCCTAAAAGGGAGTCAAGTCATGGATGAAATCGTCTGGTCTGAAGAAGCTGGCTATACCCGTCGTACTAATAATCTTGGTGGTTTTGAAGGGGGCATGACTAACGGAGAGCCGATTCTGGTTCGTGGCGTCATGAAGCCTATTCCAACGCTTTACAAACCATTGATGAGTGTGGATATCAAAACCCATGAGCCTTATAAGGCAACAGTTGAGCGTAGCGATCCAACGGCTCTACCGGCTGCAGGAGTGGTGATGGAAGCAGTGGTCGCAACGGTCCTTGCTACAGAAGTGCTTGAGAAATTCTCATCCGATAACTTGGAAGAATTGAAAGAAGCCGTTGCTAAGCACCGGGACTTTACTAAGAATTTTTAAAAGAAAGAGTTTTCCTTTGGAGAAGAAAGTTGTCTATATTGCAGGGCTGGGCTTGATTGGTGCTTCCCTCGCGCTAGGGATTAAGAGAGCTCACCCAAACGTGACCATTCTTGGTTACAATCGTAGTGAAGTCTCTCGAACCATCGCCCTTGAAAGAGGAATGGTGGATCAGGTGACGGATGATTTCGCAGCCTTTGCCCCTTTAGCAGATATCATTATTTTGGCGCTTCCGATTAAGCAAACCAAGTCTTACTTAGAAACCTTAGCTGGCCTGAATTTGAAGAACCAGGTACTAGTGACAGATGCAGGCTCTACCAAGGCAGCAATTGTCGCACAAGCTGAAAAGGTATTTAAAGACAAGGCTGTGCGCTTTGTGGGAGGGCATCCCATGGCTGGTAGTCATAAGACAGGTGCAGCAGCAGCGGATGCCACCTTATTTGAAAATGCCTATTATATTTTTACTCCTTCCAGCTTGACTAGAAGAGGTGCCATGGAAGAGTTGAAAGATCTCTTGAGTGGATTAGGATCCCGCTTTATCGAAATCGATGCTGAGGAACACGATCGGGTAACCTCCCAGATCAGTCATTTTCCTCATATTTTAGCATCGACCTTAGTCGAGCAGGCCGTAGCTTATGGAGAAGAGCATGAAATGACCCGACGTTTTGCGGCTGGTGGCTTTCGGGATATGACACGGATTGCAGAAAGTGAGCCAGGTATGTGGACCTCTATTCTCTTGTCCAATCCTCAAGCTATATTAGAGCGGATTGCAGATTTTAAAGAGCGCTTGGACCAAGTGGCTGAAACTATTCAAGCAGATAACGAAGAGGCCATTTGGTCCTTTTTCCATGAGGGACGTAAGCACCGAAAAGAAATGCAGATCCATCAGCGTCCTGGGCGCGATAGTGCCTATGATCTCTTTATCGATGTCCCAGATAAGGAAGGCGTCATTCTTGAGATTCTGCAAATTCTACAAGGGATTTCCTTGGTTAATATTCACATCAATGAAGAGAATCGTGAAGATATCCACGGGATTTTGCAGCTGACCTTTAAAAATGCAGAGGATCAGGAGCGGGCTCAAACATTGATTAGCCGGGCGACCTCTTATACCGTCCTTGCTCGCTAGGTCTACAGAAGGATTTGCGTCAACATGCCTGCTTCATTTTAGGAATATTGAAGGAAAAGCAGTATAATAGAAGTATCATATCAGTAAAGGAGCCCATAAAATGGCAAATATTTATGATGTAGCAAATGAACTCTCTCGGACCCTTCGAGACCTTCCTGAATACAAGGCTGTCGTAGAAAGCAAGCAAGCGATCGAAGCAAATCCAGAAGCTAAAACACTGTTTGACGAATACGTCGCTTTCCAAAATCAATTGCAAGGCTTGATGCAATCCGGTCAACTTCCAACAGAAGCTGTGCAACAAGAAATGAAAGACTATATGGAGAAGATCCAAGCAAGTCCAATTGTGAATGAATTTTTCACCAAACAACAACAATTATCTATTTATCTTGCGGATCTCGAAAAGATCATCTTTGAGCCAATTCAAGATTTATACAAATAGAAAGACTACCAGAGTTGTAATTTCGACTCTGGTATTTTCGTTCGCCAGTAGAAGAAAAGAAACGCAAAAAAAGCTTGGAAACATTCGTTTTTTGTTCCAAATTTTGGATCAAAAATTGAATTCATGCCCTAATTATGATAGAATATGAGGAAAAGCACTCTGGAGAAGGCAATGAAATTAAAAACCAATAGCAAGGGCCTCAGGGGCACCATTCGCGTACCTGGTGATAAGTCGATTAGTCACCGCTCCATTATTTTTGGAAGTCTTGCAAAAGGCGAAACCAAGGTTTATGATATCTTGCGAGGCGAAGATGTGCTCTCTACAATCCAGGTGTTTCGTGATTTAGGAGTCTCCATCCAGGATGATGGGGATGTGATTCGGATTCAAGGGGTAGGCTTTCGGGGTCTTCAAGCCCCGACATCTCCCCTTGATATGGGCAATTCAGGAACTTCTATTCGTTTGATCTCAGGTGTACTAGCAGGTCAGGATTTTGCTGTGACCATGGTTGGAGACGACAGCCTTTCCAAACGGCCCATGGATCGTGTAGCGATCCCACTGCGTCAAATGGGAGTAGAAATTGCTGGCCAGGGAGAGCGCGATTGCCCGCCTTTGCATGAAAAAGGAACCCATCAGCTTCAACCCATTTATTACCGTTTGCCAGTTGCATCGGCCCAAGTTAAGTCTGCTCTTATTTTTGCGGCTTTACAGGCTGAGGGTGAATCAACGATTATCGAGAAGGAAAAGACGCGTGACCATACGGAAGATATGATTCGCCAATTTGGTGGAGAGATCCAGGTGGATGGAAAAACCATCCGAATCAAGGGTGGACAAGAGTTCCAAGGTCAAGAAGTCATCGTTCCTGGAGATATTTCCAGTGCAGCCTTTTGGTTAGTGGCAGGCCTCATTCTGCCAGATAGTGTGATCAAGATTGAAAATGTTGGCATCAACCAAACGCGGACAGGGATTCTCGATGTGATTCAAGAAATGGGGGGAGATCTCACCATGGAGGATCGCGATGAAAAAGCGGTCTCTGCGAGTCTCACTGTCAAGACTTCGTCCTTAAAAGGGATTCGAATTGATGGGGAGTTGATTCCACGCTTGATTGATGAATTGCCGATTATTGCTTTACTAGCGACACAAGCAAGTGGTCAGACCGTGATTGCGGATGCTGAGGAGCTTCGTGTGAAAGAAACGGACCGCATCCAGGTCGTAGCAGATAGCCTCAATGCCATGGGAGCTAATGTCGTGCCAACGGAAGACGGCATGATCATCACTGGACCGACACCCCTACATGGAGCAGACTTAGAGACCTTTGGTGATCACCGGATTGGGATGATGGCTGCCATTGCTGCCTTATTGGTGAGAGATGGAAATGTGGTGTTGGATCGGGCAGAGGCCATCAACACCAGTTACCCTAGTTTTTTTGAAGATTTGGAGACCTTACTGCATGGCTAAAATTTTACTTGGTTTTATGGGAGCTGGGAAAACGACCGTTGGTCGGATTCTTGATCCAAAGTTCCATGATATGGATGAATTAATTGTTGAAGAGATCGGTATGTCGATCAATGACTATTTCGCAGTGGAAGGAGAAGCAGCCTTTCGTCGTCGCGAGGCTGAAATGCTGGAGCGTTTGTTGGAAAACGAGGCAGCCATTATTTCCCCTGGAGGCGGGATTGTCGTCAATCCTCATAACCGTGCGCTTCTGGAAAAAAATCCGCATAATATTTACTTGCGCGTGAATTTTGAGACCTTGTACAGCCGGATTCAAAATGACAAAGCCATGCAACGTCCCCTCTTTTTAAACAACACAAAAGAAGAATTTAAGAAGATTTTTGATGGTCGTTTGCCTTTGTATGAAGATATTGCTACCCATATTGTGGATGTTGAGGACAAAACACCTGAAGAAATTGCGGAGATCATTCGATGCTTGTAGGCTATCTTGGTCCCAAGGGATCTTTTACCCATGATGTGGCCACTCATAGCTTTCCAACTTCTGAACGCATTGCCTATCGGACGATCACAGATGTCATCAAAGCTTATGAGAATCAAGAGATCGATTTTGCAGTCGTCCCCGTTGAAAACTCTATCGAAGGCAGTGTCCATGAGACCCTTGATTACCTCTTTCATCAAGGGACGATTCAGGCCGTTGCAGAAGTGGTCTATCCCATCAAGCAACAGCTCTTGGTTGCAAAGAAAGATCGACCTATTCGAACGGTCTATTCGCATCCACAGGCCTTGGCCCAAGGGAAGGCTTTTCTCAGGGCCCATTATCCAAATGTGGCTATGGAAATGACGGCTTCAACAGCCTATGCAGCGCGATATGTAGCAGAACATCCAGACTTGGAAATTGCAGCGATTGCCCCTCTGGCAGCAGCTAGTGAGTACGGCTTGGAAGTCCAGGCAAAAGACATCCAAGAAATCGAGGACAATTATACACGTTTTTGGATTTTAGGGGCCAAAGAGCCAGCGATCTCAGAAACTTTAAGTCCGGCCCTTCAAAAAGTTAGCTTGGCCTTGACCTTACCAAGTAACCTGGCAGGAGCCCTCTATAAAGGTTTGTCTACCTTTGCTTGGCGGGGGATCAATTTAACCAAGATTGAAAGTCGACCACTAAAAACAGCTTTAGGAGAATACTTTTTCATTATTGACCTCCTAAACGAAGCGCCTGATCTTCTGCAGTTTGCCTATCAAGAATTAGACAGTTTGGGCATTCAGACAAAAGTCTTGGGTCAGTATCAGGTCTATACCATAAAAGATAACGGAATGGAGAAAAGATGAGTAACGAATCCAACTTTCTATCTCACCATGAGCGAAAGCGATTAGAGTACTTATACTCAAATTTTCATTATTTGAATGAACGAGAACAACTAGAATACAATTACCTGCTCAAGAAGAGCCAAGGAGCTTATGAGGAAGCAGAAGCCCTTCAACCTGAGGTAGACGCTACAGAAGAAGTGCAAGGTGAGATTGCTGAACCAATTGGGGATCTCCCTGTTTACCAATCACGTAGCAAAAAGTCTAAGAAGAAAGCAGTTGCTGCGACGAGCGATCTACCTAAGAAACCACGGAAAAAGATCCGCGTCAAGCGGATCCTCAAGTGGATAGCTCTCTTTTTCTTGCTCATTATCGGTGGCATGGTCTTTATGTTTGTGAAAGGCCTCAACAGTAAACCAGCTGGGAAAGATGCCAAGTCTGCTGTTGTCGAGAAATTTAACGGCAAGAAGTCGCGAGATGGGGTCAATATTCTGATCTTGGGGACAGATGGTCGGATCGGTGAGAAATCAGATGAGACTCGGACAGACTCCATCATGGTGGTCAATGTCAATAATAAAGAAGGCAAGATCAAGATGGTCAGCTTTATGCGGGATACACTGGTCCATATTGATGGAGTGAGCCAGCAAAATATTCCTGAATATGATGGCTACTATGACCAGAAGCTCAATACTGCCTTTACCATTGGGGAGCAAAATAACAACCAAGGGGCTGAATTGGTGCGTCAGATGCTCAAAGACAACTTTGACATTGACATCCAATATTACGCTATGGTCGATTTCAAGACCTTTGCGACAGCGATCGATACCCTCTTCCCGAATGGGGTCGAGATGAATGCGCAGTTTTCAACGGTTGATGGCGAAAAGGTCAGTGAAGTGGAAGTGCCAGACGATTTGAATATGAAAGACGGTGTCGTTCCGCAACAAACCATCAAGGTTGGAAAACAACGGATGGATGGTCGGACTCTTCTCAATTACTCGCGTTTCCGTAAGGATGATGAAGGGGACTTTGGCCGAACCCGTCGCCAGCAAGAGGTCATGTCTGCTATCATGCATCAGATCAAGGATCCAACCAAACTCTTTACGGGATCAGAAGCCCTTGGGAAAGTCTTTGCTATGACGTCTACCAATGTACCTTTCTCTTTCCTATTGACCAATGGACTTGGCCTGGTTGGAAGTGCTGGAAAAGGAATTGAACGAGTGACCATCCCAGAAAATGGGGATTGGGTCGATGCCTACGATATGTACGGTGGCCAAGGCTTGCTCGTTGATTTCGATGCTTATAAAAAGAAATTGTACCAAATGGGACTGAGATGATATAATAAGGGGATAGGAGTTTTGGACTCCACCCCTTTTAATTTGTAGAAAGATAGAACACCATGTTAAAGAAAAATGAAATTGTAACCGTTGAGATTGTTGATTTGACCCACGAAGGAGCAGGAGTGGCTAAGGTCGATGGCCTGGTCTTTTTTGTGGAGAATGCCCTGCCAGGAGAAATCATCCGCATGCGCGTGCTTAAAGTCAACAAAAAGATTGGCTACGGAAAAGTAGAGGAGTACCTAGAAAAATCCCCTCATCGCAATGAAGAGCTGGATCTTGCCTATTTACGAAGCGGAATCGCCGACTTAGGTCACCTAGCTTATCCGGAGCAACTGAAATTCAAGGCCAAGCAGGTCAAGGATAGCCTCTACAAGATGGCGGGAATCACTGATATCGAGGTGCCCCTTACCTTGGGAATGGACCATCCTGTCCAATACCGCAACAAGGCCCAAGTCCCTGTTCGTCGTGTCAATGGTCAGGTCGAAACAGGCTTCTTTCGGAAGAACTCCCATGATTTGATGCCGATTGAAGACTTTTATATCCAAGATCCCGTCATCGACCAAGTGGTCTTGGCACTTCGTGATTTGATTCGTCGGTTTGACCTCAAGCCTTATGATGAGAAGGAACAGTCTGGCTTGATTCGTAACCTTGTGGTTCGTCGAGGACATCATTCTGGAGAAATCATGGTCATTTTGGTCACCACTCGTCCTAAGGTGTTTCGTGTGGACCAGTTGATCGAGCAGCTGATCAAGCAATTCCCAGCTATCAAATCTGTTATGCAAAATATTAATGACCAGAATACCAATGCTATTTTTGGGAAAGAATGGCGAACGCTCTATGGTCAAGATTACATTACCGACCAAATGTTGGGCAATAGCTTCCAAATTTCTGGACCAGCCTTTTACCAGGTCAATACTGAAATGGCAGAGAAGCTCTATCAGACAGCCATTGACTTTGCGGAGTTAAGAGCAGAAGATGTCGTGATTGACGCCTACTCAGGAATTGGGACTATTGGCTTATCAGTTGCCAAGCATGTCAAGGAAGTCTATGGGGTTGAGGTCATTTCAGAAGCCGTGGAGAATAGCATTAAGAATGCAGAGTTGAACGGTATCACCAATGCCCACTATGTCTGTGATACAGCAGAAAATGCTATGAAGAATTGGCTCAAGGAAGGTATCCAACCAACCGTTATTTTGGTCGACCCACCACGCAAAGGTTTAACCGAAAGCTTTATCAAAGCAAGTGCCCAAACAGGCGCTTACCGCATCGCCTATATCTCCTGTAACGTCGCTACTATGGCGCGTGATATCAAACTCTATCAAGAGTTGGGTTATGAACTGAAGAAAGTGCAGCCGGTTGATCTTTTTCCGCAGACGCATCATGTTGAGGCGGTAAGTTTGCTAGTCAAGGAGTAAAACGACGAAGATTAGCATTTACTTCCGCCCATGCGATAGCTGTCCGTGATTGACAAGTGCTAGCACGCAGACAGAACGGAGATAGCGAACCGCTGAGTGTGTCGCTCTGCTCGTAAAAGCTTAGAAACCTTTGAACGAAAGGGATAATGAAAGCCTTGATTGCAAGGCTTTTTGCTTTATGGTGGGTAAGTATCAGAGTGAGAAAATTTTTGGAATGAGTAGAAGTGATAGCTAGAAATTATCAGTTTCTATTTCCATTTACCCTGTGGGTACGTGTTTGTTTCCATTGACAAGGAGTTTGTGGGAATAGAAATGTACCCACCTTGTTTGAATCAAGTGAAGTGTAGTTGAAGGAAATCTGTTGAAAGCAATACTTCATTTTACCGAATAAGTAATAATTTAGGCAACTTCAAATCGATTAAAAAAAACTATTTTAAAGGTTAAGAGTAGACAAAAATTGTCCACTCTTTTTTGCAAACTCAATTTATCAATAAATGAAATGAGGGAATGTAAAATGAAATATTTTGAGGTTGAGTTAGAAAATCCTGATGAATTTTTAAAACTACAAACAGAAGATTTTGTGAAAGCTAATCGCTTGCTACTAAGGAAGATAATCCAGAGCGTTACAGTCTATGAAGAAAACTTCGTCATATCCTTTAAATCTGGCATCGAATTGGAAGTATGAGTCTCATTCCATAACTTTTATATTGAACATATCATCTTGTTGTGTTATACTATAAATTGATATAAACAAAGATGTAGGAGGAACCGAAACTATGACAGCCTCAATGCGTTTAAGATAAGCTGGCAATAAAAAAAGCAGAATCTATACCCGATGATAGGCTTTTTTGTTGTGCTTATTTATACGATATTGAGCATTCATTAGTTACGGTGAGGATATTGGTTATTTAACTATACCTTTATTTAACTATGTCTTTAATATGAATGTTTCCAAATTGTATGTATGCAGACCAAAAGCCACATTGTGGGGTTTGGCCTGCATTTTTTATTGCCTAGAATGCTATTCAAAATAGAAATTCAAGCAAAATAATATGCAGGAGATAATATAAATGGAAAAATACAACAATTGGAAACGAAAATTTTATGCAATATGGGCAGGGCAAGCAGTATCATTAATCACTAGTGCCATCCTGCAAATGGCGATTATTTTTTACCTTACAGAAAAAACAGGATCTGCGATGGTCTTGTCTATGGCTTCATTAGTAGGTTTTTTACCCTATGCGATTTTGGGACCTGCCATTGGTGTGCTAGTGGATCGTCATGATAGGAAGAAGATAATGATTGGTGCCGATTTAATTATCGCAGCAGCTGGTGCAGTGCTTGCTATTGTTGCATTCTGTATGGAGCTACCTGTCTGGATGATTATGATAGTATTGTTTATCCGTAGCATTGGAACAGCTTTTCATACCCCAGCACTCAATGCGGTTACACCACTTTTAGTACCAGAAGAACAGCTAACGAAATGCGCAGGCTATAGTCAGTCTTTGCAGTCTATAAGCTATATTGTTAGTCCGGCAGTTGCAGCACTCTTATACTCCGTTTGGGATTTAAATGCTATTATTGCCATCGACGTATTGGGTGCTGTGATTGCATCTATTACGGTAGCAATTGTACGTATACCTAAGCTGGGTAATCAAGTGCAAAGTTTAGAACCAAATTTCATAAGGGAGATGAAAGAAGGAGTTGTGGTTCTGAGACAAAACAAAGGATTGTTTGCCTTATTACTCTTAGGAACACTATATACTTTTGTTTATATGCCAATCAATGCACTATTTCCTTTAATAAGCATGGAACACTTTAATGGAACGCCTGTGCATATTTCTATTACGGAAATTTCCTTTGCATTTGGGATGCTAGCAGGAGGCTTATTATTAGGAAGATTAGGGGGCTTCGAAAAGCATGTATTACTAATAACAAGTTCATTTTTTATAATGGGGACCAGTTTAGCCGTTTCGGGAATACTTCCTCCAAATGGATTTGTAATATTCGTAGTTTGCTGTGCAATAATGGGGCTTTCGGTGCCATTTTATAGCGGTGTGCAAACAGCTCTTTTTCAGGAGAAAATTAAGCCTGAATATTTAGGACGTGTATTTTCTTTGATCGGAAGTATCATGTCACTTGCTATGCCAATTGGGTTAATTCTTTCTGGATTCTTTGCTGATAAAATCGGTGTAAATCATTGGTTTTTACTATCAGGTATTTTAATTATTGGCATTGCTATAGTTTGCCAAATGATAACTGAGGTTAGAAAATTAGATTTAAAATAAACAATATTGGAGGAATATTTATGTATCTTATTTTCATGTAACTCTTCCTGCTAAAATCGCAGGGTTTTCCCTGCATACAAGCAAATGAAAGCATGCGATTATAGACAGGAGGAAATGTTATGGAATTAATATTAAAAGCAAAAGACATTCGTGTGGAATTCAAAGGACGCGATGTTTTAGATATAAATGAATTAGAAGTATATGATTATGACCGTATTGGTTTAGTAGGAGCAAATGGTGCTGGAAAAAGCACTTTACTCAGGGTACTTTTAGGAGAATTAACTCCCCCAGGATGTAAAATGAATCGTCTGGGTGAACTTGCCTATATTCCCCAGTTGGACGAAGTAACTCTGCAGGAGGAAAAAGATTTTGCACTTGTAGGCAAGCTAGGTGTTGAGCAATTAAATATACAGACTATGAGCGGTGGTGAAGAAACAAGGCTTAAAATAGCACAGGCCTTATCGGCACAGGTTCATGGTATTTTAGCGGATGAACCTACGAGCCATTTAGACCGTGAAGGAATTGATTTTCTAATAGGACAGCTAAAATATTTTACAGGTGCACTGTTAGTTATTAGCCATGACCGCTATTTTCTTGATGAAATAGTAGATAAAATATGGGAACTGAAAGATGGCAAAATCACTGAGTATTGGGGAAACTATTCTGATTATCTTCGTCAGAAAGAGGAAGAACGTAAGAGCCAAGCTGCAGAATACGAACAATTTATTGCGGAACGTGCCCGATTGGAAAGGGCTGCGGAGGAAAAGCGAAAACAGGCTCGTAAAATAGAACAGAAGGCAAAAGGTTCTTCAAAGAAAAAAAGTACTGAAGACGGAGGGCGTTTAGCTCATCAAAAATCAATAGGAAGTAAGGAAAAAAAGATGTATAATGCTGCTAAAACCCTAGAGCACAGGATTGCGGCCTTAGGAAAAGTAGAAGCTCCGGAAGGCATTCGCAGAATTCGTTTCAGGCAAAGTAAAGCATTGGAGCTCCATAATCCATACCCTATAGTCGGTGCAGAAATTAATAAAGTATTTGGGGATAAGGCTCTGTTTGAAAATGCATCTTTTCAAATTCCGTTAGGAGCAAAAGTGGCGTTAACTGGTGGTAATGGAATCGGAAAAACAACTTTAATCCAAATGATCTTAAACCATGAAGAAGGAATTTCTATTTCGCCTAAGGCAAAAATAGGTTACTTTGCACAGAATGGTTACAAGTACAACAGTAATCAGAATGTTATGGAGTTTATGCAGAAGGATTGTGACTACAATATATCAGAAATTCGTTCAGTGCTAGCATCTATGGGGTTCAAACAGAACGATATTGGAAAAAGTTTATCTGTTTTAAGCGGTGGAGAAATTATAAAATTGTTGCTTGCTAAAATGCTCATGGGTAGATATAACATCCTAATAATGGATGAACCCAGTAACTTCCTTGACATACCAAGTTTAGAGGCTTTGGAAATACTAATGAAGGAGTACACCGGAACTATCGTGTTTATCACCCACGATAAACGATTACTCGAAAATGTAGCAGATGTAGTTTATGAAATTAGAGATAAGAAAATAAATCTGAAACATTAAATTTAAGGTAGTCGCTGGTCAGTATAGTCTGTTCTGGTTGGCGACTCCATTGTTAAAGAGTATAAAGACTTTAGATTTTATGAATATTAAAAATAGGAACAGTCAATTGAACTGCTCCTATTTTTCTGCTAAATATATTGTAGTTTTCTTATATGTATAATGATAGATTAGCGGATTCTCATCTACGGTACTTACTTCAAATATGAAGAAGTGATCGCGGTTATCTCTGGACTTTTCCTTATTGAGGACAAAGTAATTCTTACGTGAAGTCGCCATTGTTTTTAGGATATCATCAGTTAGGAAGGTCAATGGAATATTCATGTTAGAGTAGCGGTAGAAGTCACGTTCAAAATCTTGGTAGCTCTCGCTATAATAGTCCATTTGTAGGTGATTACGCTGAAACTCAAGCTGATTCATAGAGCACCTCCTCGACAAGTTCAATACTAATAATGTCTTTTAATTTCAAATTGATGTGACCTGTTGTAGTTTTTATCAAAATGAAATCTTTGGTCAGACTTGGTATTGTTCCAGTGTAGGAAACACGCTTGTTTTTTTCAATCACTTGAATGCGTGTGCGTAGCTGCCCGGCGTATACTTGACTGAGGAGTAATAATTTCTTCTCTAGTGATAAGTCAGACATGTACGTTACTTTGTTTGTATCATCAGAGAGTGCTGATGCATGTTCAGATAGGAAAAAGCCCATCCATTTTTGCATCTTTGTATCCTGGTACTCTCTTGCTGATTGAAATGGTAAATATGAACGGTCAATCATATCAAATCCTTTCTATGCAGAGGCAAGGGTATTTTTATCAAATTGAATCGTAAAACCTTGAATTCCCCCACCTGTGTAACATTCTTTAAAGCGATTGATTACCTCAGTATAGATTATCACAGATGAGCTTGTTGGCTTAATGCTAAATGTAAATTCCAATGGTAATCGGTTTTCAGATTTAGCATGTACTAGTCGTATCGATATTTCAGTTGTTTTGAGTTTTCTCTGACGAAGTTTTGAAGTTGCTGTTTCAACGATTCCATGTAAAAATCTTTCAAGCATTTCAATATCATTACATCCTTTGCTACGGATTTCTGAAAATTGTACTGTATTTTTTTCTTGTTTCATTTTAA
The DNA here is from genome assembly GCF_029589235.1 of Streptococcus taoyuanensis. Taxonomy (NCBI): domain Bacteria; kingdom Bacillati; phylum Bacillota; class Bacilli; order Lactobacillales; family Streptococcaceae; genus Streptococcus; species Streptococcus taoyuanensis. Next base: position 323,453 of record NZ_JARQVW010000002.1, read on the forward strand.
TCCCTCCAATCCACCCGCGGAATGACCACCGATAAGTTTACTGCGTTCAATATTTCTGGAACCTTCAGTTAGGACGGTTCCTTTTTGTATGGCTAAAAAACCAAACTGTTCTCTGACAACATCAATAGCTGTCTGAAGTCTATTATCTTTTTCAATTTGTTCTACATCATCAAAGAGTGATAGTAGAGTATAGCTTTCATCTACGAAGCCACTATAAGATACACCAATTTGTCTCACTGCACCAGAGGTGTATTTTTTCGGAATAATACAAGTACATGACTCACCATTGTTTTGGGGAGATTTGCGGGTTCAATTTTATTCTGAGCATTTATAGATTTTTTCATCTCAGTCCTAGAATAGCCAATATGAATAGAAACGACAGTAGTCAATACTAGGGCTACTGTTCCGTTCCACAGTATCATTTAAAAATCATTTTCACACCCTTTCGTCTATTAGTATAGAAGAAAGCTCTCAGCACATGTTGAGGCGGTATCACTGCTTGTACGAGTTGTGGCATCAACGAAGTAGAAGTAGATGTTCCGCCCATGGGATAGGACTTGTAGAATGAGGGGGAAACCGACGAAATGATACGGTAACAGCGAACCGCCGAGTGTGTAGCTTTGCTGATAAAAGCGTAAAAACCTTTTAACAAAAGGGATAATGAAAAGCCTTGATTATAGGGCTTTTTTTGCATTTTTGTGATAGAATATAGGTAGTTATAATCGAGAGCAACTAAGAAGCAGAAAAAAATATTATACATAGAATAATCAAAATAAGGAAGATAAAATGACAGAAATTGATAAAAGGAATTTAAAAAATTATCTTTATATTACATTTGGAATTACTTATATAGCTTGGGGGATTCTTGCCATCTTTACTCAAACTCAGATTTTGGGATTAGAAACAATTATAGGGAGAATGTTACACATAGTAGGTGCACTTGGACCAGCAATTGCAAGTGGCTTTTATTTGAAAAGAAATAATATAAAATTTAAACATTTTGTATTTAGTAAGAAAGAAAATAGTAGTATTTATTTCATTATTCATTTGTTAGCAATTTTGATACTATTTTCTGTATCTTCCTTAGAATTAAACGGAGTATCCATTTATTTAATGCCACTATTCTTTATTCAATTAATTTTTTTTGGTGGTGGACATGAAGAATTAGGGTGGAGAGGTATACTACAACCCTTACTTGATAAAAAATATACATATTGGCAATCTAATTTGATTGTAGGATTAATTTGGGGGATATGGCATCTGCCTTTATGGTTTATTGTTGGAGAAAGTCATCAAGGATTTCCTTTTATTTTATTTTTTATATATACGTTATTTTTAAGTTTTGTTTTAGGACTTCTTTACCGTCAAACGAAATCAGTAGGATACTGTATATTATTTCATGCGTTCGCAAATTTGTTAAATCTTTATTTTGTGTTAAAAATTAATGTTATTTTTATTATCATTTTTATTGTTTATTTAATTTATACAATATTGGCGAGTAATAGAATTAGTAAGGAAACAACATTTTAAAATTTAGATCAGGATATCCTTTATTGAAAGTAACGATTTGCTAATTAGATGATCTATGTTAGAGAATTATCTATTATAATTTAAAGTGGAATGATGAATATCGATTCTTTTGGAACTAGCGAAAATCTTTCCGTTCCACAGTATCATTTTAAAATGATTTTCATTGCCTTTTTTTTATTAGTACATAAAAAAATATTATCACATGTCGAATGTGTAAGCTTGTTTGTGAAATGTGGATAATCGTTCAAAAATCAGAAAGACTAGAGATGTATATGTTGGAATTATATCAAAATCCTTCTTATAAAGATCTAGTCGCATTTGGGTCCTTAAAAGAAGGAAAAGAATTTGTAACCAAAATAACTGGATATACTCTAGAAAATGAAGATGATTTTGTTCAAGGTAATAAAGTAGAAATAACGAACATTTATATGAAAGGTTTAGAGTAAACATGAGTCTCTTATTTGAAGAATTTAAAACTATTTGTTTCCATTTAAATCGAGTCGGAATTACACCGACACTGATGGGCTCTTTGGGATTGGAGTTTAGAACGAAAGAAAATTGGGGGCCGTCTGACATTGACATTCATGTGCCTGGGGATCCTAGAGGTTGGGAAGTACCTGATCATCTTAGAATTTATGACTGGGACAAGATAATGAAAGTGATGAAAGACTTAGGCTACGTCTTAATAGATATTCATGAGCATGAATTCAAAAAGGATCGAGAGAGTGTTGAATTTGGAAGTATCGATTCCTTACCTGATTTTGCAGGAGTTTCGGAATCGGATATAGAGCTTATTCACATTGAAGGCATCACTTTTCGTCTTCCAAGTCTGGAGCAGTATCTAAGTATTTACAAAGCTTCTTCTCAAGACTCCTATCGAAATGATCACAATAACAATAAGGATTTTAAAAAGATCGAGTGGCTGGAAAGACATTTGTAAATTATCATATAAAAAGTAGTAAATTGTAAGACTGGCTGCTATGTTATTTTTATTATCATTTTTATTGCTTATTTAATTTATACAATATTGGCGAGTAATAGAACTAGTAAGGAAAAGCAGGTGGAAAAATTGTAAAAGAGCCACAGGAAGTTTTTTGGGGTGGATATCACGCATATTTTTCGGATTTAGATGGATACTATTGGGAAGTTTCATGGGGACCAAATTTTCAATTTGATGAAAATGGATTGCTGAAATTTTGAGGATAAATAGGGAAAGAGTATGCCATAAAGTAAGGAATATTTGATTTTGAAGGAGGTAATCATAGTGAATGAATTTAATGAATTTGTTCGTGAGATTTTTTCCGCAGCAGGTGATATTGTCATAAGATCCATGATGGGCGGATACCTTATATATTTTAACGATAAGCTGATAGGTGACATTTGCGATAATGAACTATTTTTAAAGAGAACGCCGACATCGGACAAACTTCTTGCAGACTCAGAATTGCGTTATCCGTATGAGGGTTCAAAGACATTGATGTATGCATTCGACAGATTTGAGGATATGGATTTGATTACTGAACTACTGAAAGGTATGTATGCGGAACTGCCAGAAAAGAAACCCAAGAAAGCTAAATGAGACAAACAAGCTTCAGTTTGTTGAAGTTAGCAAGGTATAAGTTTCTATGAGATGAAGCCTATAAAATTTGTACGGATACTGTAGGGTAAGAAAAGAAATCTTCCTCTATACTAAAATAAACCAAAAGAAAGGGGGAATCGAAGTGAATATTATCAAGTCGTTTAACGATACGATTGATTATCTTGAAACAGTTCTTGATGATGAAATTGATGAAAAGAAAGTAACTCAGTTATCCGGATATTCGTATTCAATGTTCAGTCGCTTGTTTTCTATTCTGACTGAAACAACGCTTTCAGAATATTTAAGAAGCAGAAGATTGACGGAAGCAGCCGTTATATTAAGAAATACGGATGAAAAAATTATTGATGTTGCTTTCAAATTTGGATATGAGTCATCAGATTCATTTGGAACTGCTTTTAAGAATTTTCATGGATTTACTCCTTCAGAGGTGAGAAACGGGAAACCATTTAAATTAGTTTCACGTGTGCAATTAGCACTAAGTGTAAGAGGAGGAAGAAGCATGGATATTACAATTCAAAAGAAAAAAGCATTTACAGTTGCAGGAATCAATGAACAAAACATCAATTCATCATTATGTCCGAGTATTTGGGATAAGCTATATGAAAAATATAGCCACGATGAACTTGCAAGTTTAGGAAGCGGTCAAAGTATGGGCGTTTGCCATGATGTGGAAAATCCAAGCACAATAAATTATATGGCTGGTTATATCGTTAATGATGTAGACAAAGCCACAAGTATGGGCTTAGATGTTTTGGAAGTGGAAGAAGCAGAGTATGCAGTTGTAGAATTAGTAGGAAGTGTTCCGGAGTGCATTCATAACGGGTGGAAATATGCAATGGAAGTATTCTTCCCTGAGCATGGCTATATTCATTCAGGAAAATCTGACTTTGAATATTACTATGAAGGTGATATGCACAGCAAAGACTACAAAATGGAACTTTGGATTCCGATAACTAAAGCTTAAAAACCAGCTTGTCGAGCTGGAAAATTCCAGTTTGTCGAGGTAATACCTTTTAACGATAACCTCAAGCTATCGTTAAATAGTTTAGTGGATATGTTTCCGCATACAACTCAACTACTTGACATACTTGGTGTTCACTCATTCCATGTTGAGGCGGTATCACTGCTTGTACGAGTTGTGGCATCAACGAAGTAGAAGTAGATGTTCCGCCCATGGGATAGGACT
>NZ_JARQVW010000003.1:0-154737 GCF_029589235.1 Streptococcus taoyuanensis
ACGCTGATTTCATCAGCTTTTACAGCCCTACTCAACTGTGCGGAGGTGGGACGACGAAATCGAATTCTAACGAATTACCGATTTCTGTCCCACTCTCTTCTTTCGTCTACCTATCAAGAAGTGAGGAAGGAATGAAAAAGAATATTGTAAAAGATGTCTTATTCTTGGGTCAAAAGTCAGAAGAAGCGACACCTGAGGATCGCACCTTGGCTTTGGATTTGCAGGACACTTTAAATGCTCATCTCCTTGAGTGTGTGGGTTTAGCGGCTAATATGATCGGGGTGAAAAAACGGGCGATTATCATCCGAATGGGAAGTGAAAATTTGGTCCTGTTTAATCCTGTTCTCCTTGAAAAGAAAAAGCCTTACCAAACAGAAGAAGGATGCTTGTCCTTGGTGGGGAGTCGGCCGACCACTCGTTATGAGGAGATTTCAGTGGCCTATCGAGATGTGAATTGGAAAGCAAAAACAATTCAGTTGTCAGGTTTTCCAGCCCAGATCTGTCAGCACGAAATGGATCATCTAGAAGGCATTATTATCTAGAAGTCATTAATGGAGTCGATTGGGCTCCATTTTTTTAGTTCTTATAGAAACTTTTTTCTTGACAGGGATCTTTTTTGTGCTAAAATAGTTCTCATAGTAACTTTAAGGTTCTTAAGAGAACTATTTGGAGGAATGATGGAAAAGCCATTACAAGAATTAAAAAAAATTGGCCATCTCATTCACCTCATGGTGGAAAGAGAGGCTAAGAAGCGTGGGTTTGAATTTAGCGCAGGACCACAAGGTCAGGTATTGAGATTCTTATCTCATCGTGAAAAAGAGGGAAAAGTGACCTTGATTCGGGATGTTGAGCAGGAACTTCATATCTCAAAATCCGTGGCCAGTAGCCTGATCAAGCGAATGGAGAAAAATGGGTTTATTTATTTAGAGGCTAGTCCGACCGATAAACGGGCCAAGTATGTCTACCTAACAGACAGTGTGAAAGCCAATTTGAATGACATGAAGCAATTCTTTGAGGAAGTGGAGCAGAGTCTAGTAGCGGGTGTATCAGAAGAAGAATTGTCCACCTTTTTCAAGGTCATGCATCAATTTTATGAGAATATGAAAAAAAGGAGCGAGGAATGATCAATATGTTTCGGCGCTTAACCGCCAAAGAATGGAGCATGATTGCCCTTAGTACGGTCTTTATCTGTCTGGCAGTTTGGATGGATTTAAAGACCCCGGAATACTTATCCGATATTACGACCCTCTTAGCTAAGGAGGGGACCAAGGTTTCTGATATCATGGAGCCAGGGAGTAAGATGTTGCTCTTCTCTTTTGGAAGCTTTTTGATGGCAGTTTTTGTGGGCTTTCTAGCATCACGAGTCGCTGCCAGCTTTACGATGCGACTTCGAGGAGAGATTTTCCATCAAGTGATGGATTACTCTGATGCTGAGATCAAGAAATTCTCCGTTCCCTCTCTCTTGACTCGGACGACCAACGATTTGACCCAGTTACAAATCATGATTGTGATGGGGATGCAAGTTGTGACGCGTGGTCCCATTATGGCGATTTGGGCTTTGACCAAGATTTGGGGCAAGAGCAGTGCCTGGACAACTTCTGTTGGGATTGCGGTCTTGATGGTCTTGATTCTGCTTTCTGTTCTGGTTCTGATTGCCTTTCCACGCCAGCAAAAGGTTCAAGGTTTGACCGATGCCTTGAATGCGACGACACGGGAGAGTTTGACTGGGGTGCGGGTCGTTCGCGCCTACAATGCGGAAGCGTATCAAAATGAGAAATTCCAGGCTGAAAACAAGGGCTTAACCCGTCTAAATCTCTTTGTTTATCGTTTGATGTCTCTGATGAACCCTGTCATGACAGTGGTATCAAGTGGCTTGACCCTTGCTATCTACTGGATTGGGGCGCACTTGATCAATGATATCGCCATGCCAAAAGATCCTACAAAGATCTTCACCAGTCCTGCATTAGCGGATCGGACCAAGGTCTTCTCAGATATGATCACCTTTTCTTCTTACGCTATGCAGATTGTCGTTGGCTTTATGATGATGGTGGCCATCTTGATTATTCTTCCTCGTGCACTAGTATCCGCAAAACGGATTAATCAGGTCTTGGCTCTTGAACCGTCTGTAGCCTTCCCAAGTGAGTCAAAAGAAACAACAGGCCAAGCAGGTACAGTAGAATTTCAAGATGTTTCCTTCCGCTATGGACGGACTTCCCGTGCGGTGATTGAACATGTGACCTTCTCAGCTCAGAAAGGACAAACTGTTGCCTTCATTGGATCAACTGGTTCTGGTAAATCCACTCTGGTCAATTTAATTCCACGTTTTTACGATGCGACAGAAGGAAAGATCTTAGTGGATGGCGTCAATGTCAAGGACTATAGCCACCAAGAATTGAACAATAAAGTCGGCTACATTCCCCAAAAAGCAGTGCTCTTTAGTGGCACGATTCGCTCCAATATGGAATTTGGAGAAAGTAGCCAAGGAAAATTAGAGGATGAAGCCATCTGGAAAGCTCTTGAATTGGCCCAAGCCAAAGAGTTTGTTGCCACAAAAGAGAAGGGCTTGGATACAGAAGTAGCGCAAGGAGGAAGCAACTTCTCTGGAGGTCAACGTCAACGTTTGGCCATTGCGCGTGCCCTGGCACGCAAGCCCGAGATCCTCATCTTTGATGATTCCTTCTCAGCCCTAGATTACAAAACGGATCGTATCTTGCGCCAAGCTCTGAAAGAAGAGCTGGCAGATACGACCAAATTGATCGTTGCCCAACGCATTTCGACCATTATGGATGCAGATTTGATTTTGGTTTTGGATCAAGGGAAGGTCGTCGGTCAAGGCACCCACAAAGAATTGCTTGCGACCAATGAAGTCTATCAAGAAATTGCCTATTCACAATTGTCTAAGGAGGAGTTGGAACATGCATAAAACAAAACAAGATTCGTCCCTTTGGAGACAACTTTCTCCCTATTTGAAGGGCTTCCACCTATTTTTCCTAGTTGCTATCCTCTTTTCAATCGTATCGAGTATTATCACGGTTATTGGACCGGATAAGTTAAAAGAAATCACGGATACCATCACAAAAGGGATGGGAGGCGCCATTGATATTGACAAAATCACTTCGATTGCCCTGACCTTAGCCATCCTTTATGGAGTTGGAGCACTGGTGTCCTACAGCAGTAGTTTCATTATCTCAACAATGATTCAGCGCTTCGCAGAACGCTTGCGAAATGCCATCGCTGAAAAGATCAATCGTGTACCTCTCCAATATTTTGATAGCCATGAACAAGGAGATACCTTGTCTCGTGTGACCAATGACGTGGATTTGATGACCCAATCCTTTAACCAAAGTTTGGTTCAAATGGTCTCCTCTATCGTCTTATTGATTGGATCTATCTTTATGATGTTTAAGACGGACTGGCACTTAGCTGTCACAGCGATTGTATCCGTCTTTGCCGGCTTTGCTCTTTCCAGCATCATTATGGTCAAGAGTCAGCCTTTGTTTAAACAGCAACAAGATAATCTTGCCAAAGTTTCAGGCTATGTTGAAGAAATCTATAGTGGACATAATGTTGTTATTTCCTACAATGGCCGTCATCAAGCCAAAGATCATTTTGATGCCATCAATCAAGATTTGTATCAAAGCATGTGGAAATCCCAATTCTTCTCTGGGATTATGATGCCCTTGATGCAGTTTGTAGGGAATTTTGGTTATGTCATGGTCTGTATCGTAGGGGCTGCCCTCACCATTAATGGGGATATTACCATCGGGACCATTGTGGCCTTTATGACCTATGTCCGCATCTTTACCCAACCAATTGGTCAAATGGCCCAAGGAATTACCCAATTGCAATCAGCTAGTGCTGCTATGAGGCGTGTCTTTGAATTCTTAGACGAAGAAGAAATGGAAGACGAATCCCAAAAAACACGTCAATTGGAAACAACAAAAGGTCATGTCAAATTTGAGCATGTTCGTTTTGGCTATTCACCAGATAAGACTATTATCCATGACTTTACAGCTGAAGCGAAGCCAGGACAAAAGGTCGCTATTGTTGGTCCAACAGGTGCTGGTAAGACCACCATGGTCAATCTCTTGATGCGTTTTTACGACATTCAAGCTGGTAAAATTACCATCGATGGTGTGGATACTAAGGCCATGAGTCGCGAAGAAGTTCATGATGCTTTTTCGATGGTCTTGCAAGATACCTGGCTCTTTGAAGGGACCATTCGGGAAAACTTAGTCTTTAATCAAACCGATATTTCAGATGAAGCAGTCGAAGCAGCAACCCGAGCGGTTGGGGTCCATCACTTTATTCGGACCTTGCCGAATGGCTATGATACTGTATTAGATGATTCAGTGACCTTGTCCGTTGGTCAAAAGCAACTCTTGACCATTGCGCGTGCCCTCTTGAAGGATGCCCCGCTTCTTATCTTGGATGAAGCAACCTCATCTGTCGATACCCGAACAGAAGAGTTGATTCAAAAAGCCATGGACAAACTCATGGAAGGCCGAACTTCCTTTGTCATTGCCCATCGCTTGTCCACTATCCGTAATGCGGATCTGATTCTCGTGATGAAAGATGGAAATATTATCGAGCAAGGCAACCACCAAGAACTCATGAGCCAAAATGGCTTCTATGCTGATCTCTATAATAGCCAATTCACAGAAGAAGTAGCGTAACAACAAGATACAAAGGGCGTAGCGGATACAGTCAAAATAGGGAGTAGGACAGAAGCTATGCGATTGTGGACGATTCGTCGTCCTACCCCCACAAGGCTGATTAGGATTCTTCCGAGCTGATGGGCGAGAGAAGAATCCAATCAGCTACTGTGTCTGGAGGTTAGTGCTAGTATAGTTAGCGTTTTTCACCCAGCATTTAGGGCGTGTTCAATTCGTGTAATGGCAAGCACAATGGTGCCTTGCCGACACGACTCACTAACTCCTCAGGTGGATGGTATCGATCCACCTTCGTCCTGTCGCAATTCCAACAAGATACAAAGGGCGTAACATACAAAGTGAAAAAATGAGAGTGGGACAGAAATCGGTAATTCGTTAGAATTCGATTTCGTCGTCACACCTCCGCACAGTTGAGTAGGGCTGTAAAAGCTGATGAAATCAGCGTAGTAGAGCCCACTCAACCACTGCGTCTTGCTCGATAATCCAAAGACAATTTAGAGGCTAGGACTTTTGTCCCAGCCTCATTTTTTTATCGATAATAGTAATGGAAAAGACGTTTCTTGGAGACAGGAAAATGATAAATCATCAGATTTTAGTGCTAAATCATGTGAAAAAGAAGGAAGAAAAGATAAAAAAGAAGCCTGGCTTGACAGGCTTTCTTAGGATCGCGTATACTAGTAGTACAAAAATGAGATGATAGACAGGAGTGCCAACATGAAGCCCAATCTTCAAGATTATCCGAAATTTTATCGTTGGCTAACCCTGCCTTTTACGAGAAAGCCACATCGTGTGCAGGTCCTTCAAAGGACGAATCGAATCCTGACGTTCGCCATGCCAGGCATCTACGGCCTGGTCTTTTGTTGGCTATTTTTAAAGAAAACTTCAATGGGAGGCATCTGGCCTTTTATCTGGATTCCAGCTTCGGGCTTTGTCTTGTTTAGCCTCTTTCGTCATTGGGTCAATGTTCCGAGACCTTATGAAAAATGGGAGATTCAACCCTTATTAGAAAAAAATTCATCCGGTCATTCCTTTCCTAGCCGACATGTTTTTTCGGCGACCATTATCTCCATGTGTGTCTGTCAGTTGTCTCTTCCGCTAGGAATGTGCTCCATGCTCCTATCTCTTCTATTAGCCCTTGTTCGAGTTCTTGGAGGGGTTCATTATCCCAAGGATGTCCTCGTCGCTTGGGGGCTGGGACTCGTCTGGGGAGGACTCTTTTTGCTGGCTTGAATGAACAAATTGCTGAAAATTGACCTTTGTCTAACAGCGTATCATAGTGTATACTGGAAAGTGGACTTAGAATAGGAGAGAAGATGAAGTACAGAAAAGCAGAAAAAGCAGATCTGGATCAGGTGGTTCGAGTAGCCAGTACAGCCTTTGAGGACTATCTATTTTTAAAAGTTATCAAGGATTTGGTTCGGGATCCCAAGCAATACCCAGCCTTTGTTGAGGCAATGATGCGCATCCTGGTAAAGGTTTTTCTTAAGCACCATATTTGCCTTGTGGCAGAAAAAAATGATGAAATTTATGCAGTTGCCTTGTTGCAAAAGGGACCGATTCCTTTTCGGGCCTATCTCTTAAATGGGGGATTCGGTTTGCTCAAGTTTATTTCCTTGAAGAATATGTTGGCCTACTTTAAATTTATGGAGGACACGGATAAGGAATTGGAGCAAAATGTAGACTTTGATTGGTATTTGATGCTTCTCGCAGTCGCCCCTAAACACCAACGGCAGGGCTATGGCAGTCGCTTTATGACAGAAGGAATTGAGCCTTTCTTGGAAGGGATCAAAGGGAAAAAACTAGCCTTTTATACCAATACCAAAGGAAATGTCTATTTTTATACCAAAAATGGCTACAAGGAAGTCTATTCAAGTGAGATTAGCTTTAACCAAGTAGAGATGGGTAGTTGGTATTTCTTGAAAGAACTAAAAAAACACTAAGATTACAACCTTAGTGTTTTTTCATTGTAGCTGTGAATCTGCTTAAATACCGAATTTTTCAAAGAAAGCAGTTCGTTCTTCTATGATAGCATCGGTCGGATGTTTGATATTCCGTAAGAGCTCAACAAGGTCCGGTGTGACTTCACGAAGCAGTTGCCCTAAGGACCAGATAGCCGTTGCAATATGAATCTGATTTTGTGAAGTTTCGATGATGTTCAGGAGCTTAGGGATGGCCGAGCGGTCATTGGCATTGGCTAATGCAATGATGGCATTGCGCTGGAGGATGTTCTTGCCTCGCCAACTTCCAGCAACATGTCCGAATTTTTCCTTAAATTGTCCGTTGGACAGCTCGATAAAAGGAATCAACTCTGGATGAGCCAGATCAGGATCGATTTCTGTTGCCAAGGGATTATCTAGCCCTTTGTTATAAGGACAACTAATCTGACAGATATCACATCCATAGATGACCGTTTTAATTTTCTTGCGAAATTCTAGGTCCATCATGCCCTTGTCTTGGGTTTGGAAGGACAGACAGCGTCTGGCATTCATAGAGCCATCCCCGATTAAACAGGAGGTTGGACATGCATCTAAACAACGTCGACAGTCTCCACAACCATAGTCGACTGGCTGATCTGGTTCGATTTCGAGGTTGGTAATCAATTCCCCCAGAAACATGTAAGAACCGTATTCTTTTGAAATGACCAAGCCATTTTTCCCGATAAAGCCAATCCCTGCTCGTTGGGCGACGGCTGTATCAACCAGTGCTCCAGTATCGACCATGCCCTTGTATTCAAAATCTTGCGTCATTTCTTCAATCCCAGCAGCTAAGCGGTTGAGCTTGTCTTGAAGAACATAATGGTAGTCTAACCCCCAGCTGTTGGGCGTGAATTTTCCTCTTTTATAAGCTGTTTTTTGAGGTTGCTGCTTGAGTTTGTGGGGGTAGGCGACAGCGATTGAGATGATGGTCTTGGCAGAGGAGAGACTTAATTTGGGGTGGATGCGCTCTTCAATATTCTTATGCTCGAATCCAGAATTCCGTCCTTCCTCAACGGCCAAGCGGAGCGATTTTTCCAAATAAGCGAAGTCATCAGCAGTTGTAAATCCAATTTTTGATATCCCAATAGAATGCGCCAGTTGGATAATGTTTTCTTTTAGTGTCATCCCTTTCATTATACACAAAAATAAAGTTTCTGGCGAGAGAGGAAAATAATGGAAAGGGCTTTCAAAAGCTTTCTTTTTTTTGTATAATAGAAACATGAAATGCGAGGAGGATATTATGGGACAACCATTATTTTTACATTCAGTCATGCAGGAAAAAATTTGGGGAGGAACTCGTCTGAAAGAAGAATTTGGTTACGAAATTCCGAGCGACCATGTCGGGGAATTTTGGGCGATTTCAGCCCATCCACATGGAGTTTCTAAAGTAGCCAATGGTCCATACGAAGGAATGGGATTGGATCAGCTCTATCAAGAGCACCGGGAATTATTCGGTAATCGTAAAGAGCCTGTCTTTCCTTTATTAACAAAGATTTTGGATGCCAACGATTGGCTTAGTGTACAGGTGCACCCAGATGATACCTATGCGATGGAGCATGAAGGAGAACTTGGAAAAACCGAGTGTTGGTACGTGATTGCGGCCGATGAAGGATCCGAGATTATCTATGGACACAATGCCAAGTCAAAAGAAGAACTCCGCCAGCAAATCGAAGATAAAAACTGGGATGCCTTGCTGACAAAGGTTCCTGTCAAGGCTGGAGATTTCTTCTATGTGCCAAGTGGAACTATGCACGCCATTGGTTCTGGAATTTTGATTCTTGAAACCCAACAGTCGAGTGATACCACCTACCGGGTTTATGATTTTGACCGCAAGGATGCTCAAGGAAACTTGCGGGAGCTTCATCTTGAAAAATCAATTGATGTCTTGAACATTGGAGAGCCTGCCAATAGCCATCCAGATACAGTTGTGATTGATGATCTTCGTATGACCACCTTGGTTGCCAGTGATTTCTTCACCGTTTATAAGTGGGAACTGACTGGAAAAGCTGATTTTGAAAAGACCGCTGATTACAGCTTGTTGAGCGTCTTAGCCGGAGAAGGAAAATTGACGGTCGATGGAAAGGATTATCCAATTCAAAAAGGAAGTCACTTTATCTTACCGAGCGATGTTGAATCTTGGACTTTGGAAGGGCAAGGTTTAGAATTGATCGTGAGTCATCCATAAAAAAGAAAGGGTTTGAGTTAAAAGCTGTGAAACAACTCAAGCCTTTTTTATCTGAAAACTATTTTTATGTTAAGCCTTGACTCTGACCTAAGGGGAGGGATTATACTATCCTTGTAAGGAGGAAATCATGTACCATATCAAAGAAGCTGCAGAGCTGTCGGGTGTCTCTGTCAAGACCTTGCACCACTATGACAAGATAGGACTTCTCGTCCCTGTGAAATCTGAAAATGGCTATCGGACATACAGTCAAGAAGATTTAGAACGATTACAGGTGATTCTCTACTACAAGTATCTAGGATTTTCCTTAGACCAAATAGCAGAACTCTTAGCCGAAGAAAAATCTAACTTATTGCCCCATTTGACCAAACAGTTGGACTATTTGACTCAAGAAAGACAACGTTTGGATACCTTGATTTCTACCTTGCAAAAAACCATTCAAGAACAAAAAGGAGAAAGAAAAATGACCATTGAGGAAAAATTTACTGGATTTAGCTACCAAGATACTCAAAAATACCAGCAAGAGGCGGTAGAGAAGTACGGTCAAGAAGTCATGGACCAAGCGCTTGAACGTCAAAAAGGTCGAGAAGAGGAGGCGACAAGAGCCTTTAATCAAGTCTTTCAAGCCTTGGCGAAAAACCTCCAAGCAGGTTTGCCAGTAACAGCATCGGAAAACCAAGAAGAAGCCGCCAAACTTTTAGACGCGATTCGAACGTATGGATTTGACTGCTCTATAGAGGTTTTTGGCCATATCGGCAAAGGCTATGTCTATAATCCAGAATTCAAGGAAAACATCGACAAGTTTGGAGCTGGCACAGCCCAGTACACTTCGGATGTCATTGCCTTTTATGTTGAAAATCAAGCAAAATAAAAAAGTGAGAGTGGGACAGAAATCGGTCATTCGTTAGAATTCGATTTCGTCGTCCCACCTCCGCACAGTTGAGTAGAGCTGTATAAGCTGATGAAATCAGCGTAGTAGAGCCCACTCAACCACTGCGTCTTGTTCGACAATCCAAAAATAATTGAGAGGTTAGGATTTTTGTCCCAGCCTCGTTTTTTGCTTGGATCAATTTGAAAAGAAGCTGGCTGATCTAAGAGAGCTTGAATGAATGAACACAATGAAAGCTTTACGAAAATTTCACAATTTTAGTTGACAGTCTTGAAAAAAAGGAGTAGAATAACCCCTGTTTTATGAAAAAGAGGCAGGGAATTCCCGGCCTCATGATCTTTTTTCAAGGAGTTTTTTATGTTTTCAACATTGAAAAAATGGTTTATTGGCCGTCCGTTGAAATCTGGTGCAGAAGGTGAAGGCGGATTGCTTGGGAAAATGCAGGCCTTGGCCATGCTCTCTAGTGACGCGCTTTCTTCTATCGCCTACGGTCCAGAGCAAGTTATCCTGGTCTTGATGACTGTTTCAGCGGGAGCCATTTGGTGGTCCATTCCGATTGGGATTGTGGTCCTGGTTCTCCTAGCCAGTTTAACGATTTCTTATCGCCAGGTCATTCATGCCTACCCTCAAGGGGGAGGGGCCTATATGGTGACTACGGAGAACTTGTCTCCCAAAGCGGGTTTGATCGCTGGTGGTAGTCTCTTGGTTGACTACATGCTGACAGTAGCAGTATCTGTGTCTTCCGGTGCAGATGCCATCACGTCAGCGATTCCATCTCTTCATCCTTATAATCTTCACATTTCCATTTTATTGGTCTTGATTTTGATGCTGATGAACCTTCGGGGGCTACGCGAATCAGCGACATCGTTGATGATTCCGGTCTACCTTTTCATTGTCAGTACCATTGCCTTGATCGGCTATGGTGTGATCCAAATTTTGACGGGTCACTTGGCCTATAATGCAACTGCTCATGTGGGTCAAACCATTTCAGGGGTTAGTGTCATTCTCTTATTGCGGGCCTTTACGAGTGGATCCGCTTCCCTAACAGGGGTTGAAGCCATCTCCAATTCGGTTCCTTTCTTTAAGAAACCAAAAGCAAAGAATGCAGCCTCTACCTTGACCATTATGGCTTTGATTTTGGGGATCATGTTTGCAGGGATTACCTTCCTCAATTACTGGGTGGGTGTCGTTCCGGCTAAAGGGGTAACAACTCTAGCCCAAATGGCCCAAGCCATCTTAGGGAATTCCCCAGTCGGTCAAGCCTTCTTTTACGTCTTCCAATTATCAACAGCCTTGATCTTGGCAGTTGCAGCTAATACCGGTTTCTCAGCCTTTCCAATGTTGGCCTTTAACATGGCTAAAAATAAATACATGCCACACATGTATATGGAAAAAGGGGATCGTCTGGGCTATTCTAATGGGATTTTGACCTTGGCGATTGGTGCCATCGTCTTGCTCTTGATCTTTGATGGGCAAACAGAAAGCTTGATTCCGCTGTATACCATTGGGGTCTTCATTCCTTTTGCCCTTTCTCAAACAGGGATGGTGATCCACTGGAAACGCCAATATCAAAAAGGATTTCTTAAGTATTCCCTTGCCAATATCCTGGGGGCAGCCATCTGTTATGGGATTGTCTTGATCCTCTTATTATTCCGTTTGGGTGAGATCTGGCCCTTCTTCCCTATTATTGGTCTCTTGCTTTGGATGTTCTTGAGCATCCGTAATCACTATGATAAAGTTGCGGCCCAATTGCGCTTGGGAGGTCAGATCGAAAAGACAAGTTATGCGGGCAATACCGTGATTGTCCTTGTTGGGAATGTCACTCAGGTAAGTGTGGGAGCTATGAGTTATGCAAATAGCCTAGGAAACGATGTTATAGCGATGCACGTCTCAACGGAAGAAACCAAGGTCAAGGACGCTGAGGTAGCAGAAGAATTTAAGCGTTATTTCCCTCATATTCGCTTTGAAAATGTCATGACCAGTTACCGGGATATTATCCAGCCAACAGTTGAATTTGTCTCAAAAGTAGCTGAGGAGGCCAAGGAAAAAGGCAACACCGTTACAGTCTTAGTCCCTCAATTTATCCCTAAAAAACACTGGCAAAATATTCTCCACAACCAAATGAGTTTGAAATTGAAGTATGCACTTCGTTGGCATGAAGAAGTGGTTGTGGCAAGCTATTCTTACCATTTGTCTGAATAAACACCGTATATAGAAAAGATGTCTGCTTGAGCAGGCATCTTTTTGGATTTTCTCACACGAAAAAAACCACTCGAAAGTCTTGTAAGATACAGCCTTGATCTTGAAAAAATGTTTAAAAAATGCTAGAATAAAAAGAACATTTTAGATTTTGAAAAATTCAAAGTAAGGAAAAAAATGGCAAATTTATTAAAAACAATTATTGAAAATGATCGAGGCGAAATCAAACGCCTTGAAAAAATGGCTGATAAGGTCTTTTCTTATGAAGACCAAATGGCAGCTTTGACGGATGACGAATTAAAAGCGAAAACAGTTGAGTTTAAGCAACGCTACCAAGATGGTGAGTCTTTGGATGATCTCTTGTACGAGGCTTTTGCAGTTGTTCGTGAAGCTGCAAAACGGGTTCTTGGTTTGTTCCCATACAAGGTTCAGGTCATGGGGGGAATCGTCCTTCACCATGGTGACGTTCCAGAGATGCGTACAGGGGAAGGAAAAACCCTGACAGCCACCATGCCGGTATACTTGAATGCCTTGTCTGGCAAAGGGGTACACGTTGTTACCGTCAATGAATACTTGACCGAGCGGGATGCAACAGAGATGGGAGAACTTTACTCATGGCTTGGCCTTTCAGTAGGGATCAACCTTGCAGCGAAATCTCCAGCTGAGAAAAAAGAAGCTTACCTCTGTGATATCACTTACTCAACCAACTCAGAGATTGGTTTTGACTACTTGCGTGACAACATGGTTGTGCGTGCAGAAAACATGGTTCAACGTCCATTGAACTATGCCTTGGTCGATGAGGTAGACTCCATCTTGATTGACGAAGCGCGTACTCCATTGATCGTTTCTGGTCAGACAGCTTCTGATACGAGCCAGCTCTACCACATGGCGGATGCTTATGTGAAGACCTTGACAGAGGACGATTACATTATCGATGTCCCATCTAAAACCATCGGTTTGTCTGATTCAGGAATCGATAAGGCAGAAAGCTACTTTAATCTTGAAAACTTGTACGATATTGAAAACGTAGCTTTGACTCACTTTATCGACAATGCCCTTCGTGCAAACTACATCATGATCTTGGATATCGACTATGTGGTCAGCGAAGATCAAGAAATCTTGATCGTCGACCAATTTACTGGTCGGACCATGGAAGGACGTCGTTATTCGGATGGCCTTCACCAAGCGATCGAAGCCAAAGAAGGTGTTCCAGTTCAAGAAGAAACCAAAACATCTGCATCGATTACTTACCAAAACCTCTTCCGTATGTACAAGAAGTTGTCAGGGATGACAGGGACAGGGAAAACTGAAGAAGAAGAATTCCGTGAAATTTATAACATTCGCGTGATTCCAATTCCAACCAACCGTCCGATTGCCCGTATTGACCATCCAGACCTTCTCTACCCAAGCTTGAAATCAAAATTCAAGGCTGTTGTGGAAGATGTCAAGTCTCGTCATGAAAAAGGACAACCAGTTCTAGTTGGTACCGTTGCGGTTGAAACCAGTGATTACCTTTCTCAATTGTTGGTTCAAGCAGGTGTCCCTCACGAAGTTTTAAATGCGAAAAACCACTACAAAGAAGCGCAAATCATCATGAACGCTGGTCAACGTGGTGCTGTTACCATTGCGACCAACATGGCCGGGCGTGGTACCGATATCAAGCTTGGTGAAGGGGTTCGCGAACTCGGTGGACTTTGTGTCATCGGGACAGAACGTCACGAAAGCCGTCGGATCGATAACCAGCTTCGTGGACGTTCAGGACGTCAAGGGGATCCAGGTGAATCTCAATTCTACTTGTCTCTTGAAGATGAATTGATGCGTCGTTTCGGTTCTGAACGGATCAAAGCAGTGCTTGATCGCTTCAAGTTGAGCGAAGAAGAATCAGTGATCCGTTCAAACATGTTCACCCGTCAGGTAGAGGGTGCTCAAAAACGGGTTGAAGGAAACAACTACGATACCCGTAAACAAGTCCTTCAATACGATGACGTGATGCGGGAACAACGGGAAATTATCTACGCTGAACGCTATGATGTCATCACAGCTAACCGTGATTTGGCGCCTGAAATCAAGGCCATGATCAAACGGACCATCAAACGGATTGTTGAAGGAGCCAGCCACTCAAGTAAGGAAGAACGCGTTGAAGCGATTCTGAACTTTGCCAAATACAATTTGGTTCCGGAAGATACGATTTCTGCAAGCGATATTGAAGGAAAATCTGACAAGGAAGTCATCGATTACTTGTATGCACGTGCAGAAGAAATCTATGCTAGCCAAGTAGCGAAATTGCGTGACGAAGAGTCTGTGCAAGAATTCCAAAAAGTCTTGATCCTTCGCGTGGTGGACAGCAAGTGGACGGACCATATCGATGCTTTGGATCAATTGCGAAATGCGGTTGGACTCCGTGGGTATGCGCAAAATAACCCAGTGGTAGAATACCAATCAGAAAGTTTCCGTATGTTTAACGATATGATCGGATCGATTGAATTTGATGTGACTCGTCTCATGATGAAAGCCCAAATTCACGAACAAGAACGTCCACGTACGGAACACAGTATTTCAACAACTGCGACTCGCAACATTGCAGCGCAACAACAAGATATTCCAGCAGATATTGACTTGTCACAAGTGAAACGCAACGATTTGTGCCCTTGTGGTTCAGGCAAGAAATTTAAAAACTGTCACGGACGTAAATTTTAAGAGTTCCTCTGAAATAGAAAGAGGATGGGTCTAGCTAGCATAAGGAGGCTGTATGGTATTCATTACGAAGAGCAATAAGATTGATGAGCAAGAGATCACTTCGCTTTACCGCTTGGAAGGTCCAGCCTTGGAGCGCAAAGAAGTGCGTGATCGAGAATTGGAAGCTATTATCAAAGGAGAAGACCAACGGATCCTTCTTGTGATCGGGCCTTGCTCTTCTGATAATGAAGAAGCTGTGATGGAGTATGCCCGTCGTTTGGCAGACTTGCAAGAGCAAGTGAAATATCAAATTTTCATTGTGATGCGGGTCTATACGGCTAAACCTCGGACCAATGGGGATGGCTATAAAGGCTTGATGCACCAACCAGATACACATGCAGCACCAAGCTTTGTGGATGGTTTGAAAGCAGTCCGACATCTCCACTACCGTGTGATTACCGAGACTGGTTTGACAACTGCGGATGAGTTGCTTTATCCA
Source organism: Streptococcus taoyuanensis (assembly GCF_029589235.1). Lineage (NCBI taxonomy): Bacteria > Bacillati > Bacillota > Bacilli > Lactobacillales > Streptococcaceae > Streptococcus > Streptococcus taoyuanensis. Next base: position 15,095 of record NZ_JARQVW010000003.1, read on the forward strand.
GCAAGTCTTCCTTATGTTGAGGATTTAATTTCTTATCATGCCATTGGAGCTCGTTCAGTTGAAGACCAGGAGCACCGCTTTGTATCTAGTGGGATCTCTGCTCCGACAGGCATGAAGAATCCAACCTCTGGAAATCTTTCTGTCATGTTCAATGCGATTTATGCAGCCCAACATCCCCAAAACTTTTTGTTCAATGCCCAAGCAGTGGAAACATCAGGAAATCCTTTAGCCCATGCGATCCTTCGTGGAGGCTTGGATGCGAGTGGTAAGAATGTTCCAAACTACCATTATGAAGATTTGCTAGCGGCAGCAAAACGCTATAGCGAAATGGGCTTGCAACATCCCTTCATCCTGGTGGATACCAACCATGACAATTCTGGCAAACAATTCGAAGAGCAAGTACGCATCGTGAGAGAAACCATGATGAACCGTGCTTGGCACAAGGATTTGGCAACTTTAGTTCGTGGTTTCATGATTGAATCCTATCTAGAAGATGGCCGTCAAAATGAACCAGTGGTTTATGGTCAATCCATCACAGACCCTTGCCTGGGTTGGGAAAAAACACAGGCCTTGGTCAAAGAAATTGCAACGATGAATAAGTAAAAGGCAGGGGCGGAAGGAGTGATTCTTTAGCCCCTTCTCTTTTGTCAGTAAAACGATACTGAAACGATAAATAAGGATAAAACAAGATGATCAAAGGACATGGCATCGATATCGAATCGATCGCTGCGATTGAAAAAGCCTATCAGAAGAATACTCGATTCGCTGAAAAAGTTTTAACCGAGGCTGAGCGAGAGCGCTTTGAGGAATTGTCTGGAAAACGGAAAATGGAATATTTAACGGGCCGATGGTCCGCCAAAGAAGCCTTTTCAAAGGCAATGGGAACAGGGATTGGACCAGTTGGTTTTCAAGATTTAGAAATTTTAAATGATGCCCACGGAGCTCCCTATTTTTCCAAGTCTCCTTTTTCTGGGAAGGTATGGATTTCGATCAGTCACAAGGGAGACCTAGTGTCGACCAGTGTCATTTTGGAGGAAGAAAATGAAAGCAAGTAAACATAGACCAACTGTTGCTAGAGTCGATTTGGATGCCATTGCCTTTAATGTGCAACAAGTCAGTGACCATATTCCGAGTCAAGCCTTGAAATATGCAGTCGTCAAGGCCAACGCCTATGGTCATGGGGTCGTTGCGGTGACCAAAAAATTGGCGCCTCAGGTAGATGCTTTTTGTGTTTCCAATATGGATGAAGCCCTCGAAATCCGTGAAGAAGGCTTGCAACACCCTCTTTTGATTTTGGGAGTTGTGCCAAGTGAAACAGTGAATCTAGCCAAAGAGCATGAGATCCGCTTAACGGTGGCTAGTCTTGCTTGGTTGGACCAATTGCTTGGACAAGAAGCAGATCTTTCAGGATTGAAGGTCCATATTAAGGTGGATTCAGGAATGGGGCGGATTGGATTCAGAACTATCGAAGAGATCAAAGAGGCTGAACGCCTCCTCTTAGCAGCTGGAGCTGAGATTGAAGGGATCTTTACTCATTTTGCGACAGCAGATGAGGCAGATGATCGAAAATTTCAAGCGCAATACCAGTTTTTCAAAGAAGTATTGGCTGCTCTTGAAACCCTTCCTCCGATTGTTCATGCTAGTAATTCAGCCACCTCTTTGTGGCATGCAGATACGATTTTCACAGCTGTGCGCTTGGGAGATGTCATGTATGGCTTGAATCCAAGTGGTTCTGTTCTAGCCTTGCCTTATGAAATCAAGCCAGCCTTGAGTTTGGTGAGCGAATTGGTTCATGTCAAACAGTTAGAAGCCGGTCAAGATATTGGCTACGGGGCCACCTATACGACGGAAGATGCCCAATGGATCGGGACGATTCCTATCGGCTATGCGGATGGCTGGATTCGAGAGATGCAAAATTTCCAAGTGCTGATTAAGAGTGAGTTTTGCCCTATTGTAGGCCGGGTTTCGATGGACCAGATTACTGTTCGCCTTCCAGAAGAATTACCTCTGGGGACCAAGGTTACCCTGATTGGCCGAGACGGCGAGAAAGAAATTACGGCAACAGAGATTGCGGATTACCGTGGTACCATTAATTATGAAGTAGTCTGTCTCTTGAGTGATCGGATTCCTCGTGACTATGCAGGTGAAGAATAAAAAAAGCAGGTGGGATTTCCCTGAAGAACCTGCTTTTTTATAAAAGAAAGGAGGAACAATGAATTTACACCAACCCTTATCCGTACTGCCTGGCGTCGGTCCAAAATCGGCGGAAAAATTTAAAAAATTAGGGATTGAAACCTTAGAAGATCTACTCTTGTATTTCCCCTTTCGCTATGAAGACTTCAAAACACGCAATGTTTTAGAGTTGGAAGATGGGGAAAAAGCCGTCATCTCTGGGCTGGTAGCAACGCCAGCCAATGTCCAATATTATGGCTACAAACGAAATCGCTTGCGTTTTTCCATCAAACAGGGAGACCAAGTCATTGCGGTTAATTTTTTCAACCAACCCTACCTGGCAGACAAAATTGAGGTTCAGCAGACAGTGGCGATTTTTGGGAAATGGGACAAGGCCAAAGGCAGTTTGACAGGGATGAAACTCCTGGCTCAAGTGGAAGATGATTTGCAACCGGTCTATCGAGTGACGCAAGGAGTCAGCCAAAACAGCCTGGTGAAATTGATCAAAATAGCGTTTGACCAGGGTTTGGACCAGCTTTTAGAAGAGAATGTACCCCAAGTCTTGCGGGATCGTTATCAACTTATGTCTCGTTCCCAAGCAGTGCAAGCTATGCATTTTCCTAAGGATCTGGCAGAGTACAAGCAAGCCCTTCGCCGGGTAAAATTTGAAGAGCTCCTCTTTTTCCAGCTGCAACTCCAAGTGCTAAAAGAAGAAAATCACGATGCCAGCCAAGGGATTTCCTTGGCCTGGAATCCAGAAAAATTAGCAGAACGAAAAAAACAGCTTCCTTTTGAGCTAACGCAAGCTCAAGAAAACAGCCTGAATGAAATCTTGACAGATATGGCCTCTCCTTATCATATGAACCGCCTCTTACAAGGGGATGTGGGAAGCGGGAAGACAGTCGTGGCCGGTCTTGCTATGTATGCAGCCTTAAGCGCTGGGAAGCAAGCTGCCTTGATGGTTCCAACGGAGATTTTGGCAGAGCAACACAAGGAAAGCTTGCAAAATCTTTTTCCAGATTTGCCAATTGCCCTTCTAACAGGAGGATTAAAGGCGGCTGAGAAACGAGAAGTCTTAGAAGAGATCGCCTCAGGAAAAGCCCAATTGATTGTGGGGACACATGCCTTGATTCAAGAGGGAGTTCACTACCAAGATCTAGGCTTGGTCATTATTGATGAACAGCATCGCTTTGGGGTTTCCCAACGTCGTATTCTTCGAGAAAAGGGACAAAATCCAGACGTCCTGATGATGACGGCTACCCCTATTCCCCGGACCTTGGCTATTACAGCCTTTGGAGATATGGATGTGTCCATCATTGATCAGATGCCTGCGGGACGCAAGGAAATCATCACACGTTGGGTCAAGCATGAGCAGTTAGAAGTGGTCCTCGACTGGTTAGTCAAAGAACTTGGCAAAGGTTCTCAAGCCTACTTTATTTCTCCATTGATTGAGGAGTCAGAGGCGCTAGATTTGAAAAACGCCCTTGCCCTCAAAGAAGAGCTAGAGACCTTCTTTGGACAGCGAGCACGCGTTTCTCTTCTTCATGGGAAGATGAAAAGTGAAGAAAAAGATGCTATCATGCAGTCCTTTAAAGAGCACCAAGTCGATGTTTTGGTGTCTACGACCGTTATTGAAGTAGGAGTCAACGTGCCCAATGCGACCGTTATGGTCATTATGGATGCAGATCGGTTTGGTCTTAGCCAACTTCACCAGCTTCGAGGCCGGGTTGGTCGGGGAAGCAAGCAATCCTATGCTATTCTAGTAGCCAATCCTAAGACAGATAGTGGCAAGCAGCGCATGAAAATCATGACAGAGACGACCAATGGGTTTGTTCTAGCGGAAGAAGATTTGAAAATGCGGGGTTCAGGTGAAATCTTTGGAACCCGTCAATCTGGGATTCCAGAATTTCAAGTGGCTGATTTGGTAGAAGATTATCCCATTCTGGAAGAAGCGCGGAAAGTCGCCAGCCAGATTGTAGCCACGCCAAATTGGCGTGAACACCCCGATTGGCATTTGCTCTCGCTTTACTTAGAAAAGAAAGAACATTTAGACTAAAATATAAAAAGGGAGTAGAGTGGAAATTCTTTGGATTCCACTCTACTCCCTTTAAGATTGTATTTTACGGGCTTTGTATCTTATTAATTGAACACGGGCTGCGGATTGTGTCAAAAAGATGAATCCTCCTAGAATCTTTTGGATTCTTCGTCGTATTCCCTATTTTGACTGTATCCGCTACGCCCTTTGTATCTTATTTTACCCTTCGATATAGTCTTTGAGTTCTTGTCCTTTTAGGCCGGCATTGAGGGCGATGAGGAGTTTGATGCGCGCTTTGGGGGCATTTAATTCTTTGATGAAAAAGACACCTGCTTGATGGAGTTGGACGCCTCCTCCTTCATATGCGTAGACGGGTTCAGCGATTCCATTGAAGCAACGGGATACTAAAGCGATTGGAAGGCCTGCATCCATGAATTCTTGGAGTTTATGTGCCGTTTCTTTAGGGATGTTTCCTGCTCCAAAGGCTTGGATAATGAGGCCGTCGAGCTTTGAAAGATCCAGCATATCCAGCAGATCGGTTTTCATCCCTGCATAGGTAGCAATGATCGGAACGAAACCATCGATGGTATCGAGATCAAAGCGCACCCTTGGCTCGGCTGTTTTAAAGAAGAGGATTTCCTTTTTCATGACCAAACCTAGTGGTCCGTGGGTTGGTGTCTGGAAGGTGCTGACATTGGTGGTGTGGGTTTTGGTGACGTACTTAGCCGCATGAATTTCATCGTTCATGACGACTAAGACCCCTTTATCACGTGCTTTTGGATCGGCAGCCACTCGAAGGGCTGTCAGAAAATTATAGACGCCATCGCTTCCTAGCTCATTGGAGCTTCGCATAGCTCCTGTAATGACCACAGCGATCTCTGGTAACTCCATGGTATCCAAGAAATAAGCCGTTTCTTCCAGCGTATCTGTTCCGTGGGTAATAACGATGCCATCATAGTTGTGAGCTTCCTCTTTGATTTTTTGATACAGGGCTAACATGTGACGAGGAGTCATTTGAGGGCTGGGAAGGTTGAAGAAGTCCTCTGAGGTGACTGCAATCCCTTCAATTGGTGAAGTAACTTGGGTCATGGGATTGACTTCATTGGTAATCACTGCCCCAGAGTCATCTGCCGCCATCGAAATGGTCCCTCCGGTATGTAGTGCTAAAATTTTCTTAAACATGTGAAGCTCCTTGGAATATGTGATATAATTTATTTTATCATAAAAAGAAAGAAACAGTAGACATGGAAATAAAAGCAGTCTTTTTTGATATCGATGGAACCTTGGTGAATGATAGTCGAGCGGTCCTCAAATCAACAGAAAAAGCTATTCAGTCTTTAAAGGAAGAAGGGATCTATGTAGGCCTTGCGACAGGGCGGGGACCGGCCTTTGTCAAACCGTTTATGGAACGCTATGGCTTTGATTTTGCCGTGACCTATAATGGTCAGTATATTTTGACCAAGGACCGCGTGCTATTTACCAGTCCAATCGATAAAAAGAGTCTGCACCAACTAATTGACTATGCTCGAGAACACCGCAAGGAAATTGCTCTCGGTACCAAGGATGGGGTATTCGGTTCTCGGATCATGAGTTTTGGGATGAGTCCTATTTCAACCTGGTCCAGTCGCTTTGTGCCCCGCAAAATGGCCCGTACAGTCAGTCGTGGATTTAACAAAGTGGTCAGCAAGGTCGTCCCACAAGATCAGGATACCCTCTATGCACTAGCGCAAGAACCAATCTACCAAGTGTTGATCTTATCGAGTCCAGAGGAGACTGCAAAAATTGAAAAAGAGTTTCCGGATCTGAAATTCACACGGTCTAGTCCTTTTGCAGCAGATGTCCTCAACCCAGGGATTTCCAAGTTAGAAGGGATCCGCATCGTTGGTCAGGAATTTGGCTTTGACATCGATGAAGTGATGGCTTTTGGAGATTCTGATAATGACTTAGAGATGCTGTCAGGTGTTGGCTTGTCTATTGCGATGGGAAATGGGACGACCAGTGTCAAGGCAATTGCCAAGCATACCACGACTAGTAATGGCAAGGATGGCATCCAAAAGGCCCTGCAACACTTTGGTATTCTCTCAGAGAAAGAACTCTTTCTTTCTAAGGATGATCACTTCAATAAGGTCAAAACCTTCCATGGTGTGATGGATGGGGAAACCCAGGAGAAACCAGTTGTTTGGCAGCCTCAAGACGCCCTTTATCGAACCATGTTCAAGCAAGAGGAGTTGGTTGAATTTGTCCGAGCAGCTAGCACAAGTGAGGAAGAATTTGACCGCTCGGTAGCAGCTCTTCACGAAGCCTTGGATAAGGCTGCAGATAAGGTTCGGAGCAAGCATCCAGCTGAGATCTCCATGGTAGGGCAGGTTGATGCCTTAATTGATACCCTCTATCTGACTTATGGTAGCTTTGTACTAATGGGAGTTGATCCTGAAGAGGTCTTTGAGATTGTTCACCGGGCCAATATGGGCAAGATTTTCCCAGATGGAAAGGCGCACTTTGATCCAGTAACCCACAAAATTCTGAAGCCAGATGATTGGGAAGAAAAATACGCCCCGGAACCAGCTATCAAAAAAGAACTCGATCGCCAGCTCAAGGCCTACGAAAAACATGCAAAACAAAAAGAAGCAAAAAAAGACAACTAAAAAAGTTTGGAACCTTTGTTCCAAACTTTTTCTTTCTTACATGGTTTTATCCTTATCACGTACCACTAGTAAGTCTACTTTGGCGTGGCGAAGGATATATTCTGAGGAGGATCCGACCATTAACCGTTCGAAGGCATTGAGTCCGGTAGCCCCGACCATAATAAGGTCAACCCCTTCCTTACTTGGGATATCATTGGCTAAGAGGACTTTTGGATTTCCCATTTCTACAACAGTCACAACATTTTGAACGCCGACTTTTTCAGCACGTTCCTTGTAGCCCTTGAGCAATTCGTTAGCTTCTTCTTGCAATTCTTCGTAGACCTCAGCATCAAAAGTTGAGACGCTTTGAAGGGCACGAGTATCGATGACGTGGGCAATAGTCAATTTAGAGCCGTTGCGAAGAGAAACGTTAACCCCTTTTTCAAAGGCTAATTCTGCTTCATGAGAACCGTCGACAGCGACCATAATGTTTTCGTATTTTTGAGACATAATCCTACCTCCTTATAGCTTGAAAACATGGATAGAATAGAAGGGAATCCTATTCTTTATACACTTATATTTTATCTCTTTTGAGCTAGAATGTAAAGGTAAAGTCTCGCTTTTCTGCTATATTTTTGCAGAATTTTTAAAGTCCTCGGTTTGTACTCTATTTGAACTAGTGGTATAATAGAGATAATTTCGTGAATCGAGGCAGAATATGAAGGAATATAATAAATCAAGCAAACTCGAACATGTCGCTTACGATATTCGTGGTCCAGTCTTGGAAGAAGCCATGCGCATGCGAGCAAATGGAGAAAAAATTCTACGTTTGAATACAGGGAATCCTGCTGAATTTGGCTTTACAGCTCCAGATGAAGTTATCCATGATTTGATCATGAATGCGCGTGATAGTGAAGGTTATTCAGACTCAAAAGGGATCTTTTCAGCCCGCAAAGCCATCATGCAGTACTGCCAGTTGAAAAAAATTCCAAATGTGGATATTGATGATATTTACCTTGGAAATGGAGTGAGTGAGCTGATCGTCATGTCCATGCAAGGACTGCTCGACAACGGGGATGAGGTCTTGGTTCCCATGCCGGACTATCCTCTTTGGACAGCAGCCGTCAGCCTAGCTGGTGGGAATGCGGTTCACTATCTTTGTGATGAAGAAGCAAACTGGTATCCAGATATTGAAGATATCAAGTCGAAAATCACCTCAAACACTAAGGCTATCGTTGTCATCAACCCGAATAACCCAACAGGTGCCCTCTATCCAGATGAGATCCTGCTTGAGATTGTAGAGATCGCTCGTCAAAATAACTTGATCATCTTTGCGGATGAAATTTACGATCGCTTGGTCATGGATGGTGAAAAACACACGGCTATCGCAAGTTTAGCGCCTGATCTCTTCTGTGTGAGTATGAATGGCTTGTCAAAATCTCACCGGATTGCCGGTTTCCGTGTTGGTTGGATGGTTCTGTCCGGACCAAAGCATCACGTGAAGGGCTATATCGAAGGCTTGAACATGTTGTCCAATATGCGTCTTTGTTCAAATGTCTTGTCTCAACATGTTGTGCAAACCTCTCTTGGAGGCTACCAATCCGTGGATGAACTTTTACTTCCAGGTGGTCGAATTTATGAACAACGGAACTTTATCTACAAAGCCATCAATGATATTCCAGGCCTCTCAGCTGTTAAGCCAAAGGCTGGTCTCTATATCTTCCCTAAGATTGATCGGGACATGTACCGCGTGGATGATGACGAGCAATTTGTTTTAGAGTTCTTGAAGCAAGAAAAAATTCTCTTGGTTCATGGCCGTGGCTTTAACTGGAAAGATCCAGATCACTTCCGGATCGTTTACCTTCCACGTGTCGATGAGTTAGCTCAAATTCAAGAAAAAATGACTCGTTTCTTGAAGCAATACAAACGTTAATTAGATAAAGGATTGAAGAGGAAAGTCTTCAATCTTTTTTTTGATTCATTTTATAAAATCCATGTCATCGAAACGACATTTTTCTGAATTGCGCATAATTGTAGAAAAAATAAATAATTTTCAGATAATTTGATTGAAATTCCCACACTTATATGATATACTTGAGCTGACTATATGCGAGGTTTATTATGGCAAACTTATTAGAAAAGACACGTAAAATTACATCCATCTTGAAACGGACTGATGAACAGTTGCAGGTCGAGATGCCTTATAATGATATTGCCCAGCAATTAGCGGATATTATCCACTGTAATGCCTGTATCATTAATAGCAAGGGAACCCTTCTTGGTTATTTCATGCGTTACAAGACCAACAATGACCGGGTAGAAGCTTTCTTTCAAAATAAAAAATTACCAGAAGATTATGCCAAGGCGGCTAGTTTGGTCTACGATACAGAAGCTAATTTAGATGTGGACCATGATTTGAGTATCTTTCCGGTCGAAACCAAGTCTGAATTTCCTGATGGCTTGACCACCATTGCGCCTATCCATGTTTCTGGGATTCGGTTGGGTTCCTTGATCATTTGGCGCAATGATAAACAGTTTGCGGATGATGATTTGATCTTGGTTGAGATTGCGAGCACCGTGGTGGGGATTCAAATGTTGAATTTCCAACGCGAAGAAGACGAAAAAAATATTCGTCGCCGCACAGCGGTGAATATGGCTGTCAATACCTTGTCTTACTCTGAATTGCGGGCTGTTTCTGCCATTCTTAGTGAATTGAAAGGAAATGAGGGGCAGTTGACTGCTTCTATCATCGCGGATCGGATTGGCATCACTCGCTCTGTGATTGTCAATGCACTTCGGAAATTGGAGTCGGCCGGCATTATTGAAAGCCGTTCTCTTGGAATGAAGGGAACTTATCTTAAAGTGTTGATACCAGATATTTTTGAAGAAATTAAGAAAAGAGATTACTAATGACCAAAGCTTTGATTTCAATTGACTATACTGTCGATTTTGTGGCGGATGATGGTAAGCTTACGGCAGGTGCTCCTGCACAAGCCATTTCTGAGAGCATTGCTCAGGTGACCCAATTGGCCTTTGATCAAGGAGCCTATGTCTTTTTTGCCATTGATGCGCATGATGTAGACGATCCTTTTCATCCTGAAAGCAAGCTCTTCCCACCCCATAATATCATTGGGACTAGTGGACGCGATTTGTACGGCCCTTTAGCAGATTTTTATCGAGAACATAAAGCGGATTCACGTGTCTTTTGGATGGACAAGCGTCATTATTCTGCTTTTTCAGGGACGGATCTAGATATCCGCCTTCGGGAACGTCATGTGGATACTGTTATTTTGACGGGTGTCTTGACCGATATCTGTGTCCTTCATACAGCGGTTGATGCCTACAATCTGGGTTATCAGATCGAAGTTGTGGAACCTGCAGTGGCATCGCTCACTCCTGAAAATCACCAGTTTGCTTTGAATCACTTCAAGCATGTCTTAGGGGCAAGTTTGGTAGACGATACACTAGCTGAATTAGACCCAAAATAAGAAACCGATGTAAAAGAGGTCATAGACACTTGTCTAGGCCTCTTTTTTGGGCTTAGAAATTGTTTTCCTCTCTTGAAAATGGTATTCTAATGAAAGAAAAAAGGGGAAGTTATGAGTAAAAAAGCTGTCGTGTTTTCAGCCAATCTGTCTTATATGGAAAAGTTGGAAACCGCTATGAAGTCACTGTGTGCCCATCAGGACCAGTTGAAAATTTATGTTTTAAATGAAGATCTACCAACTGAGTGGTTTACTATCATGAATCAGCGCTTGCGCAAGTTGGATTCAGAAGTGATCAATTGTCGGATGTCTCCCGAGCAATTCCAGTCCTTTTCGCTTCCGAGTGACCATATTCACTATGCAACCTATTTCCGTTACGCTATTCCAGAGATGGTGGAAGAAGAGCGAATCCTCTATCTGGATTGTGATATGATCTTTACACAGGATTTATCGCCTTTATTTGAGGTCGATCTAAAAGGTTATGGACTGGGTGCAGTGGTAGATAAGCCGACGACTACAGATGGTTTTAATGCTGGACTTTTGGTGATTGATAAGGCTTGGTGGCAAGAGCACCAAGTGACAGAGGCTCTTTTTGACCTCACTGGCGAGCACCATCAGCATGTTTACGGAGATCAAGGAATTTTGAATCTGTATTTCAAAGATGCTTGGTATCCATTACCTTGGACCTATAATCTACAAGTAGGGTCTGATAAGGATCAATATCTCTATGGTGATTTGGACTGGTATGATGCCTTCCAAGGGATCCCAGCAGTCGTTCACTATACCTCTCATAATAAACCATGGACCTCCAAACGCTTCAATCGTTTTCGTGAATTATGGTGGTTTTATTATGCCCTCTCTTGGGAGGAAATTTTGCTTCGAAAACCGATTTTGAAGCAAACCTATCAAGATCTAGTGGGAGATTTTCCTTATCATGCGGCTATTTATACCCATACAGCAGATATCCACGAGTTGGAGACCTTGTTAAAAGAGTTGCCAGACGTAGCGATTCATGTCCTTGCCCATAGCCATTTTGGTTTTAACTTGGTGCAATTGGAACGCTACCCCAACCTCTTTCTTTATCCCTCTTTTGATCCTTTGACCAGTCGAAAGGTCTTAGAGAAATTGGATTTTTACCTGGATATCAATCCTTATGATGAGGTGGATCAGATGACGCAAACGATCCATCAATTGGGCTTGCCGATTTTCTCTTTTGAAGGAACCAATCATGTAGAGAATGGTGTGAACCAAGTGTTTGCGGATGATCAGGTGCAGGAGATGGTGGCAGCGATTCGCGATTATTTAAAGAGAAATGAGAAGAAGCATGGAAACAAATGAAGTAGTGAGTATCATCATTCCCATCTATAATGTAGAAGCTTATTTGAGACAATGTTTGGAAACGGTTATCCATCAGACTTACCCTCACCTTGAAATTATCCTGGTCAATGATGGTTCGCCAGACCAGTCAGAAGAGATCTGTAAAGAATTTTTTAGGAAGGATGCACGCATCCGCTACGTTCGCCAAGAAAATGGTGGCTTATCTGCTGCTCGGAATACAGGGATTGAGTTAGCGACTGGTGATTACATCACCTTTATTGATCCAGATGACTGGGTGACGGAAGACTATGTAGAAGTGCTCTATCGCCAACTTCAAAAATATAATGCGGATGTTTCCGTAGCCAACTATAACCTCTATGATGACAGTAGTAGCAAATACTTGATCAAGGTAACGGACGACGATTATTCAGAGACCCTTTATGAGGGGAGAGAGATCATGGACCACGATGCCATCCAGGAGACCAGAGATATGGCCTGGGCTTGTGCCATGATGAAGCTCTATAAGCGTGGTTTATTTGAAGGACTTCGTTTTCCGGTCGGAAAAAATGTTGAAGATAACTTTCTCATGTACAAGCTCTTCTTAAAAGCCAATCGGGTGGTCCATACGGAGAAATGTATTTATTGGTATCGCGTGGGTCGTTCAGATACTCTGTCCCAGGTTTGGACAGAAAAGCGGGTACTGGATGAGATGGAAGCCAAGCAAGAAAAATTGGCTCTTCTTGGGATGTTGGGCTATGATCTGACCTGGCACCGCTATATCTATAAAACGCGGTTGAAACGGGCTCTTGAAAAACTAGAAGAAGCTGGCTTACAAGAGTCAGAAACCTATGAGCGCGTGGTGATCAACCTCAGTTTCGTTGAAACCATGGACTAAGAACTTATTGATGAGAAAGGATCAGCATGTTCATTATTGCATCAGAGCAGACCAGAGAGCTGGAACGTTTGCGAAAATTATTGGACAAACTTGGCCAGCCCTACCGTGTGTTTGTGACCAATCTGGAAACAGATATAGCTGAACAGACAGAGAGTCTGGCGACCTTTTTTACCCAAAAAGACCCAGCATCAAAAATTGGAAAACCTTTATTTTTCAATGATCTAGCAGTTCCAGAATTATGGGAATGTTGGACACTAGGGATCACAACCTATCTTTTTGATGGTGAGGAACGTCGTGCCAACGTGGTTTTGCGAGAGGATATCTTGTCTCGAACAGTTGACAGAGTGGAATGGTTTGGTCAGGGAGAAGAGATCGTATCCATTGATGTCTACAACCGCTATGGCTGGAGAAGCAAACAGAGTCTCCTTACGGAATCTGGCCAACCATATTTAGACATCTATTTGAACCGTCAACAAGAAGAAGTCTTGCTTCACTTTGTCTCACAAGGAACCTTTTTGCTTCAAACTCCTAAGGGACGGGATCGCCTGTATGCCAATAAGAAAGAGCTGCAAAGAGCTGTCCTAGAACAAGTCTTGCCGGAAGATGAAGCCGTTCTTTTGATGGACAAGGCATTGCTAGATGTTGTGAAAGAGAAACCAAAGGAAAGACTCGCCTACTGTGCCAGTGACGCGCATGATCTAGACGAGATCAAAGAACAAGTCAGTCAGATTTTGTTGGTAGAAGATGGTCTGTTGAGTGAGAAAATAGACGGAATCACAGTCTTGTCAGGGCTGGTAGATGTGGAGCAGGAAAGTTTTCAACCAGAAGCCATGGTTATGACGGCTTCTCAAGAGGTCGAAGGCCTATCTAGCCTGGTCCATCAATTCCCACAAGTCACCTTTCACATTGCTGCTTTGACGGCTATGGGGCCGAAATTAACAGACTTAGCGACTCGCTCCAATGTGCGCCTCTATCCAGGGATTTCGCTGGACAAATATGAGGACTTGTTATCTAGCTGCTCTATTTATCTGGATTGCAACCAGGGAGAAGAAGTGTGGAGTAGTAGTCTTCATGCTCTTGAAAATGGGCAAGTCTTATTTGGTTTGAAGAGCACGGTTCATCAGGAAGCCTATAAAAACTTGAGCACAATCACAGATACAGTCGAAGAAATGAAACAGCAACTAGATACCTTGCTCCAGCATCCAGAGACCCACAAAGAATTGGTAAGAGAGCAGGCACGAATCTTGAAATTGCCTGAAAAAGAAGCTTTGGAAGAGCTGTTTAAGCGATTAGAGGGAGGAACCGCATGACCATTTATACCTTTAATCTATTAGTGGGATTCGAACCTAATGGGGTTGATGTTGCACAAGCCTCTCGGGCAAAGATGCTCCGGAGACTAGGAGTGGCAGCGAAGTTTGTCTTTACCACTTGGCCCACTCCAGAAAAATTGGCCTATTACCTCTCATTGGGGCACCGGGATGAGGAACTGCTTTTTGCCCATTTAACTTTTACGGATCAACAGACTACGGTCCCTCAAAAGTCGGTAGGGGCCTTGCAAATGGAGTTTCAACTGACTCGTCTGGATGTTGTTGAAAAAACGGAAAGAGTCATTCGCTACCAATTTGCGGATGGAAACGCCTTGAGCTTTCATTTGGATCCCTATCATCCAAACTGTGTCCGCTATGTAGACTATCTTTTGGCTGGAAATAGGATCAAGCGAGAGTATTATGGAGCTTGTAAACTTGTCACAGAGTATTTTCAGTATGGTAGTGTTGTCAGACGGATCTATCACCATCAAGATGGGACTATCGCTTTTGAAGAATCGAGGTTAGGTGGAAGCTGGCTCTATAAACTGGGGTCTGAGATTTTGACCAACCATACAGAAGTGATGAGACGTTTTTTGTCGCAGCTGTCGCTAAAAGAAGAAGATCTGATTCTGCTTGACCGGGCTTCGCGCATGGATTTTGCTCGCCCTTTGTTGGAGAAACCTGCCCCTTCAAAGCTCGCCATGGTGTTTCATTCGGAGCATGAATTTGAAAATGGCCATCTCAATTATGAATATTATTATGTGTTCAAGTATGCTAAACGCTTCGATTATTTCATCACGGCAACGGATCTTCAAAAAGAAGTCTTGGAGCAGACACTTGCTAAACAAGGATGCCAAGGAATTCCAATCTATAGCATTCCGGTTGGGCATCTAGAAGAATTGACAGAATCACAAGGAGATCGACCTCCCTTTAGTGTGCTCACAGCTTCCCGTTTGGATCCAAGAAAACGCATCGATTTGGCTATTCGAGTAGTGGCCCAAGCTCATGAAAAACTCCCAGCCCTTCAGTTTGATATTTGTGGGAAGGGTGGAGAAGCGGACAACTTGCGCCACCTGATTCAGGAGCTTGCAGCACAAGATTATATTCACCTACGCGGTCATGCGGATCTTCAGCAGATCTATCCTTGCTACCAAGCCTACCTCACCACTTCTCAGTGGGAGACCTTTGGTTTGACTTTGATGGAGGCGGCTGGAGCAGGTTTGGCCTTGCTGGGCTTTGATGCCCGTTATGGTAATCCAACTTTTATAAAAGAGGGTGAAAATGGCTTTTTGGTACCTTATAGCGAGACAGTGCCAGAAGAAGAGTTGGTGAAAGAGTTGGCAGACAAGCTGGTCCAGCTCTTTGAAAGCGACCTCGCTCCATTCCATCAGGCTTCTTATGAGTTGGCCTCTTCTTACCTCGCTTCTAAGGTCCAGGAAGTCTGGAAAGAGACTCTAATGGAGATGGGGCAATTAGGCGGAAAAGAAATATAAAATGAAGAATCTGTAGCGACAAAAAAGTCCTACAGATTTTTTCTAAGGCAAGCAAATTGGGCTAAATTATGGTAAAATAGAGGGTATTGAAAAATCATCATTTCACGAAAGGAAGCAAGATGAAAATAACGCAAGAAGAGGTAACCCACGTTGCCAATCTTTCAAAATTGAAATTCTCTCCAGAAGAGACAGCTGAGTTTGCGACAACCTTGTCTAAAATTGTCGACATGGTGGAATTGTTGGAAGAAGTGGACACAACAGGCGTTGCTCCAACAACGACCATGGCGGATCGTAAGACTGTATTGCGTCCGGATGTTGCTGAAAAAGGGACTGACCGAGACCGCTTGTTTAAAAATGTACCTGAAAAAGATAACTACTACATCAAGGTACCAGCTATCCTAGAAGATGGAGGAGATGCCTAATGTCATTCAACCATAAAACCATTGAAGAGTTGCACGACCTCCTTGTCTCTAAGGAAATTTCGGCAACCGAATTGACACAAGCAACGCTGGACGATATCAAGGCGCGTGAAGAAGCGGTTAATGCCTTTGTAACGGTGGCCGAAGAAGCAGCTCTTGCACAAGCCAAGGCCATTGATGAAAAAGGAATCGATGCAGACAACCTCCTGTCAGGGATTCCACTCGCTGTCAAAGACAATATCTCAACAGATGGTATCTTGACAACTGCGGCTTCAAAAATGCTCTATAACTACGAGCCAATCTTTGATGCGACAGCGGTTGCCAATGCCAAAGCCAAAGATATGATTGTCATCGGAAAGACCAACATGGATGAATTTGCCATGGGTGGATCTGGTGAAACTTCTTACTATGGACCAACCAAGAATGCATGGGACCACAGCAAGGTGCCTGGTGGATCTTCTAGTGGTTCAGCAGCTTCTGTCGCTTCAGGTCAAGTCCGTTTGTCCCTTGGTTCAGATACAGGTGGTTCTATCCGTCAACCGGCTGCTTTTAATGGGATTGTTGGTCTCAAACCAACTTATGGAACAGTTTCCCGTTTTGGTCTCATTGCTTTTGGTAGCTCACTCGACCAAATTGGGCCGTTTGCACCAACGGTTAAGGAAAATGCGCTCTTGCTTAATGTTATTGCCAGTGAAGATGATAAAGATTCAACTTCAGCGCCAGTGCGCGTAGCAGACTATACTTCTAAGATTGGTCAAGACATTAAAGGCATGAAGATTGCCCTTCCGAAGGAATACCTTGGGGAAGGGATTGACCCAGAAGTCAAAGAAACTATCCTTAAAGCGGCCAAACACTTTGAAAAATTGGGAGCAACTGTCGAAGAAGTCAGCTTGCCTCATTCTAAATACGGAGTTGCCGTATACTACATCATCGCTTCATCTGAAGCTTCTTCAAACTTGCAACGTTTCGATGGGATTCGCTATGGTTTCCGTGCAGAAGATGCTAAAAACTTGGATGATATCTACGTGAACACTCGTAGCCAAGGCTTTGGTGATGAGGTCAAACGCCGTATCATGCTGGGTACCTTTAGTTTGTCATCTGGTTACTACGATGCTTACTACAAGAAAGCTGGTCAAGTCCGTACCCTTATTATCCAAGACTTCGAAAAAGTCTTTGCGGATTACGACCTTATCCTTGGTCCAACAGCTCCTAGCGTAGCCTTTGATTTGGATTCGCTCAACCATGATCCGGTAGCCATGTACTTGGCTGACCTCTTGACCATTCCAGTCAACTTGGCAGGCCTTCCAGGGATTTCGATTCCTGCAGGTTTTGCGCAAGGTCTTCCAGTTGGTTTGCAGTTGATTGGTCCTAAGTATTCTGAAGAAACCATCTACCAAGCTGCAGCTGCCTTTGAAGCTACGACGGATTACCACAAGCAACAACCCCTTATTTTCGGAGGTGACAATTAATGAACTTTGAAACAGTCATCGGACTTGAAGTCCACGTTGAATTGAATACAAACTCAAAAATTTTCTCACCAACCTCTGCTCACTTTGGGAACGAGCAAAATGCCAATACCAATGTGATTGACTGGTCTTTCCCAGGGGTGCTTCCTGTCTTGAACAAGGGTGTTGTGGATGCTGGTATCAAGGCTGCTTTGGCGCTGAATATGGATATCCATCAGCACATGCACTTTGACCGGAAGAACTATTTCTACCCTGATAATCCAAAGGCCTACCAAATTTCGCAATTTGACGAGCCAATCGGTTACAACGGTTGGATTGAAGTGCAATTGGAAGACGGCTCAACTAAGAAAATTGGGATTGAACGGGCCCACTTGGAAGAAGATGCTGGTAAGAACACCCACGGAACAGACGGTTTCTCTTATGTAGACCTCAACCGTCAGGGAGTGCCGTTGATCGAAATCGTTTCTGAAGCAGATATGCGTTCTCCTGAAGAAGCCTACGCCTATTTGACAGCCCTCAAAGAAGTTATCCAATACACTGGTATTTCAGACGTCAAGATGGAAGAAGGATCGATGCGGGTGGATGCCAACATTTCCCTTCGCCCATACGGCCAAGAGGAATTTGGTACCAAGACGGAGTTGAAAAACTTGAACTCCTTCTCAAACGTCCGTAAAGGTCTTGAATACGAAGTGGAGCGCCAAGCGAAAATCTTGCGTTCAGGTGGGGTCATTCGTCAAGAAACACGCCGTTATGATGAAGCTAATAAGAGTACGATTCTTATGCGTGTTAAAGAAGGGGCAGCGGACTATCGTTACTTCCCAGAACCAGACCTACCACTCTTTGAAATCTCAGATGAGTGGATTGAGGAAATGCGTACGGAGTTGCCAGAGTTTCCAAAAGACCGTCGGGCTCGCTATGTGGCAGAGCTTGGCTTGTCTGACTATGATGCCAACCAATTGACAGCGACGAAAGTCACTTCTGACTTCTTTGAAGCAACTGTAGCCCTTGGTGGCGATGCCAAACAAGTGTCTAACTGGCTCCAAGGTGAAGTCGCACAATTCTTGAACGCAGAAGGCAAAACGCTGGAAGAAATCCAATTGACACCAGAAAACTTGGTTGAAATGATTGCCATTATCGAAGATGGAACCATTTCATCTAAGATTGCCAAGAAAGTCTTCGTTCACTTGGCGAAAAACGGTGGCGGCGCGCGTGAATACGTCGAAAAAGCTGGTCTGGTACAGATTTCAGATCCTGAAGTCTTGATACCAATCATCCACCAAGTCTTTGCAGACAATGAAGCAGCCGTAGCTGACTTCAAGTCAGGGAAACGGAATGCGGACAAGGCCTTTACAGGCTTCCTCATGAAAGCAACCAAAGGTCAAGCCAACCCACAAGTAGCCCTCAAGTTACTTGCTCAAGAATTGGCGAAGTTGAAAGAAGAGTAATAGAGAAAAAACCAGCCGAGAGGTTGGTTTTTACTATCCATAAAATTGTGTTAGAATAGGAAAGACCATTACATATCAACTGGCATTAGGAGGAGTTACATGAACAAATTTTTAAGAGTCTTATTTGTCCTGGTTATCATCGCCATGACTGGAGCGATTATCTTCCAGCTATTCTTTCCATCCTATATGGGAAGTCATTCGGGATATGGTATTTCTGTCGGTTGGCAACGGGAGATTGGGATTTGGAATGTGGCGGTCCTTGTGATCCTGATTGCTGTCAATCTCAAATACGATTGGTTTTATCTTCGAACGGTTCTATTGGCTTTGATCCTAGGTGGGCTTGGGATCGGTACTAATCATCTCTTCAGTTATTTTCACTATCATCTGCCGGTCAATGGGATCGGTGCGCTTGAAAATTATCTCCTAGTCCTTGGTTGGATTGTTGGGTGGAGATTGGAATCTTCTCGGATCAAGAAGAAATAAGAAGGAGCAGTCAAAGGGCTGCTCTTTTTCATCTTCAGTTTTTCCTTGACAAACAAAAGGAAAACGTTTACAATTTTAAATATAAAGTTTCCTGAAAAGAAAACAAAAAAGGTGAAAACAAGGAGATCATCATATGGCTACTATGAAAGCAGCTCGCTGGCATGCAGCAAAAGACGTTCGTATCGAAGAAGTGGAAGTACCTGAAGTACAACCACATCAAGTAAAAGTGGCAGTTAAGTTCACAGGGATCTGTGGTACGGACTTGCATGAATATTTGGATGGACCGATCTTCATCCCAACTGAAGAACATGTGTATTCTGGTCAAAAAGCACCGGTCACTTTGGGACATGAATTCTCTGGTGAAATTGTAGAAGTCGGAAGTGATGTGACTCGTGTCAAAGTTGGCGATCGTGTCACTATCGAACCAATTCTTGCAGAGCACAATTTGATTGGTGATTATAACCTTGATCCAAACTTGAACTTTGTCGGCCTTGCTGCAGATGGTGGTTTTGCCAAATATTGTGTCCTTGATGGGGATTTGGTTCATGTGATTCCAGATGGCTTGAGCTATGAACAAGCTGCGCTTACAGAACCTGCAGCTGTGGCTGTTTATGCCGTTCGTCAATCTGCATTGAAAACTGGGGATACAGCCGTTATCTTTGGCTTGGGTCCAATCGGTCTTTTGATTGTTGAAGCCCTTCGTGCAGCAGGAGCATCAAAAATCTATGCGGTTGAATTATCTCCTGAACGCCAAGCGAAAGCGGAAGAATTGGGAGCAATCGTTGTTCGCCCAGAAGAAGGAGAAACAATCGTCGAAGCCATCCATCGTTTAACAGGTGGTGGAGCAGATGTTTCTTATGAAGTGACTGGGGTTCCAGTTGTTTTAGGTCAAGCCTTGGCAGCTGTTCATAAAGCTGGGGAATGTATGGTCGTATCTATCTGGGAACGTGAAGCTAGCATCAATCCAAATGAATTCGCTATCCAAGAAAAATCTCTCAAAGGAATTATTGCCTACCGTCATATCTTCCCTAAAGTGTTGGAATTGATGGAACAAGGCTACTTCTCTGCTGAAAAATTGGTTACCAAGAAAATTAAATTGGAAAATATCGTTGAAGAAGGATTTATTGAATTAACACAAGATAAATCTCAAATCAAGATCTTGGTTCAACCTGAATAAGCGAATAAATTTATATGAAATATATGAGGCTGAAACGTTTCGTTTCGGCCTTTTATGATACAATAAAAGTAAGGAACAGATTTGGGAGGGGACTATGTCAAAGACGATGAAAGGAACACTCATGACCTTGATTGCTGGGATCGCTTGGGGACTATCCGGAGTTAGCGGGCAATATTTAATGGTTCATGGATTTTCGGCTATTGAGTTAACAAATCTCCGTTTGCTTTTTTCTGGAATTGTCCTTATTCTTCTTTCCTACGTTGCAGATAAGGAGAAGTTTTTGGCCTTTGTCAAAGATAAATCTTCCTACCTCCCCCTCCTTGTTTTTGCCTTTTTAGGATTGTTATTGACTCAGCTGACCTATTTAGAGGCGATTGCTGAAACCAATGCTGGGACTGCTACGGTGTTACAGTATCTCTGTCCAGTGGGAATTTTAGCCTATACCTGTATCATGGATAGGGTGGCCCCTACACTAGCAGAAGTGGTTTCGATGCTTCTAGCGATTGGTGGCACATTCTTAATAGCAACCCATGGTCAACTCAATCAATTGGCCATCAATCCCAAAGGTTTGGCTTGGGGAGTGGTGTCAGCCTTTGCCTATGCCCTTTACATCATTCTACCTCTGAACTTAATTCAAAAATGGGGAAGCATGCTGGTGATTGGAGTTGGGATGGCTATTCCAGGAATCCTAATGCTCCCTTTTAGTGGTCTTCTCTCTTCTTCTGAAAACTACAGATTCGATACCTGGATGGCCCTTTTTGGCTTGGTGGTTATTGGGACGATTTTTGCCTATACAGCCTTTCTGAAAGGAACCTCTTTGGTAGGAGCCGTTAAAGGAAGCTTGCTGGCGTCCTTTGAGCCTGTTTCGGCAGTTTTCTTTGCCTTTGTCATTATGAAGGAGCATTTTTTTATGGTTGATGTGATTGGGATGGCCATGATCCTCCTTGCAGTTCTCTTGATTTCCCTCAAGGATTTCATGATTCAAAAAGAAAAAGGCATCTTGTAAAATCAAGACCAATCATATTTTAGTTAAAAGGTTGAGACGAAGGTCTTAGCCTTTTTATGACAGGGAAGAGTTATCACTATATAGCGTATACATAAATAGAAAAAGATGTTAAAATAGAACAAAACTTTTTTAAGGAGATAAGGATGAAAAAGATTTTTAAATGGACCCTATTTGCTGTGGCGACTTTGAGTCTAGTAGCTTGTGGCACCACTGCTCAAAAGACAAATTCGCAGCAATCAAAGACGGAAAAAGTAGCAAAAAGCTCAGCATCTGACGGTCAAGTAGAGCTGAGCCTAAAAGGAGGGCAATACATCAAACCGCCTGTCCTCAATGACTCAGAAGACGGCACTTATTTGGCCCTTCAATTAGAATTTAAGAATGTTGCTAAAGAATCTATTAACGTGTCAGATTCAGATATCACCATTTACGATGCGGAGAATAACAAGGTCAAATTGCAGTCAGGAATTTATGACCAAACGGAAGCCTTCCAATTGCTCAAGAGTGATCAGTTGGCCCAGGATAAAAAATTAACCGGCTATATTGTCTTCCCAGTCGAAAAAGGCAAAAAATACGAAGTGCAGTATGAACGAAAAACCTATAGCTCTGATAAAAAAACGAAGCCTCTAAAATTTGCGGTGGATTCTTCTCAGTATGAGGACAAGGTGGAAGATTCCACCCTTCTAGCTGATGAATACATCAATCAAGTTTACTTTAGTGGCCAACGAAAGGTCAAAAAGGATGATGCTTTTGTTTTGGGAACTGATTTGAAAAAGGAAGCCAGTGATTTCCGTGCGAAATTTGCGGCTGATTTTACTCGTAAACTACACGATTACCAATTCCCAGAAGAAGAAGTGACCCAGTTTATCGATGCTTATGAAAAGGAAAATGCAAAGCGCGCTAAATTAACCTATAAGGTTAAACAATATCTCCCGGACAAGGTGGTCATTAGTCTAAATCCTGAGACTGTCAGCATGGAAAAGACGATTTTAAACCACATGCAGACCTTCTATCAAGAACATCGGAAAGATTATTCGAGTATCATTGAGGCCAATCAGGCTCAAAACAAAGCCTATAGAGAGGAAATGATGGCTTCTCTTGCGGATCGCCCCTTGACGACGCCGGATCGATACGACTACCAGTTGACCTTTGTTAAGAAAGATGGCAAATGGGAAGTGGAAAAAGCCTATAATAGTGATAGCTTTATGGAAAAATTCGAGGGAAATCTTTCTTAATCATGAAGAAGACACTCCTAGGACAGAAATCTAGGAGTGTTTTTTGTCTATAGTTTGAAACTATATCAAAACCCAAGAAACAAGAATTAGACGGAAACACCTATTAGTGATAAAATAATTTTAAGTTTGAAAGGAGATGAAGGCTCGTGTCTTTTTCTTATGAAGAGTTAGCAGAGATTCGCCACTATATCCACCAACACCCTGAATTGTCTGGTCAAGAATACCAGACAACCGCCTTTCTAAGGGAACGTTTGGAAGAGTTGGGGATTCGTATTTTAGAGAGTGGATTAAAAACTGGTCTGATTGCAGAAATTGGATCTGGTAAACCAGTGGTGGCGCTACGTGCAGATATCGATGCCCTTCCAATTTTGGAACAAACAAATCTGCCCTACCAAAGTCAACATCCAGGTGTCATGCATGCTTGTGGTCACGATTTTCATCAAACCAGTCTTCTAGGAGCAGCAGCTCTTCTCAAGGAAAAAGAAGACCAGCTGGAAGGAACAATACGCTTGATCTTTCAACCGGCAGAAGAAATTTCAGAAGGTGCTTCTGACGTTCTAGCAACAGGACTGTTGGAGGATGTTCAAGGAATTATTGGATTTCATAATATGCCTCAGCTAAAAGCAGGACAACTTGCTTTGAATGCTGGAGCTATGATGGCAGGGGTAGAGAAATTTAAGGTCACTGTAACAGGGGTTAGTAGCCATGCTGCGAGACCGGATTTGGGAGTTGATACGGTAACAGCCGTCACAACCATGGTTCAGAATGTACAATTATTAATTTCACGGACCATTTCTCCCTTTGAAACAGCTGTTTTATCGATTACTCATCTAAATGTGGGTTTAACCTGGAATGTACTCCCAAAATCAGGCTATTTTGAAGGAACGATTCGCTCCTTTAATCCGAGTGTGCAAAGAGAGTTGAAGGAACATTTCATTTCGATCATTCGTCATATAGCAAAAAGCCTGGAAGTGGATGTGGCTTTTGAGTGGGGAGTGACCCCGCCTGTTACCTTTAATGATGAGGAATTGACCAAAGTCGTTTGGGAAGCTTCACAAGGTTTGGCTGAAGTGATCCCAGCGAATCCTTCTACAGCTGGAGAAGACTTCGCCTTTTACCAAGAGCGAATTCCTGGAGTCTTTGCCTTTATCGGTTCAAATGGAGAACCGGATGCGCCAGACCTCCATCATGATCACATGACCATCGATGATGCAGCCTTTCAGGTGTCGGTTCCCTATTATGTTGAAAATGCGCAAGCTTTATTGCGGTATTTTAAAGAAAAATAAGTGTGATAAAGAAAAACTATCACCTCCATAAAAAATATATATTAGGCAAGTGAATGCTTTTCTGGTAAAATAAAAAAATACTTTTAAAATGGCGTTTTATGTGCCTGAAACCAAAAAGGAGATCCTATGAATCTAAAAAAAATGATTAAGTATTCTGCTTTAGGATTAGTTGCAGTCCTTGCAACCAGTGCTTTAGTAGCATGTTCATCTGGCAAATCAGCCAGTGGCAAGAAAACCATTGAAGTTGGGACTGTTGGAACAACCAAACCCTTCTCTTATGAAGAAAAAGACGGCAAGCTAACTGGTTATGAGATCGAAGTATTGCGTGAAATCTTTAAAGGTTCAGACAAATACGAAGTGAACTTTAACAAGACAGAGTGGTCTTCAGTCTTTGCTGGATTAGATAGTGACCGTTTCCAAATCGGTGCCAACAACATTAGTTACTCAAAAGAGCGGGAAGAAAAATACCTCTATCCAAATCCATATGCTCGCAATCCATTAGTATTGGTCGTACCAAAAGATTCTTCTATTAAATCTTTGGATGACATCGGTGGTAAGAAAACAGAAGTTGTTCAAGGAACATCAACTGCTAAACAATTAGAAGATTACAATAAAAAACATTCAGATAATCCAACTGACTTGCAATACACAGATGGAACCATTCAAACCATCATGGCTAATCTAGCGGATGGTCGTACAGATTACAAGATCTTCGAACGGATCTCAGTAGATACTATCATTCGTGATCAAGGCTATGACAACTTGAAGGTTATCGAGCTTCCAAGCGACCAACAACCTTATGTGTATCCAATTATTGCAAAAGAAGATAAAGACCTTCAAAAATTTGTCAACAAACGTATCAAAGAACTCTATGACAATGGAACCCTTGAAAAACTGTCTAAAAAATACTTTGGTGGAGTTTATCTACCAGAAGCAAAAGATATTAAAGAATAATATTTAATTAAAGGAGACTTCAAAATGAAATTGAAAAAAATTCTTGGTTTAACAGCTCTTGCAGCTATTGCAACATTTGCTCTTGCAGCATGTGGTTCTTCAAAATCATCTAGCAAAGATGGTGAAACAACTGTAAAAGTGGGTGTTATGACTTTGAGCGACACTGAAAAAGCTCGTTGGGATCAAGTTCAAAAGAACTTGGATGACGCTAAAACAGGGATCAAATTGGAATTCACTCAATTTACAGATTACTCACAACCAAACGTGGCTGTAAAAGATGGTAGCGTGGATATCAATGCTTTCCAACACTACAACTTCCTTGATAACTGGAACTCTAAAAACGATAATGCCCTTGTTGCAGTAGCAGATACTTACATCGCTCCAATCCGTCTTTACTCTGGTACAGAAAACGGTAAAAACAAATACACTTCAATTAAAGAAATTCCTAAAGGTGGAACAATCGCTGTACCAAATGACCCAACAAATGAAAGCCGTGCCTTGTATGTCTTGCAATCAGCAGGTTTGATTAAATTGGATACCAAAGATGGTCAATTGGCAAACGTGTCAAACATCAAAGAAAATTCAAAAGATTTGAAGATCTCTGAATTGGATGCTTCACAAACACCATCTGCTCTTCCATCAGTAGATGCTGCTGTCATCAACAATACCTTCGTTCGTGAAGCAGGCGTTGATTTCAAAAAAGCTATCTATGTTGAAAAGAAAGACAACAACTCAAAACAATGGTACAACGTGATCGCTGCTAAGAAAGATTGGGAAAAATCTGATAAAGCAAAAGCAATCAAAGAAATCATCAAAGCCTATCACAAAGACAATGTGAAGAAAGTGATCGAAGAATCTTCAGAAGGAATGGACCAACCAGTCTTCTAAGATTTGATCTCATGTGTATGAAGGAGGTGGAGAAGCAATTCTCTACCTCTTATCGTGTATTAGGAGGAATGCATGCCTTTTGCAACAGAAGCGGAACAAATCCGTAAATTTGAAAATGATGAGGTCGCACAACATTATTTTGAAGTGTTGCGAACATTGATTTCAAAAAAATCCATCTTTGCCCAACAAGTTGGTCTCAAGGAAGTGGCCAACTATTTGGGGGAAATTTTTACAGCTGCAGGAGCCAAAGTCGAAGTTGATGATAGCTATACAGCTCCTTTTGTGATTGCCAAATTTTTCTCGCCAAATCCTGAAGCCAAAACCATCATTTTTTATAACCACTATGATACGGTACCAGCTGATGGGGACCAACCTTGGACGGGAGACCCTTTTACCTTATCGGTTCATTATGGAACCATGTACGGTCGAGGGGTTGATGATGACAAGGGGCATATCACAGCTCGTCTTACAGCTCTTCGAAAATACATTCGTGAAAGTGGCGAGTTGCCAGTCAATATCACCTTTATCATCGAAGGGGCAGAAGAGTCCGCATCGACGGACTTGGATAAATACTTGGCCAAACACAAGAAACACTTGCGTGGGGCAGACCTCTTAGTCTGGGAGCAAGGTACCCGAAATAATCAGGGACAGTTGGAAATTTCCGGTGGTAGCAAGGGGATCGTCACCTTTGATATGGTGGTGAAGAGTGCAGAAGTGGATATTCATTCTAGCTATGGCGGTGTGGTAGATTCTGCTTCTTGGTATTTGTTAAATGCTATCGCCAGTCTTCGTGACAAAGAAGGCCGAATCTTGGTGGA
This sequence comes from Streptococcus taoyuanensis, assembly GCF_029589235.1. NCBI lineage: Bacteria > Bacillati > Bacillota > Bacilli > Lactobacillales > Streptococcaceae > Streptococcus > Streptococcus taoyuanensis. Next base: position 41,597 of record NZ_JARQVW010000003.1, read on the forward strand.
TGGGATTTATGATCAGATCCAAGAACCCAATGAACGCGAGCTAGCTTTGATCGAGCAATATGCCAACAAAGGACCAGAAGACGTAGCGGAAACCTATGGCCTGACCCTCCCAATCTTGAAGGAAGATCGAAAAGAATTCCTACGCCGTTTCTATTTTGAACCAGCCCTGAATATTGAAGGCTTTGGCTCTGGTTACCAAGGTCAAGGTGTCAAAACGATTCTTCCGGCAGAGGCACGTGCCAAGATGGAGGTGCGTTTGGTTCCTGGACTGGATCCCAAGGATGTCTTAGAAAAGATCAGGCAACAATTGAAGAAAAATGGCTATGATCAGGTCGAATTGGTCTATACTCTCGGTGAAATGAGTTACCGAAGTGATATGAGTGCCCCATCGATTTTAAATGTCATTCGGCTGGCCAAAGACTTCTATAGAGAAGGAGTTTCTGTTCTTCCAACAACAGCGGGAACAGGGCCAATGCATACGGTATTTGAGGCTTTGCAGGTACCGATGGCAGCCTTTGGGATTGGCAATGCCAATAGCCGTGATCATGGGGGCGACGAAAATGTGAAAATCGCCGATTATTACACCCATATTGAATTGATAAAGGAGTTAATAGCAAGTTATGAGTAAAGCAATGATTCAGCTGGACCACATTGATGTGACCTTCCAGCAAAAGAAACGTCAGATCCAAGCCGTCAAAGATGTGACCATTCATATTAATGAAGGCGATATCTATGGGATTGTAGGGTATTCCGGAGCCGGAAAATCGACCTTGGTTCGGGTGATCAATCTCTTGCAAGTGCCTAGTGCCGGAACCATCACTGTGGATGGGGATGTGATTTATCAAGATCAGGTGACCCTAAAACCGGCTGCCCTTCGGGAGAAACGTCGGGATATCGGGATGATCTTCCAACACTTCAACTTGATGGCTCAAATGACTGTCGCAGAAAATGTAGCCTTCGCTCTTAAACATTCAAATTTAAATAAAGAGCAAAAGAATGAAAAAGTGGCAAAATTGTTGGAACTGGTTGGTCTAGCTGACCGTGCAGAAAATTACCCAGCACAATTGTCTGGTGGACAAAAGCAGCGGGTAGCGATTGCGCGTGCCCTTGCCAACGATCCAAAAATTTTGATCTCAGATGAGTCAACTTCAGCCTTGGATCCAAAGACGACCAAACAAATTCTAGCTTTGTTGCAAGAGTTAAACAAAAAACTTGGCTTAACCATTGTCTTGATCACCCATGAGATGCAAATTGTCAAAGATATTGCCAACAGGGTAGCTGTCATGCAAAATGGCGAGCTGATTGAAGAAGGGTCTGTTTTAGATATCTTCTCGAATCCGAAAAATGCTTTGACGCAAGACTTTATCACGGTTGCAACAGGAATCGATGAAGCCATGGTGAAAATCAATCAACAAGCGATTGTTAAGAACTTGCCAGATGACTCGATTTTAGCGCATCTCAAGTATGCGGGTTCTGTGACAGATACAGCTATCATCAATGATATTTACAAGCAGTACCAAGTATCTGCCAACATTTTATTTGGGAACATCGAGATCCTTGATAACACGCCTGTTGGAGAATTGGTGGTCATCTTATCAGGTGAAAATCAAAATCTGGAAACGGCCAAAGCTGAGTTAGAAAATGCAGGAGTTTCCGTGACTATTGTGAAAGATGGGAGAAAAGCATGATCCAGTTAATTCAAACATATTTACCAAATGTCTATAAATTAGGGTGGTCTGGCCAGTATGGATGGGGAACCGCTATTTACTTGACTCTTTACATGACCGTTATTTCCTTCATTATTGGTGGATTTTTAGGTTTGGTGACAGGACTTTTGTTAGTCTTGACCCGTCCAGGTGGTGTCATCGAAAATAGAATCGTTTTCCAAATTTTGGATAAAATTACTTCCTTGTTCCGCGCCATTCCTTTCATTATCTTGTTGGCCTTTATTAATCCTTTGACCTACTTGCTCTTGAAAAATACCATCGGTCCTACAGCGGCACTTGTTCCGCTATCCTTGGCTGTCTTTCCATTCTTTGCCCGCCAAGTCCAAGTAGTCTTGTCAGAATTGGATGGAGGCGTGATTGAAGCAGCACAAGCCAGTGGGGCAACCTTCTGGGATATTGTTGGTGTCTACCTTCGTGAAGGGCTTCCTGATTTGATCCGTGTAACAACAGTGACCATCATTTCCTTGATTGGAGAAACCGCCATGGCGGGTGCCGTTGGTGCTGGAGGATTAGGAACCTTGGCCATCAACTACGGGAAAAACATGTTTAACAATGATGTCATCTTTGTGGCGACCTTATTGATCCTGATTCTTATCGTTCTGGTCCAATTTATCGGGGACTTCCTTTCGAAGAAAATTAGCCACCGTTAGGATCAGTATCCAATGAATAGAATAAATGTGAATCAAATAAAACAAGTTGGAGCCTTCACTTTCCTCTATTTTCTTGCGATTGGACTGGGGGTCTTAGTTGGAAATCTGGTCGATCATCAAGGAAATATGTTTTATGCTCCTGCCTTTTCAGCCTTGTTTGGCGGGATGATCTACCGCTATTATCTAGAAAAAATAAAAGGAGTTGGATCTATCTTTATAGTTGGCTGCGTGATTGGATCCTTCTTCCTCTTTTCGCGTCATGGTGCAGGGGCCTTTATTCCAGCCTTGATCGCCGGAAGTTTTGCGGAAATGGTCGCCTCAAGTGGTCGTTTTCGCTCGAATTTACGAAATGCCTTGTCTTTTGTCATTTTTGCCTTTGCGACGACAGGGCCCATTCTTATGATGTGGTTCTATCCAGCCAGTTACCGCATGTCGTTACTGGATCGTGGTAAATCGATAGACTATGTCAATCGGGTGATGGTATCACCAGATCTAGCGACCATCACTTGGTTTGTCCTCACGGTCATAATGGGTGCTGGATTAGGATGGGGACTATCGAACATCCTTCTTCCATTATTGGCCAAAAAAGGAGATAAAGATGCACAATAATTTACTAGTTCTTCAGTCAGACTTTGGTTTGGTGGATGGAGCAGTATCAGCTATGATTGGGGTTGCTTTAGAAGAATCACCAACCCTTAAAATTCACCACTTAACTCATGATATTACCCCCTACAATATCTTTGAAGGGAGTTACCGTCTCTTTCAGACAGTAGATTACTGGCCAGAAGGGACGACCTTTGTTTCGGTGGTCGATCCTGGTGTTGGTTCTAAACGAAAGAGTGTGGTAGCTAAAACGGCGAAGAATCAATACATTGTCACTCCGGATAATGGGACTCTCTCTTTCATCAAGAAACATGTAGGGATTGTTGCTATCCGTGAGATTTCAGAGGTGAAGAACCGCCGGGCCAATACAGAGTTTTCTTATACCTTCCATGGGCGTGATGTCTATGCCTATACAGGAGCTAAGTTAGCCAGTGGCCATATCAGCTTTGAGGAAGTGGGACCAGAACTCAGTGTCGAACACATTGTAGAAATCCCAGTGGTGGAAACGGTTATGGAGGACAATCTTGTCAAAGGAGCAGTTGACATCTTGGATGTGCGCTTTGGTTCTCTCTGGACTTCGATTACCCGAGAAGAGTTCAATCATTTGAAACCTGAATTTGGGGAACGCTTTGAAGTGACCATCTATAACAATGACATGCTGGTTTACCAAAACCAAGTAACCTACGGCAAGTCTTTCGCCGACGTGCGGATTGGACAGCCAATCCTTTATATCAATTCCCTCTACCGTGTTGGTCTTGCCATCAACCAGGGATCCTTTGCTAAGGCCTATAATGTAGGAGTTGGGGCTTCTTGGAATATCGAGATTAGAAAAATGGAAAATTAATAGGAGATATCATAATGAAACAGAAATCATTATTTTCAATTAAAGATGTTGTAGCTATTGGGGTTGGAGCAGCCCTCTTTGTCGTGATTGCTATGTTGCAAATCCCTGCACCTGCACCGAATACGAGCATTCAGTTGCAATATGCCCTTCAAGCTCTCTTTAGTGTAGTTTTTGGTCCGATTGTCGGTTTCTTAATCGGCTTGATTGGTCATGCCATTAAGGATGCTATGTCAGGTGGTCTTTGGTGGACTTGGATCATTTCAAGTGGTTTGTTTGGACTTTTTGTTGGTTTCTTCCGCAAACAAATCGGTGAATTCAAAGGGGAAGTGACAAAGAAAGAATTAATTGTCTTTAACATCGTTCAAATCGTATCCAACCTTGTGATCTGGGGCTTGATTGCTCCGGTTGGAGATGTCTTGATCTACAAGGAAAGTGCCAATAAAGTCTTCCTACAAGGTGTTGTTGCGGGTTCTTTTAATGCATTAACAGTGGCTGTTGCAGGTTCTCTTCTCTTGATCGCTTATGCACGGACTCAAACAAAAGATGGAAGTTTGACCAAAGATTAAATGTACAGAAGATAAGAGAGTGGGACAGAAATCGGTAATTCGTTAGAATTCAATTTCGTCGTCCCACCTCCGCACAGTTGAGTAGGGCTGTAAAAGCTGATGAAATCAGCGTAGTAGAGCCCACTCAACCACTGCATCTTGCTCGACAATCCAAAGACAATTGAGAGGCTAGGACTTTTTTCCAGCCTCTTTTTTTGTTTTGTAAAAAATATTTTTTACAAAATGCAAGATATATATTGCAAAATAGAAAATATAGTGTATAATAGAGCTATAAAAATAAGAAAGGAAAAGCCTGTGGCGAAAAATCTCAAATTAAAAATGGCCCGGGTCGAGCATGATATGACCCAGGGGGATCTTGCAGATGCCATTGGAGTGACGCGCCAGACCATCGGTCTGATTGAGGCGGGAAAGTATAACCCAACCCTCAGTCTCTGCCTTGCCATCTGTAAGACCTTGGATAAGACGCTGGATCAACTGTTCTGGGAGTAACAGTTTTAATAATAGAAAGAGGAAGAATATGAAACAAAAGAAAGAACCAATTGTAAAAGATGAACGGACTATGCTACTTGATGGAAAAATCGCAGGAGAACTTGTCCTTGGCATGACCTGCTTTATTGCCCTATCTGCCTTTGTGAAGTCCAGTATCCTGGACTTAGACCTAGTCGCTTATCTCCCTGAGATGTTCCTTCTGATTGCCATGGGGGCTTATGCTCTGCTAAGAAGGATCAGTTCAGGGATTGAAATCCGAGATGTGTTAGAAAAAGATAGCTGGTTGAGTCGCCTTGGGTCAGGTCTATTCTTTGCTGTGCTTGTGACAGCTATGGATGTGATTGGAAAGAGAGAAGCAATGAGCTTTATCTTGAGTCCAAAGTATCTGGTCAAAATTCTATTAGAAATTCTCGTCTTTGCCATCCTGACAGATCTGCTTGAAAAACCACTTGCTCTTATCAATCGGAAAAAACAAGAGAAGATCGAGGCAGAATTAGAGGATGAAGAATAAGGAGGAAGGGATGAGATTACAATTGCTGAACAAACAAATCATAGATGAACGAGAAGAAGGCTTAGCTCATAAGGCTGGTGCTGAGATGGCTGTTTTTCTTTTCCTTGCCTTAACTGTTTTTAGTGTAGGATCCATTTTTACATCTAAGGTGGGGCTCAGTCCAATCATGGTGGTAGCCTTACTCATCGTCTCAGGATTATATTATTCGGTGCGTTGTCAACGATTGGGTGTGAGATTTATCAGTTATAGCTATCTAAATGTGACGGGAATTGTAGCAGTAACCTCTATTCTCTCCTTGTTCATCTGGCTCAAAATTTTCAATTAAACCAAGCTGTCTATCAGGCAAATCCCTTCCATTCAAAATTCTTACTAGTACTTCCTATTACCTTTTTACTGAATCTTCCAATTGTATGGGGAGTGAATACCCTTGTAATGCTTCTTGCAAAAGTTGAGAAAAGACGCTATGAAGCCTATCTGGATCAGTTGGAAAAGGAAGAGTAGGAAGTTGGAACCCTGGTTTCATCGTATAAAAGTCTGGGAAACCAGGCTTTTATTTTTCAGTCAAATAAATTGCATTCGTTTTCTTGGGAGAGTATACTGGTATAGTTGAATGAAAAATTCTGATAATTTAATCTTAGAAAAGAGAATGACATGGCAAAACCTATTCGTGTATTACTTTACTATAAATATGTTCCCATCGAAAACGCAGAACAATTTGCAGCTGATCACTTGGCCTTCTGTAAATCAATCGGCCTTAAAGGTCGTATCTTAGTCGCTGATGAAGGAATCAACGGAACCGTATCTGGTGACTACGAAACAACGCAAAAATACATGGACTACGTTCACAGCCTTCCAGGGATGGAAGACCTCTGGTTCAAGATCGATGAGGAAGAAGAGCAAGCTTTCAAGAAGATGTTTGTCCGTTATAAGAAAGAGATTGTCCACCTTGGTTTAGAAGATGATAATTTCGATAATGACATCAATCCTCTTGAAACAACAGGTGCTTACTTGTCACCAAAAGAGTTTAAAGAAGCTCTTCTCGACGAAGATACCGTTGTCCTTGATACTCGGAATGACTACGAGTACGATCTTGGTCACTTCCGTGGAGCTATTCGTCCAGACATCCGCAACTTCCGTGAATTGCCACAATGGGTCCGTGATAATAAGGAAAAATTCATGGACAAACGCGTTGTCGTCTACTGTACTGGTGGAGTCCGCTGTGAGAAATTCTCAGGCTGGATGGTGCGTGAGGGCTACAAAGATGTTGGTCAATTGCATGGCGGAATTGCAACCTACGGGAAAGATCCAGAAGTTCAAGGCGAACTGTGGGATGGGAAAATGTACGTCTTTGACGAGCGGATTGCAGTCGACGTCAACCATGTCGATCCAAGCGTTGTCGGCAAAGACTGGTTTGATGGAACGCCATGTGAACGCTATGTCAACTGTGGAAATCCTTTCTGTAACCGTCGCATCTTGACTTCAGAAGAAAACGAGGACAAGTACCTCCGTGGTTGCTCACATGAGTGCCGGGTTCACCCTCGCAATCGTTATGTCCAAGAACACAACTTGTCACAAGCAGAGGTTGCTGAGCGTTTGGCCCTTATCGGTGAAACGCTTGATGGAGCACCTGCATAATGGAAACAAACAGTCTGAAAGCTCAGGCTGTTTTTATATGGAAATTGATTGAAAATTGTGCTATACTTTAGGTAAGCGATTTCACAAAGGAGAAAACAAATGAGTATCGTGTTTTCAATCAAAAATAAAAAGAGCTTATTTGGCTATCAGAAAGTACTCGCAGCACAGGAAGTTCTTAAATTGGTAGAAGGGTTGACAACCTACAACTATGATCCTGCTACCCTTCATCGTCCCTTAAATGATTTTGAAGGCTTGAACTGTATCGTATTTGGTAAGAGCGGTCTTCCTCTGCAGTTACGCTATTTTGATGAGGAAGAGTCTTATCAGATTCAGGTGCCCTCTTTTGCGATAGAAGAAGATTGGCAGTTGGCCCTTCGATGGCTTAGTCGCCTAGGAGAAGTATTAGGAACGGAGATTGTGGCCAGCGACGGCGTGAGCTATACTCCAGATTCTATTTTCCATTTTGATTATGAAGTCGTTATCCTAGAAACGCTGGGTAATGTGACCAAGGAAAAAGATCTAAAAGAGTTTGAAGTACAAGGCTTCGCTCATCCAGTCTATTTGGATCGGGATACAGTGCAGGAAGTCTTGAACCATGTCCATCCACTAGAAGCCTACTCTGCCTTTATCAAGAAGATTCAATATAGTGCAGCATATTTCAGTCAAGTCCGTTTTTATCAACAGGAGGAGACAGGAGCCTTCTTAGCCAGCTATAGCTTGACAGAAGATACGGATACGGTCTTGCCAAGCGTGCCACATGTTCCTGCAGAATATGTAGAAATTGTGGGCTTAGCGGGTATCATTGATTGGCGAGTTCTATTGGTTGCGATCGATGGAGATCCGGATAAGCCAGAAAATTACCATCCAATTGGCTCTCTTGCTCTGAAGAATCTATTGGCAGCGCTAGAGCCAGATGAATTCCAGCTGCTAGATGCTAGTCAAATTGAAATTAAAAAATTGTCCAAAGAACGGTTGCTAGAATTAGCGCAATTGGAAAACAAGTAAAAAGAATCGCAGTGAACTGTCCTTTCGACGTTTGATCCGAAAAATCTAACGTCTGGGAGCAGTTCTTTTTTATGCTCCTTCCTTTGATCAAAAACCAATGACTAGGCTAATTATGGTATAATAGGGGCCTAGAAGTAGAATGAAAGAGGTGCACGAAATGCTGTTAGAAGAATTTGATGCCAATCGACAGGCGATTATCAATCCACAAGACTTACACCAACCAATTGAAGGATTTCCCAAAGTTGTCATCTCTTGCTTTTCAAGAGTAACCTTTGCGCGCCTTCTTGAGAATTATGACCACGAGGTCATTGCAAGAACCTCTATGGCTAATTTTGAAGTCCTGGTCTATGGGATCACTATTGGAGACCAACAGATTGGTGCCTTTAATGCACCAGTTGGGGCTGCTTCCTGTGTGGGGATTATAGAGGACCTGATTCAATTTGGGATGGAAAAACTGGTGCTCTTTGGAACCTGTGGGGTTTTAGACCGTGATATCGAAGCGACTTCCATCATCATTCCAACGGCTGCTCTTCGCGACGAGGGGACCAGTTACCACTATCTTCCGGCTAGTGATGAAGTGGAAGTAAACAAGAAAACCCTCCCTCTCTTCCAAGCCTTTCTGGACAGTCACAAGGTTTCTTATCAGTCAGGAAAAGTGTGGACGACAGATGCACCCTACCGGGAAACCATCGACAAGATGAAGCGACGAAAGGAAGCAGGAGCCATCTGTGTGGATATGGAATGTTCGGCAGTGGCAGCCTTAGCAGTTTATAGAGGCTTTGAGCTCTGCCATTTCTTCTATGCAGCTGACCACCTCTCGGAAGAAAAATGGGATATCCGAACCTTATCTAGTCATGAAGATTTAGATAGCAAGGATCGCATCGCGGAGTTAGCCATCCAATTTGCGCTCTTTTGGGAAAAGGCAAACTAAATGAAAGAAGCAATGATTGAACTGAAGGATTTTTCCTTCCAATACAAGGCACAGTCTGAACCAACCTTGAAAAATCTCAACTTAACCATTTATAAGGGGGAAAAGGTTCTGATTGTTGGGCCGTCTGGTTCTGGTAAGTCAACCATTGGCCAGTGCTTAAATGGGATTATCCCTAATATCTATAAGGGAACCAGTAGTGGGCAATTCCTCATTCAGGGGAAAGAAGCCTTTGATCTCAGTATTTATGAGAAATCTCACTTGGTCAGTACGGTTTTGCAAGATACAGATGGCCAATTTATTGGTTTGAGTGTCGCAGAAGACTTGGCTTTTGCTCTTGAAAATGACATGGTGGATCTGGGAACGATGAAAGAGCGTGTGCAGAGTTGGGCAGAACGCTTGGATTTGATGAAGCTCTTGGATCATCGGCCACAAGATTTGTCCGGTGGGCAAAAACAGCGAGTGAGTTTAGCAGGTGTTCTGATTGACGAAAGTCCGATCCTCCTTTTTGATGAACCACTGGCTAATCTAGATCCCAAGTCGGGTCAGGATATTATTGATCTGATCGATCAGATTCATGAAGAACAGGGGACGACCACCATTATTATCGAACACCGTTTAGAGGATGTACTCTACCGTCCTGTCGATCGGGTTATCTTGATCAATCAAGGACAAGTTCTCTATAATGGTCAACCAGATGAGTTGTTGAGGACGACACTGCTAGCTGAAAATGGGATTCGAGAACCTCTTTATTTAACAACTCTTCGCCAGCTTGGTCAGGATATCGATCAATTGGAGCATCTAGATCGTCTAGAAGATATCGAACTTACTGGTGTGAATCGTTCCATTACAGAAGCGACCTTTACTAAAACTGGTGAGACGGAAGAACTATTGAAGTTGGAGCAGATTTCCTTTGCTTATCAAAAGGATCATCCGATCTTAAAAGATATATCCCTCACGATTCCGAAAGGGCAGCGCTTAGCGATTGTCGGGAAGAATGGGGCAGGAAAATCAACTCTTGCGAAAGCCATCTGTGGATTCATTACCACAGATGGGCAATACACCTCTAGAGGTGAAGATATCAAGCAGGAGAGTGTCAAGGAGCGGGCTGAGCGAGTGGGCTATGTCCTGCAAAACCCCAATCAAATGATTTCGACCAATATGATTTTTGACGAAGTCGCTCTAGGTTTGCGTTTGCGGGGTGTCGCTGAAGAAGACATCAAAGAGCGTGTCTATCAAGCACTGAAAACTTGTGGTCTCTATGAGTTTCGTAAATGGCCGATTTCTGCTCTCTCATATGGGCAAAAGAAACGGGTGACCATCGCCTCTATACTAGTTTTAGGACCAGAAATTTTGGTCTTGGACGAGCCGACAGCAGGTCAGGACCAGCGCAATTACACTGAAATCATGGAATTTCTAAATAGCTTGCAAGAAAAAGGCCATACCATTGTCATGATTACCCATGATATGCAACTGATGTTGGATTATTCTGATCGTGCCCTTGTAGTATCAGACGGACAAATTCTAGCAGATCTCCCACCTGCAGAGCTGTTCACTCATCCGGATATTTTACAAGAGGCTAATCTCAAAGAGACTTCGATTTTTGCTTTAGCCAATCGATTAGGAATGGATCCCTTGGCGCTAACGCAGTTTTATATGCAACAGAAAGGAGCAGGTCATGAATCATCGATTAGTCGGCTACCATGAGGGGACGAGTTTTCTTCATCGCCTTTCAGGTGCGAGTAAGTTACTCTTTCTTCTTTTTGTATCTCTTGCGGCCATGTTGAGTTATGATACCCGGCTCCTTCTAGGAATTGGTGTGGGCGCCTTGCTTTTATTCTCTACAGCTGGTATTCGATTTCGGGATATTTCATTTGTGCTTGCATTTGCTTTTGTTTTTGCACTGTTAAATGTTGTCATGGTCTATCTCTTTGCCCCCCAGTATGGAGTAGAGATCTACGGGGCAAAGACGGTACTGATGAAGGGGTGGGGCTCCTATAGTATCACCTCGCAGGAACTCTTTTATCTTTTTAATCTAGCTCTTAAGTATGTCTGTACCATACCTCTAGCCTTGATTTTTTTGATGACGACCCATCCTAGTCAGTTTGCTTCAAGCCTCAACCAAATTGGAGTATCTTACAAGATTGCCTATTCTGTCAGCTTGACTCTGCGTTACATTCCTGACGTACAAGAAGAATATCAAACGATTAAATTGTCTCAGGAAGCCAGAGGGGTGGAGTTGTCCAAAAAGGCCAAGCTGATCAAGCGGATCAAAGGCAATTTGCAAATCATCTCTCCCTTAATCTTTAGCTCACTTGAGCGGATTGACAGCATTTCTACGGCTATGGAATTACGTCGCTTTGGTAAAAATAAAAAGCGGACCTGGTATTCTCATCAAGCCATGGAAATGAAAGATTATGGGATGATTCTATCAGCATTAGCTGTTCTGGTCTTTAGTATTGTCCTGATCTTTGTCAATCAGGGACGTTTTTACAATCCATGGAGGTAATGACATGTCAGAAACGATTTTAGTAACAGGAGCTTCAGCTGGCTTTGGTCAAGCGATTTGCCGTCGCTTAGTAGCAGATGGATACCGTGTGATCGGATCAGCTAGACGCATTGAAAAATTACAGGCCCTCCAAGAAGAGTTAGGAGAAGCCTTTTATCCCCTGCAAATGGATGTGACGGATCTTTCTCAGGTAGATCGTGCACTTGCCAGTTTGCCAAAAGCTTGGGAGAGAGTGGATGTTTTGGTCAATAATGCTGGCTTGGCCCTAGGCCTCGCCCCAGCTTATGAAGCAGAGGTCGCAGACTGGCTGACCATGATTCAGACCAATATTGTCGGCTTGACCTATCTGACAAGGAAAATCTTGCCCCAGATGGTGGAACGAAATGATGGCTATATTATCAATTTGGGCTCTACAGCAGGAACTGTACCTTATCCAGGGGCCAATGTTTACGGGGCGTCCAAGGCTTTTGTCAAGCAATTCTCCCTCAATCTTCGGGCGGATCTAGCCGGCAAGAAGATTCGTGTCAGCAATATTGAACCCGGTCTTTGCGAAGGAACGGAGTTCTCTTCTGTTCGCTTTAAAGGAGACGAAAAACGGGTAGAAGCCCTCTATCGAGATGCCCATGCCATTCAGCCGGAAGACATTGCCAACACCGTAGCTTGGTTGATCCAACAGCCCAAGCATGTCAATGTCAATCGGATTGAAATCATGCCAGTTTCCCAAACCTTTGGCCCTCAACCCGTTTATCGTGATTAAAAAGAGAAGCAACCAAACCACAAGGAGTTGGTTGTTTTTTATGTTTCCTCTGGTATAATAGAAGGCAAAGTAAGGAGAAAAAGATGACAGCTGCGTTAGTTATTGGTTCTACAGTTTGTGATGTGATGATTTACTTGGATCGTTTGCCAAGTCGTGAAGGAGATGCCCATATTGATCACCAGCAATGGTCTGTGGGAGGTTGTGCCTTTAATGTCGTTAATATCCTTCATTTTTTGTCGCAACCCTACCAGTTTGTCTCGCCAGTCGGTTCTGGAATATATGGTGATTTTATTCGGAGAGAGCTGAAACAATTAGGGATTTCCTCTAGCATCTCATTAGAAGGGGCCAATGGTTGCTGTTACTGCTTTGTAGAGTCTGATGGTGAAAGGGCCTTCTTATCGGACCACGGAGTGGAGTATAGCTTCCAAGCAGAGTGGCTAAAAGATATCGAGACAGATCGATTTGATTATATCTACTTGTGTGGCCTTGAAGTTGAGGAGCCAACCGGTCTTGCATTGGTGCAGTCTGTTTCGCAACTAGAAGGCCAGGTGATTTTCGCACCTGGGCCACGCGGACTCTTGATTCCAAAGGATCGACTGGAAGCAATTTATGATCTGCATCCAATTCTCCATGTTAATGAGGCTGAAGCACTGGCTTTTTCAGGGTGTAGAGAGATCCAGCCAGCCATCGAACACTTGTATCAGAGAACGGGGCAATTGGTCATTGTCACCTTGGGTGAAAACGGAGCGGTTGCCTATGATGGCAACTGGTATGAGGCAGACGGTTTTCCAACAGAAGTCATCGATACAGTAGGCGCTGGAGATAGCCATGTGGGATCCTTCATATCCGCTCGTTTAGAAGGCTTAGATATCACGCAAGCCTTAAGATTTGCCAACAAAGTTTCTAGCCAGATTGTTGCAAGTAAGGGCGTTCATCTGACAAAAGAGCAGCAAGAAGCCCTACGAACAGAATTGAAACAAAAATAAAAAAGAGAGTGGGACAGAAATCGGTAATTCGTTAGAATTCGATTTCGTCGTCCCACCTCCTCACAGTTGAGTAGGGCTGTAAAAGCTGATGAAATCAGCGTAGTAGAGCCCACTCAACCACCGCGTCTTGCTTGACAATCCAAAAATAATTGAGAGGCTAGGACTTTTGTCCCAGCCTCTTATTTGACATTATCCGCTTGGCCCTTTGTATCTTACTACAATGGCCGCTTATTGGGCATACCTGCTTTTCTTGGATATTTATTGGGGGTTTCTTTTTTCTTTTCGACAACAGTGATATAGCGTGGATCCCCATTTGGCAATTCATATTGTAGATTGTCTTCAACCTTACTAAAGAGCAGATTGAGGGCATTTTTGGCTTCTTCCAACTCTTCTGGAGCATTGCTGGCCTTGAGAGCAAGAAGCCGTCCTCCTACTTTCAGATAAGGGATGGTCAGTTCAGAGAGGACTTGCATGCGGGCAACGGCGCGGGCAGTTACAATATCAAATTGGGCACGAAAAGCCTTGTCTTGCGCAAAGTCTTCTGCACGTCCATGGTAGAAATGAACTCCGCTCAAACCTAACTCTTCAGCCAGCAAGTGGAGAAAATTGATCCGCTTATTAAGGGAATCAATGATAGTCACATCCAGCTCAGGGAAAAGAATTTTCATAGGAAGGCTTGGAAAGCCGGCGCCAGCTCCGATATCCAAGAGACGGATGGGTTGGTTTTCGATCAAGCCTTGTAAAATGGGTGCGATAGAGTCATAAAAATGCTTGAGATAGACTTCGTCTTTTTCGGTGATGGCAGTGAGATTAATCTTTTCATTCCATTCCACGAGGAGCTCAAAATAGCGTTCGTATTGCTCTTTTTGACGGTCAGTTACTGGGAAGCCGAGTTCGGCTAAACGGACATAAAATTCTTCTGGTTTCATGCTTTTATTTTACCACAAAATAAGGGAAATTTGATATACTGGTAGAAAGAAATGAAAGGAATTCAATAAAATGATTTGGATTATTCTTGGGATCCTTGTGGTCCTTGTGTTGATTGTAGTAGGAGTTTACAACGGTTTGGTGAAAAGCCGCATGCAAACTCGTGAAGCATGGAGTCAAATTGATGTGCAATTGAAACGTCGGAATGACTTGATTCCAAACTTGATCGAAACCGTTAAAGGCTATGCTAAGTACGAAGGAGATACACTAGCAAAAGTGACTCAACTTCGCCAACAAGTAGCGCAAGCTTCTTCACCTGCAGAAGCAATGGCGGCCAGCGATGCTCTTTCCCGTCAAGTAGCAGGCATCTTTGCGGTTGCCGAAAACTACCCAGACTTGAAAGCTAACACCAACTTCATGCAGTTGCAAGAAGAATTGACCAATACAGAAAACAAAATTTCTTATGCGCGTCAATTGTACAACAGTGTCACAAGCAACTACAATGTCAAGTTGGAAACTTTCCCAACAAACGTAATTGCTGGAATGTTCGGCTTCAGACAAGCTGAATTTCTTCAAGTGCCTGAAGAAGAAAAAGCAGTACCAAAGGTGGACTTTAGCGGATTAGGAGACTAATATGCTCTTTGACCAAATTGCAAGCAATAAAAGGAGAACCTGGATTCTCCTTATTGCTTTTTTCATACTCTTAGCTCTTATCGGAGCAGCCGTTGGCTACCTCTGGTTAGGCTCCTCCCTTGGTGGCGTCATCCTAGCCTTAATCATTGGCGGTATCTATGCCTTTAGTATGATTTTCCAATCAACAGAAGTTGTCATGCGGATGAACGGGGCGCGTGAGGTGACCGAAGAGCAAGCCCCTCAACTCTACCATATTGTACAAGATATGGCTATGGTAGCTCAGATCCCCATGCCTCGGGTCTATATTGTGGATGATCCTTCTATGAATGCATTTGCGACAGGATCTAATCCTCAAAATGCAGCTGTTGCAGCAACGACAGGTCTTCTAGCTGTGATGAATCGTGAGGAATTGGAGGGAGTCATCGGACACGAAGTCAGCCACATTCGCAATTACGATATCCGCATCTCCACGATTGCAGTTGCCCTTGCAAGTGCCATCACCATGCTTTCTAGCATTGGTGGCCGGATGATGTGGTGGGGCGGTGGTCGTAGCCGGGACGATGATCGAGAAGGTAGCGGTGGTTTGGAGATTGTAATTTTGATCCTTTCCTTGCTTGCCATCGTTTTAGCACCATTAGCAGCGACCTTGGTCCAGTTAGCCATTTCTCGTCAACGGGAGTTCCTAGCAGACGCTTCAAGTGTTGAATTGACACGGAATCCTCAAGGAATGATAAATGCTTTGTTAAAGCTAGACAATAGCGAACCAATGCAACGACATGTCGATGATGCGAGCAGTGCTCTTTTTATCAACGATCCAAAAAAAGAATCCGGATTGCAAAAACTCTTTTATACCCACCCACCCATTGCTGAGCGAGTGGCTCGCCTAAGAAAAATGTAAAAAATCCATCATTAGCAGGATTGAGAGTGTGGGAAAACTGTTTTTCTTTATAAATCTAATAAATTCTATACAAATAAAAGAAATTTATTCTTTAGAATTATTAACTCATCTATTGAAACTTTCCGCCGTGAGAAAAGTGCCTGAAGCTATTTAGTTTCAGGCACTCGGAATTATTGAGACCTTAGACTCAATAATTAGTCATGGAACTTCTTCGAAGTTCGCTGACGTCCGTCCTCACCTAAGGAAAGTTTTTAAGATGACTTTGTCCTCAAGCTCAATCCACCAAACGGTGGATTTTTTATTTGGTTGTTAAGAGGAGGGTAGTGAAACCAAGGATGGCAAAGATCCCCCAAGCTAGGGGAAGGCTCCAGATAGCTAGACTAGAAAAGAGAGCTGTCCCAAGTGGCATGGCAAAGCTGACCATCAGTCCCAAAAAGCTAGAGGTAGAAGCTAATTTTTCAGCGGGCAATTTACTCATTAAAAGACTGGAAACTTTTGGGTTGATTTTTGCTACAAGATAACCAAGGAAAGTGATGAGTAGAAGGGAAAGAATGTCCCAGTGTACCAAGATATTTGTGAGCCCAAGCATGGTCAGCCCACCTGCGATCCACAGGAGGGTATGGTGGAGCGATTGCTTGGAAAAATAATCGTGGGGTGTCAGGCTAGCCCAGACCATACTTAAAATAGTCACTGCCTCCAAGATCAAGAGGGATTGGCTAAAGCTCAACTGAAAGAAGGGGGAGTGAAGCAGTTGCAAATTGTAGATACCTGAGATGGATCCCCCTAGGGCATTGATGAGAACCAATGAGAAGAGCAACTTGCCAAAGTGGTGAACCTCCTCATCTGCAAAAATACTTTTGGCGTTCTGGTACATCTCTTGACATTCGTGTACCAAAGAATTCTTACTTTTGGGCTCAATGACGGGATCATGTGTCAGCTGCTTTTTTTTCATCAGGAGACAAGTGGAAGACAGGAGAAAAGTCACTGAATTGATCGAAGCGACCAGGGCAAAATTTTGATGACTGATAGCTAACAGCCAAACTCCTAGAGCTTGTCCAGAAATCGAACAGACCATGCTAAGCAGTTGGTTGAAGGAATAGGCCTCCATCAAATCCTCGTCGGGGATGTTCTTTTTCATGATGGGGAGTTGCAAGCCTCCGCGATAATCACTCAAACAATCTGAAACTATGTTTAAGAAGCAAACAATCGAAAAGGCAAGGTAACCCGGAATCTTGGTCATGAGAGCAATAAGGATGAAGAGGATGGCTTGAAGATAGCCAATGCGGATCAACCAGTTAGCTTTTTTCTTCGTGCGGTCAGCCTTCATTCCGACAAAAATGGTAAAGAGGCTAGGAATAAATACAATGAGATTGGCAATGCCAACTGCTAGGCTCGGTTGCGGCATACTGGCAGCAAAGACCACAAAGACCAGATTGTAGATGGCAGCGCCCAGGGTATTCAAAAAGCGAGAAAGACTGAGTAAGGCAAAAATCTTATTACGGACTAAGAGTTTCATAAGCCTTCCTCCTTCACGTGATCAGTTGCTAGGACTTGTTTGATAGATCGAACGATCTGTTTGAAGAGGTCTAGTTTCTCATCATCAGAGAGAAGAAGTTCCTGATCCTTCAGATAGACGCTGGTATGTGAGAGAAGAAAGCGGAGGAAGTGGCTTTTTAGTTTGGTTATCATGGGAAGAACCTTCTTTCTTTATTTGATAGTCCTATTGTAAACCTAAAAAGCAAGAAAAAATTAATGTTGCATATTTTCAACAAAAACTCACAGAGTAGATCTGTGAGTTTTTAGGATTTATTGATCAGTTCTTGCAGGCCCTGTTTGTAGTAGTTGGCACTGTCCTTACAATCAAGAATGGATAGGACCTGGATGGCCTGTTCCATCTTTTCAAGACCAATTTCTTTCTCTCCCTTTCGATAGAGAAATTCTCCTTTGGCGTAGAGATAAACCGTCCGAAGGTAGGCTTCGTTTTCAGAGTAAAAGTGGTCGTTAATTAGTTGGTCAAAATAAGATGCATCTTCAAATTCATTTGAACTAATGGCCAGAAAGAAGCCATTAAGAAAAATAGAGTTAAGGGCAGGACGAGAAGAGTCTAGGAGAAGCTTGAAATCATCTCTTTGGACCAACTCCTCTGTGTATTGTCGATAGAGCTGACTAGGGAAAAGAGGAGAGGTCAGTGAAAATAGGCTTAACTCAAAATTTCCCCAGATCATGACAGAGAAGAGATAGTCATAGAGGAAATCTAGTTCCTCTTGGCTAGCGGCCAACTCTACCTCAGGATAGTTGCCAAGCATTTGGGCCTTGAGAATAATGCTGGCTAAGAAGTCTTCTTTTTTGTGATCTTTCTGATAGGCTAGCTGGTAGCTTTGGTACAAGGCTTGGTCGTGTTCCAAGCTCATGTTTTCATAGTGCTCTTTCAACAATTTGGGAATAAAAGAGTGCTGATCGATTCCAGCTAGATGGGAAAACTCACTGAGGCTGGTTTTGATCTGTTGAAGGGCCTGAAAAAAACGTTGCGTGGTCAGGTCATTTTCCCCTCTTTCAAATCGAGATAGCATGGAGCGTGAAAATTCGCCACCCGTAGCCTCCTCTAAAGAGATGTGGCGACTTTCACGTATTTGCCGAAAAACTGCTCCGATATCTTTCATGAATTCTCCTCTATCTAACATTGCTCAATGCCCTAGCAAGTGACCCTCTTTTGTCCAAGAGATGGTGGGACCTTGTGTACAACACCAATTGCCTAGTTTCTGTATCTTTTTTCATGATTATAACAAATTCTTGAGGAGACTTCTTGGTTGAGGGGCAGCTTCATGATATACTAGTAGTATCTAGAAGATTTGAGGACAAAAGAATGAACCTATTTACACAAGAAATCCGTAAAAATCCTGAAGGACTAGCCTTTGATCAAGAGTTGGATTTGCTCAAAGAATTGCAAAAGCGTAATCCAGAAATTCTTGATTTAAAGAATGTGACAGCGACAGGACGAGTAGCCTATGATACAGGCCTCTATGTCTTGGATTACCAGTTGAGCTATACCATCGTTTTGGCATCTAGCCGAAGCATGGAGCCTGTTGAGCTTCAAGAGAGCTATCCTGTAACAGAGGTGTTTGCGGAGGATGTACAGTCTGACGCAGATATCGAGGCCCTAGAGGAAGACTTGATCCTTCCAATCGAAGGTGGGAAGATTGACCTGAGTGAAAGCGTAGCGGATAATATCCTGCTCAATATTCCCCTCAAGGTTCTTACTCCAGAAGAAGAGGCTGGACAAGGTTTTATCGAAGGCAATGATTGGAAAATCCTATCCGAAGAAGAATACCAAGCCGCTCAAGCGATCAAGAAAGAAGAAAACAGTCCTTTCGCTGGTCTAAATGGCTTGTTTGACGAAGAATAAGCTAGAGATTACATTTGATAAATTTAGACATAAATACAGGTCTTTTCTTTGAGGAAAGGCCTTCTTTTGATATACTAGGATTAATAAATAACAGAGGGGAGACCTCTAAAAAGGAGAAAAAGTATGGATACTTTATTTATTCCAGGTTGGTTGATTACCGGCCTAATAGTCGCAGTTATTATTTTGATTTTGCTTGTTAAAGGTTATGTGAACGCTAAACCCAACGAAGTCGTGGTCATTACCGGTCTTCGGAAGCAACGTCACTTGCGTGGGAAAGCTGGCTTTATGATTCCCTTTGTCGAACAACGCTCTTATCTTGATATTGAGCAATTCTCGACAGATGTTCGGACATCTGAAGCAGTCCCAACACTGGACTTCATTAACGTCCGTGCCGATGCAGCTGTTAAATTAAAAATTGGTACAACCGATGAAATGATTGCCCGGGCTGCAGAAAACTTCTTGAACTGGAATACGACAGATATTTCCAACTCTGTCCAAGATGTCTTGGAAGGAAACCTGCGGGAAGTGATCGGTCAGATGGAACTCCGTAAGATGGTCAATGACCGTCAAGAGTTTGCCTCAAAAGTGCAAGACAACGTAGCGCCAGACTTGGCTAAAATGGGTCTAGAAGTCATCGCCTTTACGGTTCAATCCTTCTCTGATGAAGGGGGAGTCATCGATAACCTCGGGATTGAAAATGTTGAAACCATTAAGAAAGATGCCTTGATTGCCAAAGCCAAAGCAGAACGCGAACGCAAGGAAGTCGAAGCAGAACAAGATAAATTGGCTAACGACAAACGCGTCGCTGCCGATCTTGAAATCGCGCAAAAACAAAATGAATTAAAACTCAAACAAGCAGCCCTCAAGCAAGAAGCAGATATTGCCCAAGCAAAAGCAGATGCCGCTAAAGGGATTGAGGCAGAAGTGCAACGTCGTGAACAAGAGCGCGTAGCAGCCGAAGCCAATATCATGAAGCAAGAAAAAGAAGCAGAAGTCAAAGAGCGCGAAGTTAAGGTTCGTGAACAAGAATTGGATGCCAATATCCGCAAACAAGCTGAAGCTGAAAAATATGCGCGTCAACAAGCTGCAGAAGCAGAATTGATTGAACGCCAACGCAAGGCGGAAGCAGAACTCTTCGAAACACAAAAAGAAGCCGAAGCTCGGAAAGCCCAAGCCGAAGCTGAGAAATTTGCCCAATTGCAAGAGGCCGAAGCTATTGAGGCTAAAGGTCGTGCCGAGGCTGAAGCTATTCGCTTGAAACTGGAAGCCGAAGCCAAAGGTTTGGACCAAAAGGCCGAAGCGATGAAGAAAATGCAAGAAGCTGCCATTACTGAAATGGTCGTTGATAAGTTGCCTGAAATTGCGCGTGCTGTCGCAGAACCATTAACCAAGGTTGATAAGATCACCATGTACGGGGAAGGCAATGCTTCTAAGATGGTGGGAGATATTATGCAAAGTATCGACCAAGTCTCTCAAGGAGCCGGATTTGATATTCGTCAATTGCTAGCAGGAGCTCTTGGGGTCAATATGACGGTCAATAAACTCAAAGAAGGAGAACAACCGGTCATTGAAGCAGAGGAGTTAGCTTCTAAAGAAGATTAATGCCATTCATCAAGAAGTGTCTGAGAACTGTTTCTCGGGCACTTTTGTTTTTAAGATCAAATGACTTGCATGATCTTCTCCCTCTTGGAGAAGGCGGGAAGCTATTTTCTGCTTTCTTTTGAGGAGGAAAAATGGTAGAATAAAGGCAAACTATAAAGAGGAGTGTCACATGACTAAAGCAAACTTTGGTGTTGTTGGTATGGCCGTAATGGGTCGTAACCTTGCCCTTAATATCGAATCTCGTGGCTACACAGTTGCCATTTATAACCGTAGTAAAGAAAAAACAGAAGATGTAATTGCTTGCCACCCTGATAAAAACTTTGTGCCAAGCTATGATATCGAAAGCTTCGTAAACTCAATCGAAAAACCACGTCGTATCATGCTCATGGTTCAAGCAGGACCTGGTACAGACGCAACTATCCAAGCCCTTCTTCCACACTTGGATAAAGGTGACATCTTGATCGACGGAGGAAATACTTTCTATAAAGATACCATCCGTCGTAATGAAGAATTGGCGAACTCAGGAATCAACTTTATTGGTACTGGTGTATCTGGTGGGGAAAAAGGTGCCCTTGAAGGTCCTTCAATCATGCCTGGTGGGCAAAAAGAAGCGTATGACTTGGTAGCTGACGTTCTTGAAGAAATCTCTGCAAAAGCGCCTGAAGATGGAAAACCATGTGTGACTTACATCGGTCCTGATGGAGCTGGTCACTACGTGAAAATGGTCCACAACGGGATCGAGTACGGGGATATGCAATTGATCGCAGAAAGCTATGACCTCATGCAACACTTGCTTGGACTTTCTGCAGAAGACATGGCTGAAATCTTCACTGAATGGAACAAGGGTGAATTGGACAGCTACTTGATCGAAATCACTGCGGATATCTTGAAACGCAAAGACGACGAAGGTCAAGATGGACCAATCGTAGACTACATCTTGGACGCTGCAGGAAACAAAGGAACTGGTAAATGGACTAGCCAATCAGCGCTTGACCTTGGTGTGCCGTTGTCACTCATCACTGAGTCAGTATTTGCCCGTTACATCTCTGCCTACAAAGAAGAACGTGTACATGCTAGCAAGGTTCTTCCAAAACCAGCTGCCTTCAAATTTGAAGGAGACAAGGCTGAGTTGATCGAAAAGATTCGTCAAGCCCTTTACTTCTCAAAAATCATCTCTTACGCACAAGGTTTTGCGCAATTGCGTGTTGCTTCTA
Organism: Streptococcus taoyuanensis; assembly: GCF_029589235.1. Taxonomy (NCBI): domain Bacteria; kingdom Bacillati; phylum Bacillota; class Bacilli; order Lactobacillales; family Streptococcaceae; genus Streptococcus; species Streptococcus taoyuanensis. The sequence continues at coordinate 63,484 of NZ_JARQVW010000003.1, forward strand.
AAGAAAACAACTGGAACTTGCCATTTGCAGACATCGCATCTATCTGGCGCGATGGATGTATCATCCGTTCTCGTTTCTTGCAAAAGATCACAGATGCTTACAACCGCGATGCAGATCTTGCTAACCTTCTATTGGATGAGTACTTCTTAGATGTTACTGCTAAGTACCAACAATCAGTTCGGGATATCGTAGCTCTTGCTGTTCAAGCTGGTGTGCCCGTACCAACCTTCTCAGCAGCCATCACTTACTTCGATAGCTACCGTTCAGCGGATCTTCCAGCGAACTTGATCCAAGCACAACGTGACTACTTTGGTGCTCACACATACAAACGTAAAGACAAAGAAGGTACCTTCCACTATTCTTGGTACGACGAAAAATAATCTTGCTCTATGGTCAAACGAGTTCTACTAGTAGAAAATGAGAAGCAAATCGCTCGCTTCATTGATTTGGAACTTCAAAAAGAGGGGTATCAAGTTGATGTGGTCGAAGATGGGAAAGCGGGTCTGGCCTTGATTGCTGCGACCAAATATGATCTGATCTTGTTTAATTACGATTTGTCAGATATGTCTGGTGAAACATTCGCAGAGGAAATCAGTCAGATTCGCCCAGCTTCTGTTTTGATTGTTTTGGATAGCCGCGAAAAAATTGCTGAGCACAAAGAGAGTATTCAGCGCTTTGCTGTTTCCTATATGGTCAAACCCTTTATTATCAGCGATTTGGTAGATAAGATCACAGCCATTTTTAGAGGACGTGATTATATTGACCAACATTGTAGCCAGATGAAAATCCCAACATCATACCGCAATTTGCGCATTGATGTGGAACACCATACCGTCTATCGTGGGAAAGACATGATTAGTTTAACCCGCAGAGAGTATGATCTCTTAGCGACCCTGATGGGAAGCAAAGGAGTGGTGACACGAGATCAGTTATTGGAGAGTGTCTGGAAGTACGAGAGTACAGGTGAGACTAATATTGTGGACGTCTATATCCGTTATCTCCGTGGGAAAATTGATCTACCAGGTCAAAAAAGCTATATTAAGACCGTTCGTGGGATTGGCTATGCCATGCAAGATGCATTAGAATAAAATATTCGAACCCTTAGAGGGTTCGAATATTTTTATACTCCAAGGGAAACGTTTGCGTTTGGAAAGGATGGGTTTTAAAAAGGATTTGGCTTAAAAAAGATAAAAAATGATAAAATTTGGAGAAAAAATGAATGTAAGGCTTTACAAATTTTTAAAATGTGGTATACTAGAAGCAAATTAAGCGCAAACGTTTTCTTAAAAACAAAAGCCTTAAACAATATAAGGAGGTTGAATGATGAATAAAGGATCATTCAAAAGTTTATTTAGCTTTGAATTCTGGCAGAAGTTTGGTAAGGCCTTGATGGTCGTTATCGCTGTCATGCCAGCGGCTGGGTTGATGATTTCAATCGGGAAATCAATCCCTATGATCAACCCGAATTTATCTCCACTTGTTATTACAGGTGGAATTCTCGAACAAATCGGTTGGGGGGTTATCGGTAACCTTCACATCCTCTTTGCCCTTGCTATCGGTGGTAGCTGGGCCAAAGAGCGTGCTGGGGGTGCCTTTGCGGCTGGTCTCTCTTTCATCTTGATTAACCGTATTACCGGTGCAGTTTTCGGAGTGACATCTGCAATGTTGGCCGATAAGGATGCTACCGTTCACACGATCTTAGGTGGATCAATTAAAGTTGCAGACTACTTCATTAGTGTCCTTGAAGCACCGGCACTTAATATGGGGGTGTTTGTAGGGATTATCTCAGGTTTTGTTGGAGCAACAGCCTTCAATAAATACTACAACTACCGTAAACTCCCAGAAGCCCTTTCTTTCTTCAATGGGAAACGCTTTGTACCATTCGTTGTTATCGTCCGTTCAGCTCTTGCAGCCTTGGTTTTGGCAGCCTTGTGGCCAGTAGTTCAATCAGGAATTAATGGATTTGGTGTTTGGATCGCCAACTCCCAATCCACTGCTCCAGTATTGGCACCATTCTTGTACGGTACCTTAGAACGTCTTCTCTTGCCATTTGGTCTTCACCACATGTTGACCATTCCAATCAACTATACTCAATTGGGTGGTAGCTACCAAGTTCTTACAGGTGCTGCCAAAGGAACAACTGTATTTGGACAAGATCCACTTTGGTTGGCTTGGGTAACAGACCTTGTCAACTTGAAGAAAGCTGATCCTAGCCAATACCAACACTTGCTTCATGCCTACACACCAGCTCGTTTCAAAGTTGGTCAAATGATCGGATCATTTGGTATTTTGATGGGTATTGTGGTTGCCATCTACCGCAATGTGGATCCAGATAAAAAAGAAAAATACAAAGGGATGCTTGTTGCAACTGCCCTTGCAACATTCTTGACAGGTGTAACAGAACCAATTGAATACATGTTCATGTTTATTGCTACACCATTGTACATCATCTATGCTCTTGTTCAAGGTGCTGCCTTTGCAATGGCTGACGTGGTTAACCTTCGTGTTCACTCATTCGGTTCAATCGAGTTCTTGACACGTACACCAATGGCCATCAACGCTGGTTTGGCATTAGATATCTTTAACTTTGTATGGGTAACAGTCCTCTTTGGATTTATCATGTACTTCATTGCCAACTTCATGATTAAGAAATTCAATTATGCGACTCCAGGACGTAACGGTAACTATGAACAAAATGATGATGCCCCTGCAGGAGATGGTGCAGCAGCAGGTGCTGCTACAAGCTCAGCAAGCTCACAAGTCATTAACATCATCAACCTTCTTGGTGGACGTGCCAATATCGTAGACGTTGACGCATGTATGACTCGTCTTCGTGTAACCGTTAAGGACGCTGAAAAAGTCGGAACAGAAGAACAATGGAAAGCTGAAGGCGCTATGGGTCTTGTCATGAAAGGACAAGGTGTCCAAGCAATCTACGGACCTAAAGCTGACGTATTGAAATCTGATATCCAAGACGTTCTTGATTCGGGTGAAGTTATTCCTGAAACACTTCCTAGCCAAATGACAGCAGTTCAAAAAGCTGAAGCAACCTTTAAAGGGGTAACTGATGAAGTGCATTCCGTTGCAGATGGTGAAGTGATCAACATCGAAGATGTGAAAGATCCTGTATTCTCACAAAAAATGATGGGTGACGGATTTGCAGTTGAGCCTGAAAATGGCCACATCGTTTCACCAGTTGCTGGTAAAGTTACTAGCGTCTTCCCAACCAAACATGCCCTTGGTTTGGTAACAGATAATGGTTTGGAAGTCTTGGTTCACATCGGTCTAGATACTGTTAGTCTTGAAGGAAAACCATTTGAGGTTAAAGTTTCTGAAGGTCAAACAGTGGCTGCTGGAGACCTCTTGGTAGAAGCAGACCTTGATGCAATCCATGCAGCTGGTCGTGAAACTTCAACAATTGTTGTCTTCACAAATGCAGATGCGATTAAATCCGTTAAGGTCGAACATACTGGTAAATTGGTAGCAAATGCACCAGTTGCAACAGTAGAATTATAAAAGACATCGGCAAAGAAAATGAGGTTGGGGCAGTGCACCCGGCCTCTTGCCGTTTCTTGATTTGGAGAGAAGGAGAAATCAGGGGATGAAATTTTTAACATTAAATTCCCATAGTTGGATGGAAGAGAATGCTCAGCAAAAATTTGAAACCCTCAAGGAACAAATTTTAGAAGCGCAATATGATGTGATCTGTTTCCAAGAGGTCAATCAAGAAATGGCCTCAGAAACAGTCGAAACAGATGAGTATTATCAAGCTTTGCCATCATCTGTAGCGATTCACAAGGATCACTTTGTTCGCGTATTGGTAGAAGAGTTAGCTGCTCATGGACTCCACTATTATTGGACTTGGGCCTACAACCATATTGGCTATGATCACCTCAATGAGGGTGTGGCCGTTCTTTCGCGTCAACCCTTGAAGGCAGATGAGATTTTGGTATCCAATATGGATGATCCAACGGACTACCATACTCGTCGAGTAGCCGTTGCCCATACAAGTGTAGATGGCAAAGAGATTGCTGTTGCCAGCGTCCATCTTTCTTGGTGGGACAAAGGTTTCCAATTTGAGTGGCCACGCATTGAGAACTACTTCAGCCAAGTAGGCAAACCTTTTATTCTAGCTGGTGATTTCAATAATCCTGCTGGTCAAGAAGGGTATGAAACGATTCTATCCAGTTCGCTAAAACTTCAAGATAGTTTTATCGAAGCCAAAGAAACAAAGGGGACTTATACTGTAGGACCTGGAATCGATGGCTGGACGGATAATCAAGTTCCATTGCGAATCGATTACGTCTTTGCAAGTCCAGAATGGGACATCCAGCGTCTACATGTCATTTTTGATGATCAAAACAAACCCCATGTCAGTGATCACTATGGCTTAGAAGCTGAATTATCACTTTAATATAAATGGAGAGTCGAAAGGAAAACGATTTTATTCAATCGTCCTTCGACTCTTTTTTATGGATCAATGAGGAGCAAGCATAGGGGATTCTCCTGTTCTTCTGCTTTCTTTACGATTCAATTTATGGTAAAATGAAGTGTTAAAACAGTTTAAGGAGGTAGCAAATGCGTTGTCCAAAATGTGGTGGAAGTAAGTCTAGTGTGGTGGATAGTCGACAAGCTGAAGATGGGAACACCATCCGTCGTCGCAGGGAATGCGAAGAATGCCATTATCGCTTTACTACCTACGAACGAGTGGAAGAGCGGACCCTAGTGGTTGTCAAAAAGGATGGGACACGCGAGCAATTTTCTCGTGATAAAATCTTTAATGGTATTATCCGCTCAGCTCAAAAACGGCCTGTTTCTAGTGACGAAATCGAAGAAATTGTAAACCGGATCGAGCAAAAGGTTCGCAGCCAAAGTGATAATGAAATCAACAGTGAATATATAGGTTCGTTGGTCATGGATGAGTTAGCAGATCTAGATGAGATCACCTATGTCCGTTTTGCTAGTGTTTACCGGAGTTTCAAGGATGTCGGTGAGTTAGAAACCCTCTTGAAACAAATTACGAAGGGAACCAAGAAGAAAAAGGAAAAATAGATGAAGCCCAATACGCCTTTCGCATTTTTAAAAAATAATCTTCTTCCACCGGCAGGGGCTGCATTGGAGCAGTATTACCTGCCTATTTTGGAGGTGGAAACGGTAACGGTTTATCGTTATCTGCTGGCCTCTTATGATCAGGGTGAAAAACAATATTTACTGGCTCAAATCCTCAATCATTTGAATATAGGATTTCCACAGTTGCTACTGGCTTTTGACCGGTTAATTGCCATGGGGTTGATCGATCTCTATGAGGAAGAAGTTGGGATCACCATTCAGTTACATGCTCCTCTTGAGGCAGGAGAATTTTTTTCGAATGCTGTTTTCAAACGCTTGCTTGAAAAAAAGATTGGGGAAAAGGCCGTGGAAGATCTGCTCCCAGTACGCTCTTTAGGGACTAGACGGCAAGTTTCCTTCTCGCAAGTCTTTGGAATAGATGCTGGGGAGACGACCGTTCTTCCAAGTAAGAAACAGCAGTTTGATATGGAGATGTTTAAGCGAATGATGGGGCGTGATGGACTTCGTTTTGCGGATGAAGGAGAAGCAACCCTAGCTCTCTTTGCCATCGCAGAAGAGCAACAATGGACCTGGTATGAAACCTATCTCCTAGCAAAAGAAACGGCTGTAGACCGGATTGTCTCTCCAAAGAGAATGAAGCAAAAGTTGGCTCAGGCCAACCAAGAGCAACCCCGCATGTCCTATAGCCGTCAGGAAGAAACCATTCTGAGAGAAGCTAAGGCAAAATCCAGCCTACAATTTCTAGCGGAGATTAAGAAGGCACGCAATGCGACCATTACGCAGAGCGAACGCAAGACTTTATCCAAGTTAGCTGATCTAGGCTTACTAGATGAGGTGATCAATATTATCTTATTGTTGACCTTTAACAAGACCCAGTCTGCTAATCTGAATGAAAAGTATGCTTTGAAGGTAGGAAATGATTTTTCTTATCAAGGAGTCAACAGTGCGGAACTGGCGATTTTAAAAGTTCGAGAACGCCAGAAACAGGCTAAGGTTCAAGGAAACAAGGGGACGAGTCCTACATCAGCCAAGGGTAAGCAAAACAATGTTCCCAAGTGGAGTCAACCACATTATCAAAATCAAACCAGTCAAGAAGAAAAGGTGGATCTCGCTAAAGAGAAACAACGCCTGTTAGAAAAACTGAATCAAGGAGGTGAGTAGATGGAAAGTGTAGGTCAAACCATGTCTCACATGAATCGTGCGCGTCAATTTAACTATGAGGATTTGGTCGCACAGATCTTGGCAGACCAAGAAGTCGCTGCCTTTATCAAAGACCAGTCTTTGTCTGAGCAAGAAATTCGTCGTAGTATTTCAAAGTTTAATCAATACATCAGTGAGCGCAACCGTTTCTTATTGGGAGATCCGGATTATATTGCCAAAGGTTATAAGCCCATCCTCACCATGAATGAAGGATATGCGGATGTCACTTATGAGGAGACACCAGAGTTAATCGAAGCCCAAAAACGTGTTGCGATCAACCAACGTCTCAACTTGATCAATCTCCCTTCAACTTTGAAAGAAGCGAGTCTAGCCAAGGTAGAGCTCGATGATAAGGGACGATTTGTGGCCTTTGAGGAATTAGCTAATTTTGTAGCCAACTATCCCGAGTATCAAAAGGGAATTTACCTCTATGGTGATTTTGGAGTAGGAAAGAGCTACATGATGGCAGCCCTGGCTCATGATTTATCCGAAAAACGCCAGGCCTCTACCACTCTACTACATTTCCCAAGTTTTGCTATCGATGTTAAAAATGCCATCAGTTCGGGCTTGGTCAAAGAAACCGTAGACCAGGTGAAAAAAGCCGAAATTTTAATTCTCGATGATATTGGTGCGGAACAGATGTCAGCCTGGGTGCGAGACGAAATTTTACAAGTGATTTTGCAGCACCGGATGCAGGAAAATCTTCCGACCTTCTTCACTTCCAATTTTAATTTTGAAGAGTTGGAACGCCATTTTGCAACATCGCGCAATGGTGATGAAACCTGGCAGGCCAAACGTGTCATGGAGCGCGTGAAATTTTTAGCTAAGGAAATCCACTTGGAAGGAGTCAATCGCCGATGAATGAAACCATCCGTTTAATGAATGCTCATTTTTCTGTTCGCCGGTTTAAGGAAGGAGCCATCAAAGAAGCTGACCTCAAGGAAATCTTATCGGCTGGTCAAATGGCTTCCAGTTGGAAAAACTTTCAATCTTATTCTGTGATTGTGGTCAAAAGCAAGGAAAAGAAAGAAGCTCTTTACGACTTGCTTCCTCAAGAAGCGATTCGCCAGTCAGCCGTCTTTCTTCTCTTTGTTGGAGATTTAAACCGTGCTGAAAAAGCTGTCAAACTTCATGAGCAGGATTTCCATCCTGAAGGGGTGGACAACTTACTGATCACCTCAGTGGATGCGGCTCTAGCAGCTCAAAATACGCTATTGGCAGCTGAAAGTCTCGGCTATGGTGGAGTGATTATCGGCATGTTGCGCTACTGTTCAGAAGAAGTCGCAGAACTCTTCCGTCTGCCAGACTATACCTATCCTGTTTTTGGGATTGCTCTCGGAGTACCTAATCAGCAGCATGCAGTGAAACCACGTTTGCCATTGGAACAGGTTGCTTTTGAAGAAGAATACCAAGAACATGACCTATCAGTTGTGACTGCCTATGACAAGGTTCAGGCAGATTACGCTGGAGCGCGTGCAACCGATAGCTGGAGCGAGCGCCTTGCAGCTCAATTTGGTCAACCTGAACAAGAAGAGACCAAAAAACTACTAGAAAAACACAAACTATTATGAAATGAAGAGAGGCGTTCTTGAACCGAAGTCTCGCCTTTCATTAGAAAAGAGGAAATCATGGCCCTACCAACTATTGCGATTGTAGGCCGTCCCAATGTCGGAAAATCGACACTCTTTAACCGGATTGCCGGTGAGCGGATTTCCATCGTTGAGGATGTAGAAGGAGTCACTCGTGACCGCATTTATGCAACAGCTGAGTGGTTGAATCGAAAATTTAGTATCATTGATACGGGGGGAATTGATGACGTAGATGCCCCATTTATGGAGCAAATCAAGCATCAGGCAGAAATTGCCATGGACGAAGCAGATGTGATCGTCTTTGTTGTTTCTGGAAAAGAAGGGATCACGGATGCGGATGAATATGTCACTCGTATCTTGTATAAGACCCATAAACCGGTGATTCTAGCGGTCAACAAGGTGGATAACCCAGAGATGCGCAATGATATCTATGACTTTTATGCCTTGGGACTGGGTGAGCCACTACCGGTATCCTCTGTCCACGGGATCGGAACTGGGGATGTGCTCGATGCCATCATCGAAAATCTTCCGAATGACACAGAAGAAGAAAATCCAGATATCATCAAATTTAGCTTGATTGGTCGCCCAAATGTTGGGAAGTCAAGCTTGATCAATGCGATCCTAGGAGAAGACCGGGTCATCGCAAGCCCTGTTGCTGGAACCACACGGGATGCCATCGATACCCATTTTACCGATGCAGATGGCCAAGAATTTACCATGATTGATACAGCTGGTATGCGCAAATCTGGTAAAATCTATGAAAACACTGAGAAATATTCTGTCATGCGTGCCATGCGGGCCATCGACCGTTCAGATGTGGTTTTGATGGTCATTAATGCCGAAGAAGGGATTCGGGAGTACGACAAGCGGATCGCTGGCTTTGCTCATGAGGCTGGTAAAGGTATGATCATTGTTGTCAATAAATGGGATACTATTGAAAAAGACAACCATACCATGAAGCAGTGGGAAGATGACATTCGCGATCAATTCCAATACCTTTCTTATGCGCCGATTGTCTTTGTTTCTGCCCTAACTAAACAACGCTTGCACAAGTTGCCAGAGATGATTAAACAGATCAGTGAAAGTCAAAATACACGGATTCCTTCAGCTGTCTTGAACGATGTGATTATGGATGCCATTGCCATTAATCCAACGCCGACCGATAAAGGAAAACGCCTCAAGATCTTCTATGCGACACAAGTGGCAACCAAGCCGCCAACTTTTGTGGTCTTTGTTAATGAAGAAGAACTGATGCACTTCTCATACCTTCGTTTCTTAGAAAACCAAATTCGCAAGGCCTTTGTTTTTGAAGGAACTCCAATCCATTTGATTGCGCGGAAACGGAAGTAGGGAATACGAGACAAATGGATCAAAGTGGAGAAGGATATTTCAAATGATAAAATGCTCATTCTTCCAACTATGAAAACAACTAAAAGTAGCGCATAAGCGTTGCTTTTTTTAATAAGTTGGTAAAATGAAGTGGAGGATAGTCAGATGCGTAGTTTCATGGTCCGGATATTCTTTATTCCTTATGCTTTTTTAAGGATGAGTAGAGTAAACTCATGAAGATCATGAGAGCTTTAGGTTTGTGTACTTATTATTTAAAATCTATCTGTATCTCTTGTTTCTCGGTTCGATCGTAAGCTTGGAGCTCTTGATCCTATTGTTGGGGATTTTATTAAAAAATAGGTCGTGTTTTTTGTCTTTTTCTGTGGGCTATCAGGATCTTTCTCCTCTCTATTTATCTATTCTGTCTATTGTTCGCTCAGACGGTTAAAAGAGAAAAATCATGGATAGCTGATTGAGGTAACTCTATTACGAAATCAGGTGAAAAGCTGGGACAATACTATCTCAGTTTTTTTCTAAAAGTAAGTTAAAATCCTTTTAATAGTAAAATTATCTTTTCTAATTTTTTCTTAAATATGGTATAATAAAGGGATTAATCTAAGGTGGTAAACATGGCAAAATTAATTCCTGGGAAGGTTCGTTCACAAGGGAGCCTTCTCTATGAAGCTGGGAAGGTTTCCCTTCAGGAAGTAAAAGAAAAATACCTGTATTTTCGGGTGGAAGAAGAAAGCTTGCGGTACAGTTTGGACGACGATGCCGTTTTTTGTAGCTGTGCTTTCTTTCAAAAGAAAAAATTCTGTACGCATCTAGCAGCTGTAGAAGCTTTTTTGAAGAATGATGACAGTGGGAAAGCAGCTCTTACAAGCCTTGAAGAAGACGCCACGGCGACTGAAGAAACGCAGGAGAAGGTCTCTTTTGGAAGTTTGTTTTTAGACCAGGTCCTTCCAAAAATCGAAAAGAAAGAAACACGCTATGTCTTATCAGCAGTCGGGCAGGAGGATGAATACTCTGGTCAATTCTTGTGGACTCTTCGCATTCGTCGCTTGCCAGACGAGCGCTCTTATGTGATCAGAGATGTACTAGCTTTTTTGCAGACCCTTCAGAAAGAAGGCCATTTTGCAATTGGCAAAAGTTACTATGAACCCATTTCTTACTTAGAATTTGATGGGTCTAGTCAGGATGTGATCAATTTCCTACAAGGCTTGGTCATAGATAGTGGATCGAAAGAGCAAGATTTCTTTCCCAATGCTGGACGCCATCTTTATTTTCCACCGACTCTCTTTGAAGAAGCTGTAGAATTATTGATGAATTTGGATTCCTTCCTCTTGCAATACAGCATGTACGATTTTTCTGAAGTCTATTTTCAGGATGTCCATGGGGAGGAAGAACTCTTTCATTTTCAGGTGGAAGACCATGGTGATTTTTACGAATTGATCATTACGGAGCCACAAGTGAAGGTTGTCGAGTCTGCTGTTTACCTGTTTCGAAATGGTGTTTTCTATCACCTGACGCCCCAACAGCGAACCCTATGGAAGGCCATCCAAGATCTTCCAATGGATCAGGATCGCAAAAAACGCCTGCATTTTGATCCAACGGATCAAACAAAGCTTTCCTATAGTTTAAAAGAGTTCAAAAAACTGGGGCAAATAACAGCTCCGACCAGCTTTTTAATCCACGATTTCACTCCAGAATTTCATTTTGATCTAGCACAGGACCAGACTGTTTTACTGGATGTTGTCTTTCAATACCAGGATCGTGTGGTGACCACGCGTGAGGAACTCCTCAATCTTCCTTATTCCAGTGATTTCGATAAGGAGCAAGAAGTCCTTTCAACCATGCTAGCAGCAGGTTTTACAGACGACTTTTCTTCCCAAAGAAGTCCTTTATCAAGTGAGCAAATCTATCCATTCTTTCACCAACAGATCCCGACTTTTGAAGCCTTAGGAGAGGTTACCCTCTCTGATAGCCTTTTAGATCTTTATCAAGTGGAGCGTCCAAAAATTGATGTTAAAACCAATGGCAGTCTACTGGAGATCGGTTTTGACTTTGAAAGTGTGGATCCAGCCGAAGTGGACCAGGTCCTCAAAGCTCTAGTAGGGCAAAAAGACTATTTTGTCAGCCATACAGGGAAAGTTCTTGTCTTTGATGAAGAAACTAAGAAGATCAGTCGAGCCTTAGCAGATCTGCGGGCGAAAATGAGCAAGGGTGGGAAACTACAAGCCCGCCGGATTGCCGCTTATCAGCTATCTGATTTGTTGGCAGATCAAGACAATGTTCATTTTTCAGAAGACTTTCGAAATTTAGCTCATGATTTGACTCATCCAGAAGACTTCCAACTCCCTCAGATGACAATCCAAGCGACCCTAAGGGATTACCAAGAAACAGGGGTCAAATGGTTCTCCATGTTAAATCATTATGGTTTTGGTGGTATTTTAGCGGATGATATGGGGCTTGGGAAAACCCTGCAGACTATTTCCTTCTTGACCAGTGTTGCAAAAAAAGAAACTAAAATCTTGATTCTAGCTCCATCTAGTCTCATCTACAATTGGAAACAAGAATTTTCAAAATTCGCTCCTCAGATGGAAGTGGCAGTCGTCTATGGTCTCAAGCAGCACCGAGATGAACTCATCGCAACCAATCCACAGGTAGTTATCACTAGTTACGCGTCTTTCCGTCAAGATGTGGAGGAATACCAGAAGAATCAGTATGAGTACTTGATTCTAGATGAAGCCCAGGTCATGAAAAATGCCCAAACCAAGATTGCCCAACACTTACGTGGCTTTGAGGTTCCGCATGTGTTTGCCTTATCTGGGACACCGATTGAAAATCATGTGGGTGAACTCTGGTCTATTTTCCAAATTGTCCTTCCAGGGCTCTTCCCAGCTAAAAGAGAATTTCAAAAGTTGAGTCCTGAGACCATTGCGCGATTTGTCAAACCTTTCGTCATGAGACGGAAAAAAGATGAAGTGCTCCAAGAATTACCGGACTTGATTGAAACAACCTATCACAATGAGTTGGATGAAAGTCAAAAAACGATCTATTTGGCTCAATTAAAACAAATTCAAGATCGGGTTCGAAGCTCTAGCGAGGAAGAACTAAATCGGAGTAAGGTGGAAATTCTCTCGGGTCTCATGCGCCTTCGCCAAATCTGTGATACCCCCGCCCTCTTTATGGAAGATTATCAGGGAGATAGTGGGAAATTGGAGAGCCTTCGAGATCTTTTGGGTCAAATCAAGGATGGCGAACACCGGGTTTTGATCTTCTCTCAATTTAGAGGCATGCTGGATATCCTAGAGCAGGAAATTGACCAGCTTGGCATGACCTCCTTTAAAATCACAGGTTCTACTCCCGCTAAAGATCGACAAGAAATGACCAATGCTTTTAATGCAGGTGAGCGCCATGCTTTTCTCATTTCTCTGAAGGCTGGAGGGGTTGGATTGAACCTCACTGGTGCCGATACGGTCATCTTAGTCGATTTGTGGTGGAATCCTGCAGTGGAAGACCAGGCTATTGGACGTGCCCATCGAATGGGACAGGAACAAAATGTTGAAGTTTACCGCATGATTACTCGTGGTACGATTGAAGAAAAAATCCAAGAACTGCAAGCTTCCAAAAGACACTTGGTCTCAACGATTTTAGATGGAACGGAAACACGATCTAGTTTATCGGTTGAGGAAATTCGTGAGATTCTTGGAATTCAGTCAGAATAGCTTGAAAAATTCTGTGAATAGTTTATAATTAATGGAGTGTCGAAAGGAAGAAAGCATGACAGAAAAATATTTTCCTCAAGTAGGGGATAATGAGTTGATGTTAACAGAGATGCCTCACATGAACCTGTATGATGAAACAGATTTGATTAGTAACATTACAGGCGACTATGTGGATAAAAATTATTTGGAATGGCAACCGATTGCTGAAAATACCAAACCTAAGCATCCTTACCACCAACCACTAGAAGAGCCCCTACCGAAAAGACGGCCAGTAAGAAAACCTGATTTTAAAGAGCCGATTGATAAAAAAAGCCCTGCCAATCGTTATGCAGAGGAAGCTAGAGAGCGTGCGCGTGAAGATCTGAAAAAGAAACGTACAGCCCCCTATCTGACAACGGATCCAACAGCTACTACAAGTAAGCGGAAAAAACCATTTATTTCAGAACGAAAACCTGGCCAGCCAACGGCTCCCTTCCAAAAGGAAAACCCAGGCGAGTTATTGAAATATAGCAAACGATTGCGGCAAGATCAGTTGATCCTTGCAGAGTTCGAATCTGCAGGAGAACCAGAAGTGGCAGAACCGACTGAAAAGAAAAACAATTATGATTTCTTAAAGACTAGCCAAATATACAATAAAGATCAGCACAAGTTGAAACCACAGCCAATTAAACAGGAATTGGATTTAACCCATCTAGATCAAGAATAAGGAGAAAACATGTCTAATACATACCATTTTATTGGAATTAAAGGAGCAGGGATGAGTGCTTTAGCCCTCATGCTTCACCAAATGGGACATACGGTTCAAGGGTCGGATGTTGAGAAGTATTACTTTACGCAACGTGGCTTGGAACAAGCAGGAATTCAAATTTATCCATTTGATGTGAAAAATTTGGAAGGCGACAAGATCCTCATTGCTGGGAATGCTTTCCGTCCAGATAACAATGTGGAAATTGCTTATGCAGATGAGCATGGCCTAACCTATAAACGCTACCATGAATTCCTTGGTGAATTTATGCGTGACTTCGTCAGCATGGGGGTTGCCGGAGCACACGGAAAAACCTCAACAACAGGGATGCTTTCTCACGTCTTATCAAATATCACTGATACCAGTTATTTGATTGGTGACGGGACAGGTCGTGGCTCTGCAGCAGCCAAATACTTTGTCTTTGAATCAGATGAGTATGAACGCCACTTTATGCCTTACCATCCTGAATACAGCATCATCACCAATATTGACTTTGACCATCCAGACTATTTCACGAGCTTGGAAGATGTCTTTAATGCCTTTAACGATTATGCCAAACAAATCAGCAAAGGTCTCTTCATCTACGGAGAAGACAAAGAATTGCGTCGGATTACCTCATCAGCACCAATTTATTACTATGGTTTTGATAAGGAGACGAACGATTTTGTGGCAAGCAACTTGCTTCGTTCAACGACTGGTTCAACCTTCAACGTTCATTTCCGTGGAGAAGATTTGGGGCAATTCCATATCCCAACTTTTGGTCGCCACAATATCATGAATGCTACAGCAGTCATTGGTTTGCTTTACATTGCAGGATTTGATTTAGATTTAGTCCGCGAGCAATTGAAGACCTTTGCTGGCGTGAAACGTCGCTTTACTGAAAAAGTAGTCAATGGAACAGTGATCATCGATGACTTTGCGCACCATCCAACGGAAATTATTGCAACCTTGGATGCTGCCCGTCAAAAATACCCAAGTAAAGAGATTGTGGCTATTTTCCAACCACATACCTTTACACGGACCATTGCCTTGTTGGATGAATTTGCTGAAGCCTTGAATCAAGCAGATGCTGTTTACTTGGCACAGATCTATGGTTCTGCACGGGAAGTCGATCACGGCGATGTGAAAGTTGAAGATTTGGAAGCAAAAATTGTCAAACGTTCAGCGATTATTACAGCTGAGAATGTTTCTCCTCTTCTTGACCATGAAAATGCGGTCTATGTCTTTATGGGAGCAGGAGATATTCAAACCTATGAATACTCATTTGAGCGTTTATTATCTAGTTTGACACATAGTGTACAATAAGAGATGATTGAGTCTGGAATCGATTGGTTCCAGACTCAAATTTATCTGTCCACTGAAGGAGTATGAGATGAGGAAAGCAGGATGATGATTCGATCAATCACCCCAGCTGATCAAGAACAGTTGCTTTTGCTAGAAGAAGAACTTCATGACAATGAAGAAAAGAAGCACAAGGCCACTCTTGAGGAAGCGCTAGGTTCGAAGGAAGCCATTTCTTTGCTTGCAGAGCAGGCGGGGGATGCTGTGGCTTACTTGTTGGCGACAGAAGACCAGCCTTTAAAAGGAGACCTAATCGTATTGCGACTAGCAGTGAGACCAGCCTTTCAAGGTCAAGGCTATGGTTCTATTTTGATCGCTGCTTTAAAGGATCTAGCTGTTCAAAAGGAAAAGGAAGCCATTTGGATCGATTGCCCAGAAGACTTACTATCTTATTTTTCCCAGCAAGGATTTCGAGATGAAGCTGAGTCTGATCGAGGTGTCCATATGGTTTGGGAACGATAGAAGGGGTAAATGATGAAAGAAAAGATTCACATTAGACAGGCAGAGCTGCAGGATTTGGATGCCATCGAGCGTATTGAGCTTGAGAATTTCTCAGAAGAAGAAGCGATTGCGCGTGAGATTTTAAAAGATCACATCGAAAAGATTCAAACGACATTTCTTGTAGCAGAGTGCCAAGGTCAGATTTTAGGCTATTTAGAAGGACCTGTTAGACCGGAGCGCTATTTGATCGATTCCTCTTTTTCAGAGGTTGAAGATCTAAGCCAGTTAGAAAAAGGCTTTATTTCCATTACGAGTCTATCCATTGCTAAAGAAGCCCAAGGGCTAGGGGTTGGAACCCTCTTGCTTGAGGCAATGAAAGAAATTGCGATTAAGGATGGCCGTCAAGGGATCAATTTGACCTGTCATGATTATTTGATCCCTTATTACGAAAAGCAAGGATTTACTAATGAAGGTCTTTCAGAATCCCAATATGCGGGTGAAGTTTGGTACAATCTGGTCTGGGAAAATGAAAACCTTGATTAAATAGGTATTTTGAAGAAGAAGGGCGATTTGTATTGCTTTTCTAAATCTTTTAAGATATAATATTAAGGATTATGATGAGGGAGGTCAATTATTTGACTGATAAATCACAAGACAGTGAGAAGTTATTAAGCTTCAAAGAGCAGATCCTCAGAGACTTAGAAGAGGCCAATGAGCAACTTCTAAAGATCGAAAAAGAGTATGATCTACCTGATCGAAGCATTGAAACCCCTTCTTCACTGAAAGAGGAGGAAGAAGCAACACCACCTCCAAAAGTAGAAGAATCTGCGTCGGCTCCCAAAGAAGAACCAGTGGAGCCGGTAAAGGCGACTCCTGCTGTGGAAGAAAAGAGTGAGCTTACAAAGCCTGCTAAAAAAGAACCAAGTCAGGAACCGGTAGAGGAAAGCTTATCGCGCTCTTCTCGTAACCAGCGCCAACAAAAACAAAAGAAACAAAATAAAATCGCTAAACGAATTGTGCGGACAGTGGTCAGCCTTTTGCTGATTGTGATCGTGGCTACAGGGATCTTTGCTGTGACCTATATCCATTCAGCTGTCAAGCCGATGGATAAAAATGCAACAGAATTCGTAACGGTTGAGATTCCAGCAGGTTCAAGTAATCGTGAGATTGGCGCGATCCTTGAGAAAAAAGGACTCGTGAAAAATGGCCAGTTCTTTAACTACTATACCAAGTTCAAGAACTATAGCAATTTCAAATCCGGTTATTTCAACCTGCAAAAGAGCATGGATCTAGAAACCATCATCCAAAAACTGCAAGAAGAGGGAACCAAAACTCCTCAGGCTCCAGTTCTTGGAAAGGTCACGATTCCAGAAGGCTATACGATTGATCAGATTGCGACGGCTATCACCGCCGATGTCTCCACTAAGAAGGCAGGCAAGACTCCATTCAAGAAAGAAGATTTCTTGAAGGCTGTCCAAGACGATGCCTTTATTGAGAAGATGGTGGCCAAATATCCTAAGCTCTTGGCGAATCTACCAAGTAAGGATTCTGGTGTTCGCTACCGTTTAGAAGGTTATCTCTTCCCAGCTACTTATAACTATGGGAAAGATACCACAGTGAAAGAGATGATCGATCAGATGCTTGCGGCAATGGATCAAAATTTAAGCCCATACTATGAAACACTTGAGAGCAAGAACATCAATGTAAACGAAGTATTGACTCTTGCTTCCTTGGTTGAAAAAGAAGGGGCGACGGATCAGGACCGCAAAGATATCGCGAGTGTCTTCTATAACCGTTTGAACCAAGACATGCCTTTGCAAAGTAATATTGCAATTCTTTATGCAGAAGGGAAACTTGGTCAAAAGACGACCTTAAAAGAAGATGCAACGATCAATACAGAGCTGGATTCACCTTATAATATTTATAAGAATACCGGCTTGATGCCTGGCCCAGTGGATAACCCTGGAGTATCAGCGATCGAAGCGGCGGTGAACCCAAGTAAGACCGATTACTTGTATTTTGTCGCAAATGTCGAAAATGGTGAAGTTTTCTTCGCTAAGACATACGAAGAACACAATAAAAATGTTGAAGAACATGTCAATAGTAAATTGACACAAGCAAGTTCAAACTAGAAAAAGCATGTGGCGCGTCCACAGCTTTTTCATTCAAATAATAGAAAGAGAAGAATAATGGCAGAAAAAACATACCCAATGACCCTAGCAGAAAAAGAAAAATTGGAACAAGAATTAGAAGAATTGAAATTGGTCCGTCGACCTGAAGTGGTAGAACGGATCAAGATCGCTCGTTCATATGGTGACCTCTCAGAAAACTCTGAGTACGAAGCAGCAAAAGATGAACAAGCTTTTGTGGAAGGTCAAATCTCTAGCTTGGAAACAAAAATCCGTTATGCGGAAATCGTCGATAGTGACGCTGTTGCAGTAGACGAAGTTGCGATCGGAAAAACCGTTACAGTTCAAGAAGTTGGAGAAACAGATGAAGAAGTATACAGCATCGTTGGTTCAGCAGGGGCAGATGCCTTTGCAGGAAAGATCTCTAACGAAAGCCCAATCGGTCACGCTTTGATTGGTAAGAAGACAGGTGACGTTGTCACGGTTGAGACACCAGCTGGAAGCTACCAAGTGAAAATTTTGAACGTAGAAAAAACAGCGTAACTATAAAATGCAGGCTCTCCAAGAGGGCCTGTTTCAGATTAAAGACAAAGTTCTCTTAGAAACTTTCCTTAAGTGAGTATGGACGTCAGCGAACTTCTACGAAGTTCCATGACTAAATCAAGATACAAAGGGCGTGCCGGATAAAGTCAAAATAGGAAGTTTGACGCAGAATCTTTAGATTCTAGGAAGACTTATCTTTTTGACACGATTCGCAGCCCGTGTTCAATTCGTTTTGAACCCCTTCGCTTTTCAATTTTTAGGCTCAGGCTAAAACAGTTCCCCGAACTGTTTTACTTTCAAAACTCCCCTAGTGCCTGAAACAATTATGTTTCAGGCACTTTTCTCACGGCGGAAAGTTTCAGTATCTGCTGTATGAACCTAATAGTTTATATCATTTTATTTTTTAACATTACTTAGGTAAAAACGGTCTTAAAGCAGACTCTCCAAGAGGGCTTGTTTTTTTGTGCTCTTAATCTTTTTGTGAGAGTGAAAATTCTTTGCTGACTGAACGATATCAAAAAAAGCACTTGAACCTTGGGTTCAAGTGCTACTGTATACCGCTAGAATTAGTAGTTTGTACTACTTTCTATTGCGTTGTTTTCCTGCATTGCGGTTGTTTTTGGGTTTGTGTTGGATTTGTGTCGTTGCAGTAGGTGTGACATCTTTTTTCACGCGGTGACTAGTCGCTTTTGGAGGATTGTTTTTGTATTCCTCAGCGACGCGCTTGCGAAGATTTGGACGAATCAAGTAGTTGATGACAAATTGTTGGATAATTTGGATCACCCCACCGACTACCCAGTAAAGAGTCACTCCGGCTGAAGAGATCAATGAGAAGACACCGATCATAATCGGACTCATCAGTGATGCTTTGCGCATGCTTTCCTTTTGGGTTTCATCTTCAATTCCATGAAGAGAGAGCATACTTTGGATATAGTAAAGAACTGCTACGATTGCTGTCAAGAGCAAGCTTGGTTTGCCGAGAGCAATGCCAAGGAAGCTACTATCTGCTACCCCTTTGGTGTGTTGAGCTGCAAAGAAGAGAGCTGAGAAGAATGGCATTTGGATCAAGAGTGGCAAACACCCAACTCCACCAAACATGCTAACTCCATTTTCACGTTGAGCAGCCATTAATTCCTGTTGCGCCAATAGCTTTTCTTCTTGTGTGCTAGCGTTCTTCATGCGCTCTTGGATTGGCCCAAGGATAGGTTTTAAGTAGTTCATCTTTTCAGATTGGTAGGTTGCCTTCCATGATTGGTACAAACCAAGTGGCAAGATGATTAACCGCACGATCAAGGTGACGATAATAATCCCGATCCCAAAGCCCAAGCCAAGGTTGTTGGCAAAGAATTTGATGGCTTCGCCCATTGGACGGCCAAGAAGATTCCATATCAATCCAGTCGGATTTCCAGTTTTCCGATCGACACTCACGCATCCTGATAAGAAGACAAGCGAAGCTAGTCCCATCGATGCAAGTAATGCAAGTTTATTTTTTTTCACAAATAGTTCCTTCTTTTTTAAAATGTTACCTTTCTATTCTACTGTTTTTTTTGAAAATACACAATAGTTCTCTAGTCTTAATTTGCAATTTTAAAGTCTGTATAGTTTTCAAAGTTTGCGAGCGTAACATCTAAATAAGTCACATGTGCAAAAGGTGTGGGACCTTTGCGAATTTCTTGGATGAATTTGGCCATTTGGCTACTAGACTCTGCCTGGGCCAGAATGCCAACCGTTCCGTCGTCATTATTCCAGACACGGCCAGTGATCCCACCAATCTCTAAAGCAAGACTGTACACTCCCCAGCGAAAGCCAACCCCTTGAACCCGTCCTTGGGCAATCATTTTTACCTTTTGCATGTGCGACCTCCTTGACTCGAAGAAATCTATCTGAGGTATGATTTCTTCTTTTTCTTTGTGCTATAATAGTTCTATGAATATTATAACGTCTAAATCCAATAATGTAATCAAAAATGCAAAAAAATTACATCAAAAAAAATACCGGACAGATTCTTATCTCATTGAAGGCTGGCATCTGTTTGAAGAGGCAGTAGAAAATCATGCGAAGATTCGGCAGGTCTTTGTTTTAGAAGCCTATTTAGACCGGGTAGAGGACATCCAAAAAGTCACTATCGTGACTCCGGAGATCTTAAGCCTCTTGGCAGATTCGAAGACTCCTCAAGGGATTGTCGCAGAGATTCTTCTAGAGCAGCCAGAGCTTCCGGATCAGCTACAAGGGCGATTCCTCTATTTGGAGGATGTACAGGATCCTGGCAATGTAGGGACTATGATTCGAACAGCAGATGCAGCAGGTTTTGATGGCGTCATGCTTTCGAAAGCCTCCGCTGATCTATACAGTCTCAAGACCCTTCGATCCATGCAGGGCAGTCATTTCCATATTCCTATCTGGAAACTGGATCGAGAAGAACTATTGGAGCGAGCTGCGCACTCTCATCTAGCAGTTCTCGCAACGACGCTTTCAGAAGCTTCCATTGACTACCGTCAGCTTTCTCAGACCGATCAGTTTATCCTGGTTATGGGGAATGAAGGAAATGGCATCAGCCAGGAAATGGCGGCACAAGCAGACCAGCTGGTTCATATTCCCATGCCAGGTCGGGCAGAGAGTTTAAATGTTGCAGTGGCAGCAGGAATTTTGATGTTTTCTTTAAGGAAATTTTGAGAAAAAGAAGTATACTTAACCTGTAAGAAGAAGTTGATGGAGATCTTATTGGGAGAGCTTATCAACGAAAGGTGGTTATCTTATGCAATATCATCGTGACAAAGAATACATGACCTATGTAGGCCATCTGATCCAGCACCCTAAGGTTCAAAAATTAGCCGACATCCCTCATCATATTCATTCCAATCGTTTGGAGCATTCCATTCATGTGAGCTATACCAGTTATAAACTGGCTAAAAAATTTGGCTGGGATGCTAAAAGTACGGCTCGGGGAGGCCTCTTGCATGACCTCTTTTACTATGATTGGCGCGAGACCAAGTTTACCAAGAGTCACGCCTGGATTCATCCACGCATTGCCGTGAGAAATGCGCGAAAGATTACAGATCTTAATGCTAAGGAAGAAGATATCATCATTAAACACATGTGGGGGGCTACCCTTGCTCCACCTCGCTACAAAGAATCCTTCGTGGTGACCATGGTGGATAAATACTGGGCTGTTAAGGAAGCTTCAGAACCTTGGCGTAAAAAGATGGCCAAAAGGAGATTTTTTCATCGAAAAATGTTAAAATCGTAGTAAACAAATTTGAAAGGAACTTGTTTATATGTATAATGATTCAGTAATCCAAGAACAAAGTGGATTGAATGCTTTTTATAACAAAATCTATTCATTAGTGGGGATCGGTGTAGGGATTTCAGCCCTTGTCTCTGGACTGATGATGACGGTCTTTCAAGACTTTTTCGTTCAAATCTTGAAAACAGCTCCGATGGTTTATTACGGAGCAGTGGTTGTAGAATTGATCTTGGTCTTTGTTGCCAGTGGGAAGGCTGTTAAAAATAGCCCGTCTGCTCTTCCTATCTTCTTGATCTACTCAGCTTTGAATGGCTTTACCTTGAGCTTTATCATTGCGCGCTACATGCAAGCGACGGTTTATAAGGCTTTCTTGGTCAGTGCCTTGATGTTTATTGTCATGGGAGCTATCGGACGCGTCGTGAAAAAAGATCTTTCAGGTATGGGACGTGCCTTGATGGGCGTCTTGATCGGTGTGATCATCGCTTCTGTTGTGAACATGTTCTTGAGAAGTTCTGGCATGGACTATATTTTGAGTATTATCTCTGTCTTCCTTTTCGCAGGATTGACGGCTTGGGATAACCAAAAGATTCGCTATGTCTATGATCAAACAAATGGTCAACCTGCGACAGGCTGGGCAGTAGCGATGGCTTTGGAACTTTATCTTGACTTTATCAACCTCTTTATCAGTCTTCTTCGTATCTTTGGAAGAAATGACTAATCAGAAAGAGCTCGAGCTGGGGCAATAGCCTCGGCTTTTTTTGTTTTCCGACTTGTGCTATACTAATAGTGATTAAAGAATAGAAATGAGAGCCTATGAAAACACCCTTTGTAACCCGTGAACAATTAGAGAGTTTGACCCAAGAATTTCCAACCCCTTTTCATCTCTATGATGAAGCTGGAATCCGTGAAACGGCTCGTGCTCTCCATCAAGCTTTTGCTTGGAATGAAGGTTTTAAAGAATACTTTGCTATCAAGGCGACACCCAATCCATCCATCCTAAAAATTTTGCAAGAAGAGGGCTGTGGAGTCGACACTGCCAGCTACGTGGAATTATTAATGGCGGATAAGCTGGGCTTTGCTGGGAAGGAGATCATGTTTTCTTCGAACAACACGCCAGCTGAAGAGTTCATCTATGCTCGTGAATTAGGGGCAACCATCAATCTGGATGCCTATGAAGACATTGCTTTCTTGAAGTCTGTGACTAGCATCCCCAAGGTTATTTCTTGCCGTTATAATCCTGGTGGAGTCTTTGAACTGGGTACCGATATCATGGACAATCCGGAAGAAGCCAAGTTTGGAATGACCAAGGAGCAATTGATTCAAGCCTTTATTGAGTTGAAAGAACTAGGTGTGGAAGAGTTTGGTATTCACGCTTTATTGGCTTCTAATACTGTATCCAACGACTACTATCCAGAGTTAGCGCGTCAACTTTTTGAATTGGCAGTAGAAGTCGTCGAGAAAACAGGTGTCCACTTGGGCTTCATCAACCTCTCTGGTGGAGTTGGGGTCAATTACAAACCAGAGCAAGAACCAAATGATATTGCCATTATTGGGGAAGGTGTGCATCGCGTTTTTGATGAGATTCTCAAACCGGCAGGACTTGGTCATGTGAAAATCTATACCGAGCTTGGTCGCTTTATGCTGGCTTCACACGGCCTCCTGGTAACAAGAGTCACTCATAAAAAGAAAACCTACCGGACCTATGTTGGCGTCGATGCTTCTGCTGTGAATCTTCTCAGACCGGCTATGTACGGTGCTTATCACCATATTACCAATATGGATCGTCCAGATGGACCAACTGAAGTGGTTGATGTCGTGGGAAGTCTCTGTGAAAATAACGATAAATTTGCCAAACAACGAGAACTACCCGTGACGGAGATTGGAGATTTACTTGTGATCCATGACACTGGAGCCCATGGATTTTCAATGGGGTATCAGTACAATGCTAAGTTGCGTTCTGCAGAAGTTTTGCTTCAAGAAGATGGGCAGGCCCGTTTGATTCGTCGAGCAGAAAAACCAGAAGATTATCTTGCGACACTCTACGGCTTTGACATTGAAAAATAAGCGATTGTCTGATATAATGATAGTTATGTAAAAATAATGGATCGGAGAAAATTTTATGAATCTCTTTTTAGGAATTTTGTTGATTATTTTAGCTTTCTTTGGTGGGATGGTTGCAGGAATGTTCTTGCTTCGTCGTCAATTTGAAAAAGAATTTGCATCAAACCCACGTTTGAATGTTGAAGCAGTCCGTACGCTTTTAGGTGCCAGCGGCCAACGTCCAAGCGAAGCAAAAGTTCAACAAGTCTATCGCCAAATTGTGAACCAACAAAAATCAGCAATGGCGAAAAGCAAGAAAAAATAAGAGTGGGGCAATCTCACGATAATAAATGAGAGGGGCTTGGAGGAATTTCTTAGTCCCTCCTTTTGGAAGGAAGAGATATGGATAACCGACCGATTGGTTTTTTAGATTCTGGCGTAGGGGGCCTAACTGTTGTCCGCGAATTGCTCCGTCAGCTTCCTCACGAAGATGTCGTCTATATTGGAGATTCAGCGCGTGCACCTTATGGTCCTAGACCAGCAGACCAAATTCGCGAGTATACTTGGCAGATGGTGAACTTTCTTCTGACCAAAAATGTCAAGATGATTGTCTTAGCCTGTAATACAGCGACGGCAGTTGTTTGGGAAGAAGTCAAGGAGAAACTTGATATTCCCGTTTTGGGAGTGATCTTGCCCGGAGCTTCTGCAGCCATTAAATCGACGACCCATCAAAAAATTGGGGTCATTGGGACACCAATGACGGTTTCTTCTGGAATTTATAAAGAGAAGATTCAAAGTCTGGCACCAGACATGGAAGTCAGCAGTTTAGCTTGTCCCAAGTTTGTTCCTCTAGTGGAATCAAACGAGTTGGCATCCAGTGTGACCAAAAAGGTAGTTTACGAAACCCTAAAACCACTAGTTGGAAAGGTTGATACCTTAGTCTTGGGATGCACCCATTATCCCCTTTTAAAACCGATCATTCAAAATGTGATGGGACCGGATGTTAAATTGATTGATAGTGGGGCAGAGTGTGTTCGGGATGTTTCCGTTTTATTAAACTATTTTGAGCTCAATAAGAGTCGCGAACTCTTAGAGCAGACCCACCGCTTTTATACCACTGCAAATGCCAATAGCTTTGCAGCGATTGCCGAAAAATGGCTAGAACGTTCAGTGAATGTGGAGCATGTAAATTTATGAGTGACAAACTATTTGAATACAAAGATCCCCAAGATTGGTATATTGCCCAATGGGGAGAAGATGCAGACTACAACCAATTTAGTCAAGTGCCTGCGGAAGCTTCCACTCTGTTAGATCAGCTGGAACTTCTCTTTGCCAAGGATCCTGAAGGATTCCCTCTCAATCTATCGGTGATGCGCTATGGTTCAGCCTTTCGTTTTCTGACCTTTTTGACCGAAATCTTGAATGAAGTCAAGGGAAGAGCTTTTGAAATCGTACAGCGTCAAGGAGCCTTGCTCTTGGTTGAAAAAGGGAAATTGCTCTATTTGCATTTGCCAAGTGACGGGGTGGATTTGGAAGCCTTCTTGGGTCAAGACAAGGTCAAAGATACGATTCTCATTGCGACTCGAAATGAGGGAAAAACCAAAGAATTCCGTAATATGTTTGAAAAGCTGGGCTTTGAAGTGGAAAATCTCAATCAATACCCAGAGCTTCCAGAAGTCGAAGAGACAGGTCTGACCTTTGAAGAGAATGCCCGCCTAAAAGCTGAAACGATTGCAGAGCTAACTGGGAAAACAGTCTTAGCGGATGATTCAGGTTTGAAGGTAGATATCTTGGGAGGCTTACCAGGAGTTTGGTCAGCTCGTTTTGCGGGAGTCGGTGCGACAGATGCGGAAAACAATGCGAAATTGTTGCACGAATTGGCCATGGTCTTTGATTTGAAAGATCGTTCAGCTCAGTTCCATACGACCTTGGTGGTTGCAAGACCAGGCAAGGAAAGCCTAGTGGTGGAAGCAGATTGGCCAGGATATATTAATTTTGAGCCCAAAGGGGAACACGGTTTTGGCTATGACCCTCTCTTCTTAGTTGGGGAAACCGGCCGTGCTGCTGCTGAATTAACGCTAGAAGAAAAAAATACACAATCACATCGTGCTTTAGCTGTTAAAAAGTTATTGGAGGTATTTCCATCATGGCAAAGCAAACAATCATCGTTATGAGTGACTCGCATGGAGACCGCTCCATTGTTGAAGCTATTAAAGAAAAATACCTAGGCCAGGTCGATGGGATCTTTCACAATGGGGATTCTGAACTAAAAAGTGATGATCCTGTCTGGGAAGGGATCCACGTTGTCCAAGGAAATATGGATTTTTATGATGGCTATCCGGAACGCTTGGTGACCCAACTAGGGCCAACACGGATCATCCAGACCCACGGACATCTTTTCCAGATCAATTTTAGTTTTCAAAAATTGGATTTGTGGGCCCAAGAGGAGGAAGCAGATATCTGTCTATACGGCCACCTTCATATCCCAGATGCTTGGAAGGAAGGAAGAACCCTCTTTGTGAATCCTGGATCCGTTAGCCAACCTCGTGGTCTGATTCGCGAGTGTTTGTATGCCAAGATAGAGATTACCGATTCGAACTTCAAGGTAGAGTATTATACGCGAGATCATGAATTGTACCCTGAATTGACAAAGGAGTTTAGCAGATGATAGCAAAGGAATTTGAACGTTTCTTGCTGGAGCAGGAAGAGACGTTCTTAACTCCTGCCAAAAATTTAGCGGTCTTGATTGATACCCACAATGTAGACCATGCGGTTTTGCTGTTGAGCCAGATTAGCTATAGTCGCATCCCGGTAGTGACGGATGAACGCAAGTTTGTGGGGACGATCTCCCTAACGGATATTCTATCTTATCAATTGAAACACGATATTCCTGAGGAGACTTTTGCTTCGATGGATATCGTAGACGTTGCAAAGAAGGAGGTCGGGGTCATCGGCTTAGACTTCAATTTGACAGAAGTCCTTCACAAGTTGGTGGATGACTCCTTCTTATCAGTGGTGGATGAAGAAGGTTATTTCCAAGGGATTATTACGCGGAAATCGATCCTCAAAGCCATCAATTCGCTAATGCATAATTTTTCAAATGAATACGAGATGATTCCAAAATGAAAGAATTTATTGCAAGTTTTATTGATCAAAAAGAACTAAGTGAAAATTCTCAGTCAGCCTATTTCTATGATTTGGACCAATTTGTTGAATCAATTCATGGAAAAGTGACACCGACGAATTTGAGAATTTACCAAGCTTCGATTAAAGATTTTAAACCGGCGGTTCAAAAACGAAAATTATCCGCTGTTAACCAATTTTTATATTATTTGTATCAAGAACGCTTTATTTCTGAATACCATCGTTTGGTCTTGCCTAAAATTCAACCGGCCAAGACCCATGATCGTGAATTGTTGGATCTGACCCATTTTTGGGAAGAATCAACTAACCCACAGGGACGCTTGATGGCCTTGTTGATTCTGGAGATGGGCTTATTGCCAAGTGAGATCCTCCAAGTCAAGGTAGAAGATATTCAGCTGGACTTTCATGTCATTCGAGTGGGCAAAGATGGCCAAAAACGGGTTTTAAAAGTTCCAGAGCCTTTACTAGATGAGTTGCAACTCTTCCTCGATGGTGTCTATCTCTTTGATAATAAAGGAAAATCATACTCTCGTCAGTGGGGATTCCGACAATTAGAAGCCTTCTTGATCGAAAAAGGCAACCAAGACCTTTCGGCACAATCGATTCGTGAGCAGTATATTTTGAAACAACGTGAACTCGGTGTGGATCTCTTTAGTATTGCACGTGAATTGGGCCTAAAAACCATGGTGACATTAGAAAAATATAAATAATGGATATTAAAATTAAAGATTTTGAAGGGCCTTTGGACCTCTTGCTCCACTTGGTCTCTAAATACCAGATGGATATCTATGAGGTCCCCTTGATTGAGGTGATCGAACAGTATCTGGCTTATCTGGCGACTCTCCAGGCTATGAAATTAGAGGTAGCAGGGGAATACATGCTGATGGCTAGTCAACTAACCCTGATCAAGAGTCGTAGACTTCTTCCTAAGGTCGCAGAGGAGATGGATGAAGCAGAGGATCTCGAGCAGGACCTCCTTTCTCAATTGGAAGAGTACCGTACTTACAAGCAATTAGGAGAGTTGATGGCCTCGCAGCACGAGGAGCGCGCCCTCTATTATTCGAAACCGAAGATGGAATTGGTCTATGACGATACCGAATTACTTCATGATCGCACCACGGTGGATCTCTTCTTGGCTTTCTCAAAACTATTGACCAAGAAAAAGGAAGAATTCCGTCAGAACCATACAACCATTGTCAAGGATGAATACAAGATTGAGGATCTGATGGACCAGCTGCGTCACCGATTCCACGATCGCTCACAAGTTCTCTTGCAGGACTTGTTTCTAGAAGCAGCGGATCTCCAAGAGATCATTACCCTATTTCTTGCAACCCTTGAATTAATCAAGATTCAAGAGGTCACAGTGGTACAGGATACGGCTTTTGGAGAAATTTACTTAAATAGGATTGAACATGAGCAAATTAGCTGAAATTGAAGCACTCTTATTTGTAGCGGGTGAAGAAGGAATTACTGCCAGACAAATCGCAGATCTTCTCTCTTTACCCCCAACAGGTGTGGTGCAAAGTTTAGAAAAATTGGCCCAAAAATACCAGGAGGACACAGATACCAGTCTGTGTTTGATGGAGACAGCTTCCCGTTATAAATTGGTGACAAAGGCAGACTACGCTTCGGTTTTACGAGACTATTCTAGAACGCCTATGAACCAAAGCTTGTCTCGGGCTGCCCTTGAAACCTTGTCAATCATTGCATATAAGCAACCGATCACCCGCGTGGAGGTCGATGATATTCGAGGCGTTAATTCCAGTGGTGCCATTACCAAACTACTGTCATTTGATCTGATCCGCGAAGATGGAAAAAAAGAAGTCCTCGGGCGTCCTAATTTGTATGTCACGACGGAGTATTTTTTGGATTATATGGGGATCAATCATTTGGAGGAATTGCCAAAGGTTGAGGAAGTGGACATCGATCCAGAGGAAGGTCAATTATTTTCAGAGAGAACAGAGGAACTAGATGAGAATTAATAAATATATTGCCCATGCAGGAGTGGCTAGTCGTCGCAAGGCCGAAGAACTGATCAAGCAAGGCTTGGTGACGGTCAATGGCCAAGTTGTGCGTGAATTAGCGACTATCATTAAAACCGGTGATCAGGTTGAAGTAGAAGGGACTCCAATCTATAACGAAGAAAAGGTCTACTATCTTTTAAATAAGCCACGTGGTGTCATCTCTAGTGTATCGGATGATAAAGGACGGACAACAGTCGTTGACCTTTTATCTCAAGTACCAGAGCGCATCTACCCAGTAGGACGTTTGGACTGGGATACATCTGGTGTCTTGATTTTGACCAATGATGGCGATTTTACAGATGAGATGATTCACCCGCGAAATGAAATTGATAAAGTCTATGTGGCGCGTGTCAAAGGGATTGCCAATAAGGAAAACTTGCGTCCCTTGACGCGAGGGGTGACCATTGATGGAAAGAAAACCAAGCCAGCGACTTACGAGATCTTAAAAGTGGATGTCGAAAAGAACCGTTCAGTGGTTCAGTTGACCATTCATGAAGGGCGTAACCACCAGGTTAAAAAGATGTTTGAAGCGGTGGGACTTTTAGTGGATAAACTCTCCCGGACCCAGTTTGGAAATTTGGACGTCTCAGGGCTACGTCCGGGTGAATACCGTCGCTTGAACAAAAAAGAAATCAGCCAGCTGCACAATCTAGCAGTGACTAAATCTAAAAAAGCATGAAAACAATCCTGATTGCGCTGGTCAGAGGCTATCAAAAATGGATCTCTCCCCTATTTCCGCCTTCTTGTCGCTTTCAACCGACCTGTTCCAATTATATGATCCAAGCGATTGAACGTTTTGGTGTGAAAGGTGTCTTGATGGGGATTGCAAGGATTCTACGTTGCCATCCTGGAACCAAAGTAGGACCAGACCCCTTGCCAGACCATTTTAGTCTGAAGCGAAATGAAGAATCAAAATAGGACGATCGCAAATAAACAGAAACACCCTTAGAAATTATTTTTCTAAGGGTGTTGATTTTGTAAAAGAGTTGTCTATCAGCGTTTAGACCATGTTTTAGGGAGGAAGAGTAGAATCATTGGATAGATTTCAAGCCGTCCGGCAATCATGGCTAAGGAAAGTAACAGTTTTGAAATCGGACTAAAGATGGAGAAGGTTTGACCTGTTCCAATCATAGGTCCAATGTTGTTGAAACAACTAAAGACAGCGCTGACAACCGTCATGAAGTTATTATTGTCTAGACTGACTACAAAGAGTAGGCCGATCGTGATAAAACTGTATATTGTAAAGTACTTGAGGATCTGATGCTGTGTATCCTTATCCAATACCGTATCATTGACATGCAAGGTCAGAACGCGATTCGGAGACAAGGTCGAAAGAACCTGATTTTTTGCGATTCGCCATAAGGTCAAGCACCGAATGACTTTTAGCCCCCCGGCGGTCGATCCAGCAGAACCACCGACAACCATCAGCATCAAGAGGATGAACTGAGAAAAGAGAGGCCATTTTTCCGTCGTTCCATAACCAAAACCGGTAGTGGTGATGATATTGGAAACTTGGAAGAAGGAAATCTCAAAACTCTTAGCGACATTGGCATAGAGATGAAGGACATTGTACGCGATCAAGACACTGGACACGAGGACGATGGTGATATAGGTCCGCAATTCCTCATCTTTAAAGAAGGCCTTGAATTTTCGGATCATGAGGAAGTAGTAGAGGTTAAAGTTAACCCCGAAGACTAAAACCCCGATACTGACCAAATAGGTGATTAAACTACTATTGTAGTGGGCAATTCCGTCGTTAAAAACGGTAAAGCCCCCGGTTCCAGCCGTTCCCATGGCGATGACAAAACTATCATAAAGGGGCATACCAGCAAGGAAATAAAGAACCACAAAGAGGAAGAACAAGCCCAAGTACAAGAAGTAGAGGATTTGAGCTGTGTTTTTTAATTTGGAAACGACCTTCCCAAAAACTGGACCAGGAACTTCTGCCTTCATGACTTCAAGGTGGCTGTTCTTGTTATTGTCCATAATTGCAAGGGCGAAGACCAATACTCCCATCCCCCCAATCAAGTGGGTGAAACTGCGCCAAAAGAGGAGAGAATGGGTGAGGACACCCACATCATCTAATATCGTTGCCCCTGTTGTTGTAAAGCCAGAGCTGACTTCAAAGAAGGCATCGATAATGTTGGGAATTTGTCCCGAAAAGACAAAGGGAAGGGCGCCAAAGAAGGACCAGAGGATCCAACAGAGGGCTACAATCAGGACTCCTTCTTTAGCATAAATGTGAAAGTCCTTTGGTTTGTGAAAACTACCAAGTAGCCCCAGCCCAAGTAAGATGGCCATGGTTGCCCCAATAGAGACAAAGACCTTGGCAGGTTCCTGATAGATCGTAGCGACGACTAAGGGAACGATCAGGAGAGCTGCCTCGATTAAGAGGAGCTTGGACAAGAGGTAACGAATCATGCTTCTATTCATCAGGCTTACCTCTCAAGTAGATCGTAGATTTTTGTGACATTTTGAATCAAGGTGGTTACGATAATCCGATCTCCTACCATCAAACGGTCATCTCCATTTGGGAAAATAGCCTTGCCGTCTCGAATAATGGCAGCGATCAAGACGCCTTTTTTCAATTTCAATTCAGAGAGGGGATATTGGGTTAGTTTATTGTCTTCCTTAATTTGGAACTGCAAGGTTTCAATCCGGCCGTTTGCGACATGATGCAAGGCTTCTAGGTTTGAGAACTGTGCATTGTAGCGTCCACGAATAAAGTGCATAATGGTATCTACAGCGATGCGTTTTGGCGTAACGATACTGGTCATATCTTGATCGCCAATGATCTCCAACAGACTAGTTCGGTTGACCTTGGTAATGTTCTTTTTGACTCCGACAGAATTTAAGAACATGGAGGTGATGATGTTTTCTTCATCGACCCCTGTCAAAGTAGCCACAGCATCGAAGTTATTGGCACTCTCTTCTAAAAGAATGTCTTTAGCAGTTCCGTCTCCATGGACGACATAGAGATCAGGAAATTCCTGACTAAAGAATTCCGCCCGTTCGCGATTGACCTCTAAGACCTTGAGATCGATCTTGCGGCGCACATCTTGAAGAATGTTGAGTAGGTAATAGGCAATTTTCCCAGCACCAATGATCATCATGCTCTTAATGACCTGAGGGCGAACATTGTTGTGGAAGAGAACGACCTCGATCCGATTACCTGTTACGAAAATCTTGTCTTGAGGTTGCAAGACAAAGTCTCCGTTTGGAATGGTGAGTTCGTTGCCACGCTCGATTGCACAAACAATGACATTTCCGTATTTCTTCCGGAATTGGGATAGACTCATATTGCAGAGATTGCTATCTGGCTTGATTTTAAATTCCATCAAGGCAACTCGGCCATTGGCAAAATGCTCCACAGAAAGGGCATTTGGGAAGTCAATGATATTGGCAATATAGCGAGCTGTCAGCAATTCCGGATTGACAACTAGGGAGAAGCCCAAGATATTTTTTTCCTTGAAGTAGGAATTGGAATATTCCGGATTCCGCACCCGAACGATAGTCTCTTTGGCTCCCATTTTTTTAGCCAAAACAGCAGAGACCATATTCACTTCATCGTACTCGGTCATGGAAATGAAGATGTCGCAGTCTTCAACATCTGCTTGCTCCAAGATCTTGAAGTTTGCCCCATTTCCTAAAATTCCAATGATATCAAACCGTTTGGTAATATGGTTAAGAACGGATTCGTCTTTTTCGATCAAAATAACATCGTGGTTTTCAGCAACGAGAGAACGACAAAGGGCCGTTCCGACCTTTCCTCCACCAACAACAATAATTTTCATAGAATACCTCCAGAGTATGCTTCTATCATACTCTATTTTCAAGAAAAATTCATCTTTTTTAAGGATTTTCTGGTGGAATTTTGAGAAGCTAAGAACAAGTAGGAGAAATCGTCAAAAGAGTAGAGCTAGGAGGGATTGAAAACTTTGATAAAGTTTCTTAAAAAAATCTAAAAAAACTATTGACAGGAGCTTCAAAAGTGTTATACTTAGAAAGTACCTTCGTTGATTTACCTCAAACCTGTTGTGAGTTAAGTTAATGAAGCTGTAACCACGCTGTTTGCTGAGCTTGACTCCGGGCAGTGTGGCTATTTTTTTATCAGAAAGAGATCGAGTATGAATATTGAAGAACTGGACTACCAAGAGTCAGCTGCTCAAAACCACATCGTCTTGTTCCAACCTCAGATTCCACAAAATACGGGAAATATTGCACGGACTTGTGCGGCGACCAATTCCCCCTTACATATCATTCGCCCCATGGCTTTTCCGATCGATGATCGCAAAATGAAGCGAGCAGGACTTGATTATTGGGACAAGCTGGATGTCCGCTTTTATGATAGCCTGGAAGAGTTTATGGAAGCGGCGCGCGACGGTCAGGTACACCTAGTGTCCAAGTTTGCAAATCAGACCTATTCGGATGTTTCTTATCAGGATGGGAAGTCCCATTATTTCTTGTTTGGACGCGAGGATAAAGGTTTGCCGGAAGATTTTATGCGCCAGCACGAGGAGAAGGCCATTCGCATTCCGATGAATGATGAGCATGTCCGTAGTTTAAATGTCTCCAATACTGTCTGCATGATTGTCTATGAGGCACTCCGCCAGCAAGGTTTTAAGGGGCTGGAGTTGAGCCATCGTTATGAGCACGACAAGCTCAAATAAGAACGAAAAATTAAAACCCGAACGATGTAATCCATGACGTTACAAAAACTTGCCTAGGCAAGTTTTTTTTGTTATCATAAAAGGGTCTTCAGGGCAGGGTGTAATTCCCGACCGGCGGTGACTTTTACTAGGAAATGTTCTTTTCCATACTCTAAAAGAAGTCCGCGAGCGCAAGCTGATGTGGTGTGACTCCACAACCGACAGTATAGTCTGGATGGGAGAAGACGAGAGACGAATAGACTGACATCTATTCTGATCTGTTTAGAGCTGATGCATGAAAATGGAACGTTAGGGTCTAAGACTGACTAACGGCATGTTTCGATGGAGACCAGCTAAAGTAACTAGAATATTTTCTAGTTTAAGCTTTGTTTAAATAGTTTAGAGTAGAATGATGGAGTAGACGTCTTTCCAGCTTCTCTAATTTTTAAAAAATTGGAGGAACCTGTTATGACAAATACACGTAAACTGACCCTAGTGGCTGTTTTATCCGCTTTATCTTTTATTTTGATGTTCTATCAATTTTCTTTCTTGATAGATTTCTTCAAAATTGATTTGAGTATCATCGCCATTTTGTTGGCCTTGGTCCTGTTGGATTTTAAAAGTGCCGTTTGGGTGACCTTGATCCGATCTGTCCTTAAGTTAGCCCTTAATAATAAGGGGCTTGAAACCTTGATCGGATTGCCAATCAATATCATTGGAGTTCTTGTTTTTGTCCTTGCTTTTGCATGGATTTGGAACAAGGAACGGACCCATGGTCGATTTGTCCTGGCAACGATTGTTGGAACGATCAGCTTGAGTATCACCATGGTATTGGTGAACTATGTCTATGCAATCCCTTTGTATGCTCGTTTTATGAACTATGATATTTCGAAAACACTAGGGCTTGTCCACTATTTAGCCGCAATGGTTGCACCGTTTAACCTAATCGAAGGGGTGATTTGGGCCGTCGCATT
The DNA here is from genome assembly GCF_029589235.1 of Streptococcus taoyuanensis. Classification (NCBI taxonomy): domain Bacteria; kingdom Bacillati; phylum Bacillota; class Bacilli; order Lactobacillales; family Streptococcaceae; genus Streptococcus; species Streptococcus taoyuanensis. The sequence goes on from NZ_JARQVW010000003.1 coordinate 97,674, forward strand.
TGGGTTGATCTATACCTTATTGCAACCGATTTTGAAAAAATATGAAAAATAAACAACAACATTGGGCGAGGGCAAGCTTCGCCCTTCTCATTTTTGTGATTCTCGGGTATGTGATTCGCTTTTACCCGCAACAATTAACAGGCTTTGATAGCACGATTCAATCTGCTATTCGAGGCGATCTGCCTGCAGCACTGACGGCTTTCTTTACCAAAGTGACCCATGTCATGGATACCAAGATCATTGTCATCTGGGTGGGTCTTTTGCTGGCGGTCTTTGCCTATAAGAAATGGTACAGTGAAGCTCTTTTTCTAGGGAGCAATCTGGTATTGACTGGTCTTTTGGTGCTTCTTCTAAAGAATATCTACCAGAGACCGAGACCAAGTATTCTTCATCTAGTAGAGGAAAAAGGCTTTTCTTTCCCGAGTGGTCATTCACTGGCGTCTACCCTTGTTTTGGGAAGTTTGATCATCATCATCAGCCAACATGTAAAACATAAAACAGCCCGCTATTGCCTTCAAGGCTTGCTGGTTCTGGGAATCGTGACCATTGTGGTTTCCCGCGTTTATGTCGGGGTCCACTACCCATCAGACGTTCTCGGCAGTATGATTTTGGGTCTTGCTGTCTTACAGTTTGAGTATCCCTTGTATGATCGCTTGCGGTTTCAATGGCGCTTTACAGGGAAGCAAAAATAAGCATCTAACAACTAGGAGTTGAACTCGCGTTTTGAGTTCGATTCTTTTTTTGCTATAATGAAGGGTATGAAATCCTATAATACCTTGAATAATTATTATCGAACCTTATTTGGAGAAAAGACCTTTAAAGTCCCTATTGATGCAGGCTTTGATTGTCCCAATCGAGACGGAACAGTCGCCCACGGTGGCTGTACTTTTTGTACGGTCTCAGGTTCAGGAGATGCCATTGTGGCCCCAGAAGCTCCGATTCGAGAACAGTTTTACAAAGAGATTGATTTTATGCATCGGAAATGGCCAGATGTGAAGAAGTACCTGGTCTATTTTCAAAATTTCACCAATACCCACGATAAAGTGGAAGTCATTCGAGAGCGGTATGAACAGGCCATCAATGAACCAGGAGTGGTAGGAATCAACATTGGTACGCGTCCGGACTGTTTACCAGATGAGACCTTAGCCTACCTAGCAGAGCTGACAGAGCGCATGCATGTGACGATCGAGTTGGGGCTTCAGACGACTTATGAAGCGACTTCTGAATTGATCAATCGGGCCCATAGTTATGATCTCTATGTTGAAACAGTCAAGCGTATTCGCAAACGGGTCCCCAAGGCAGAGATCGTATCCCATTTGATCAATGGCCTTCCTGGGGAGACGCATGAGATGATGGTGGAAAATGTTTGCCGTTGTGTGACCGATAATGAAATTGATGGCATCAAGTTACACCTCTTGCATTTGATGACCAATACACGGATGCAACGGGACTATCATGAAGGACGACTTCAACTCATGAGCCAGGAGGAGTATGTCAAGGTCATCTGTGACCAGTTGGAGATCATCCCCAAACACATTGTCATCCACCGGATTACAGGGGACGCGCCAAGGGATATGTTGATTGGCCCTATGTGGAGCCTCAACAAATGGGAAGTCCTAAACGCCATTGAAACTGAAATGCGTCGGCGTGGAAGTACCCAAGGATGTAAGCTAGAAGAAAAGGAGACTGCTGATGCTTCGACCACTTGAAATGGCCCATCAATTTTTAGCAGAAGTCATCACCAAAGAAGATGTGGTGGTGGATGCGACCATGGGAAATGGACATGATACGGCCTTTTTAGCCCAACTTGCAGGCCAGGTCTATGCCTTTGATATTCAAGAACAAGCACTTGTAAATACCCGAGAACGATTGGAAAAGTTGGGTCTTCAACATGTCCGGTTGATTTTGGATGGCCACCAGCATGTGGACCAATATGTGGAGACCCTCAAAGCAGCTATTTTTAATCTGGGGTATCTGCCATCTGCAGATAAGTCGGTCATTACTCTTCCTGCTACCACGATTGAAGCGATGGAGAAAATCTGTGCTCGCCTAGAAAAAGGTGGGCGAATGGCTATTATGATCTATTATGGTCATGAGGGAGGAGACATCGAGCGTGATGCAGTGCTGGACTTTGTTAGTCAGCTTCCTCAAAAAGACTATACAGCGACCATCTACCGGACACTGAATCAAGTGAATCAGCCACCGTTTTTGGTCATGATCGAAAAATTAGAAAGCTACCGTCATGGATAAAGAATATTTAAAGAATAAAATCGAAGGATTGAGACATCATTTTGTCGAATCAACCATCCACGAGCGTGCAATAGGTTTTTATGATGAAGCTCATATGACCAAAAAGATGCTCAAAATAAAAAAGAAATTGGTTTCGCTTGAGATGGAACGGTGCCAAAAGAAGATTGAGCACAAGGATGTAACCAAGACAGACCAAAAGATTGCGGAGTTAAAACAGCAATTTGAGACCTGCTGCCAAGAACGCTAAGGAGGGAGTGATATGGAACTACTCCTTTATGCAGTGATCTTTTCGATGATTTTGATCGTCTCAAATGCCACCAATAAACTTGTGCCAAGCCTTCCTCTGCCCTTGATTCAAATTTTACTAGGGATTGGTTGGGCCCTCTTTGTGCCAGAAGAAAATTTTCATTTGGATACCGAGCTCTTTCTGGCGCTGGTCATTGGCCCTCTCTTATTTCGAGAGGCAGAAGAAGCAGATATTACTTCCGTCTTAAAGCACTGGCGGATCATCCTCTATTTGATTTTCCCAGTGATTTTTATCTCAACTATTAGTTTGGGCTGGGCAGCTCACTCCTTGTGGCTGAGCCTTCCTTTAGCAGCCTGTATGGCAGTTGGGGCAGCCCTTGGGCCTACCGACTTAGTAGCTTTTGCTTCTCTGTCTGAGCGCTTTAGCTTTCCAAAGCGGGTTTCGAATATCTTAAAAGGCGAAGGGTTACTAAATGATGCCTCAGGTCTAGTTGCCTTTCGAGTGGCCTTGGCAGCCCTTGCGACCGGAAGTTTCTCTCTTGGAGAGGCAGGGGTTTCCTTAGGAATCTCCATCATTGGAGGATTTGCGGTGGGGATCTTGACGGCCTTTGTGAACCGGTGGCTGCAAACCTTACTCTTGAGTGTTCGCGCTAGTGATATTGCCAGTGAATTGTTATTAGAACTGAGTCTCCCACTGTTGACCTTCTTCCTAGCAGAAGAACTCCATGTCTCTGGTATCATTGCAGTAGTTGTGTCAGGGATCCTAAAAGCCAGTCGCTTTAAGCACATTACCCTCCTTGAAGCGCGGGTAGATACTGTGAGTCATACTGTCTGGAATACGGTCAACTTTATCTTAAATGGGTCGGTCTTTGTCATCTTAGGAATGGAATTGGAAATGATTTCCAAGCCCATCTTAAGTAGTCCCATTTACAATAATCTTCTTTTAGTTCTTTCTGTCTTTCTTTTGACAGCCTTGCTCTTTTTGATTCGTTTTGTCATGGTTTACCTCTTTTATTGGTTCCGAACGGCTCGACTAAAAAAATCGTTGAGAAATTATCTAAAAGATGCCTTATTGCTGACTTTTTCGGGTGTGAAGGGAACGGTTTCGATTGCGACGATTCTTTTGATTCCAACCAAGATCGAAAAAGAATACCCCATCCTACTCTTTTTAGTGGCAGGAGTTACCCTTGTCAGCTTTATTGCTGGCTTAGTGGTACTTCCAAAATTATCAGAAGAAAAGGAAGAAACCAATGACTACCTGATGCAGATCGCGATTTTAAATGATGTCGTCATGGAATTAGAAGCAGACCTAAAGAATAGCAAGCACAAGGGGCCCTTGTATGCGGCAATTGATAACTACCATGGTCGCATAGAAAACTTGATTCTAGGCCAAGAAAACAGGCTCATTCAAAAGGACTGGGAACAGTTGAAGCTCCTGATTTTGAGTATTGAAAGTGACGGCTTGGAACAAGCCTATGAAGAAGGGAAGATTCGAGAGCGGGGCTACCGCGTCTACCAACGCTATCTTCGCAATATGGAGCAACGTGTCAATCGCAATCTTTCGTCTCGTTTAACCTATTACCTCTTGGTGTCTTTCCGTCTCTTGCGTTTATTAGTTCATGAGATCTTAACTTTTGGGTCTGGCTTGCGAAACTGGTGGACCCGAGAAGACAGTAAGTTAGAGGCCATTGATTATGACCAGATTGCGGCCCTTTATCTGGCCAATACGGAAATCATTATCGAAAGTTTGGAAGACCTCAAGGGGGTTTATCGGAGCAGTTTGATCTCTTTCCTACAAGAATCTCGTCTGAGAGAGACAGCTATTATTACCAGTGGGGCCTTTGTGGAGCGGGTTATTAATCGCGTGAAACCAAATAATATCGATGAAATGTTGAGAGGCTATTATTTGGAGCGTAAGATTATTTTTGAATATGAAGCGCAACACCTGATTACCGCCAAGCAAGCGCGCCGTATGCGACAAAATGTCAATGAATTAGAAAGCTATTCCCTAAGAGAAAGTGCCAATACGCTTCCATACGATTTAATCGAGTATGCACGGAATCGTTGAGATAAGAGTAAAAGAGGCTGGGACAAAAGTCCTAGCCTCTCAATTATTTTTGGATTGTCGATCAAGACGCAGTGGTTGAGTGGACTCTACTACGCTGATTTCATCAGCTTTTACAGCCCTACTCAACTGTGCGGAGGTGGGACGACGAAATCGAATTCTAACGAATTACCGATTTCTGTCCCACTCTCTTTTTGCTTTATTCACTTTCTTTTCAGTGTCTGATTTCTGGTTTGACAAAGAGTCGCTCGTCACCCAGATTAATAAGGGATACTGGTGCTTCATAAAATTGGCTTAGGACATGGGGAGTTAGGATCTTTTCCTTTGGCCCTTGCTCGACCACTTGGCCATGTTTGAGTAAGAGGACATGGGTCATGTCTTTTGTAATTTCCTCGGCATGGTGGGTGACGTAGATCATGGTAGGCGCGTGATCCAGTTGTTTGATATGATGGATCTGACGGAGGAGTTTTTCTCTGGCAAAGAGATCCAATCCACTAGAAGCTTCGTCAAAAATGATCAGATCTGGCTGGTCCATGAGGCTTCGTGCAATGAGGACAGTCTGCTTTTCTCCCTGGGAGAGCTCCCGGTATTTGCGACCGATCAAAGCGCTAGCACCAATTGAAGTTAGCATATCCCGTGCCCAGTTTAGTTCTTCCTCCCCGTATGCAGCATATAAAATACTACTCTTGTATTGACCAGTTAGGACAATTTGTTCTGTCAAAAGATGCTCTGGCAGTCTTTCTGAAATAAAGGAGCTAACGATCCCAATACGCTTACGCAACTCAGGAATACCCCCTTCGCCAAAGCGGGTTCCAAGGACCGTTACCTGGCCAGAACTAGCCCAGTATTCAGACATGAGCAGTTTGAGGAGAGTCGATTTTCCTGCTCCATTTAAGCCTAAAATGGCCCAATATTCATTTTCTTTTACTTGCCAGTTAATCTCTTTTAAAAGGGCTTTTCCATTGCGGATCAAATTGACGTCTTGTAGTTCAATCAAATTCTTCATAACTTCATCCTTTTGATTAAAATCTCCTTTATTCTATCATAAAATATGGTAGAATAGAAAACAGGAGGTAAGGAATGTTTCGAAATAGTAAATTGTTATTCTGGACATGTGAGATCTTATTATTGACGGTGATTTTCTATATTTGGAAATCAATGGGGACTTTAATTTCTCCATTTGTATCTGTTCTGAATACCATCCTCTTACCATTTTTAATTGCAGGTTTTTTATATTACATTACCAATCCGATTGTTGAATTGTTGGAAAAACACTTAAAAATCAAGCGTGTGTTTGGCATTTTGATCACCCTAGTACTCTTGTTTGGGATCATTGGCTTAGGGATCTTTTATCTGCTCCCCATCTTGATCAATCAGTTAACCAGCTTGATCAATTCGACTCAAGGGCTCTACTGGGAAGTCCAAAGTTTGGTTCGAAAACTCTCAACCAATCCTTTGTTCCAGAATGTAAATATCCAGTCGACGATTCAGCAGTTGAATCTCTCTTATATGGATATCCTACAAAATCTCTTGAATAGTGTGACCAACAGTTTAGGAAGTGTGGTTAACACCATTGTCAATACGGTCTTTATCTTAATCATGACCCCTGTCTTCTTGGTTTATTTCTTGATTGATGGCAAGAAGTTGTTGCCGATGTTAGAACGGACCATTTTACGCAATGACAAACTCCACATTTCAAGCCTCTTGGTTAGTTTGAATGAAACGGTCTCTCGCTATATTAGTGGTATTTCGATCGATGCTTTGATCATTGGAACACTAGCCTACATTGGCTATAGTTTTATTGGATTGAAGTATGCTTTGGTCTTTGCCATTTTTTCTGGGCTGGCCAACTTGATTCCCTATGTAGGACCAACCATCGGTTTGATTCCGATGATCATCACTTATGCTTTTACCGATATGGATATGATGATCAAAGCAGTCATTTACATGTTGATCATCCAGCAGATCGATGGCAATATTCTTTATCCGCGTATTGTTGGAGGCGTGATGAAGGTTCACCCGATTACCATTATGGTTCTCTTATTGCTCTCAAGTAATATCTACGGAATTATCGGGATGGTCGTCGCGATTCCAGTCTATTCGATTGGGAAAGAAATTGTAAAATTCTTGGTAAATCTTTATGATAACCACCGTGCTGCGAAGGAGCAGAAGAAAAAAGAAGAATTTGGAATCATTAATAAATCTTAGACTCTAGCGCCTATATGGGCCTTGGAGTCTTTTTTGTACATTTTTTTGAAAAAATACCGTAAAAAAGTCAACAAGTGTTATGAAATGTGTTAAAATATAAGTGATTTTGAAAGAAAATATGAAAAGGTAGGGAAAGATGAGACTCCTCTTATCCAAAAAACAGAGACGCCAATTGCAATTGTTGGAAATCTTGATTAAGGAAAAAAGATGGTTCCACTTGAAAGAGTTGGCCAAGCGTTTGGATTGTACAGAACGTTCATTAAAAGAAGATTTGTCTAATCTTCGTAGTACATTTGATGATTTTTTAATTGAATCCTCTACCAATGGGATCAAGATCAGTTATGAAGATTCGGTTGGTCTTGAGGTGATTTACCATCACTTTTTTAAAGAATCACAAGCCTTCGCCTTGATTGAATACCTCTTCTTCCACAAGGATGTTTCCAATGAATATATTTGCAGAAAGTTTGATTTGAGTTACCAATCTTTCTACCGCTTGATTCGGACGATTAATCAGAAGCTTCAAACCAAATACAATGTAAAGATTGATTTGAAACCCTTGAATCTTGTCGGGGATGAGATTGACGTTCGTTTCTTTTATGCCCAATATTTTGCGGAACGTTATTACTACATGGAGTGGCCTTTCCCAGAATTTAAGGAAGAGGCGGTGACCGATTTGATCACCTTCTTCTTCAAGCTCTATGGCTATCCATTGACCTTCTCTGTACTCAGGTCTTATAAAGTTCTCTTGACAGTCTACTTGTCACGGATTAAGCAAGGTTACTTCATCGACATGCCAACGAACTATGATGTGTATAAGGACCAGTATCAAGGGGTGACCAATGTCGAGGAGATGTTGCGCTACTTTAGCTTGCAGTTGGGTGTCGAGTTGAATGAAAAAGTGCTGGAACAGTTCTTTATTATCTTTATTCAAGAGAATTTCTATTTCAGTCCAGAAAGCTTGATCGAAGCTGCAGAAACGGATCCTTATGCCAAAGAATCGACTAGACTCATCAAAGATATGTTCAAGGATCTATGCTATACCTATGATTTAGACATTGAAAATCTTGATGAGATGTTGATGCATGTCCATAACACGTCTCATCTCGATCGGAAGGAATTATTCTCTGAGTTTCTCTTGTTTGATACCAAGACCAATACCAACGAAGATTTCATGAGCATCTTCCCAGCCTTCTATGATGATTTGAAGGAGCATATCATCACTTATATGAAGACCATGAAGCATGATCTGAATGATGAGATCATCAAGCACATGATCTATACGGTCTATACTCACTGGGAACGTCTCTTACCGCAGTTATTGCGCCGTCGGAAGTCCATTAAGGTCTTGATTATCAGTCGTTTTGACGATCACCATGCCAAATCCATGATCGATTTCCTTGATTTCTACTGTACGGATAACTTTGAATTTACGCAGATGATCAAGTACAATCTGACAGTAGATGATATTGAAGCTTCGGATGCAGATGTGGTGGTGGCCAACTTTATGATGCCTGAATTAAAGAAAAAACCATTTATTTGTACAAGTAGTCTCTCATCGCTTGAGCTGGTTGAAAAACTCAATGCCTTCTTTTATGATTTTACCAGTGCAGAACACTAAAATCAGGACTTGTTCCTGATTTTTTGATGGTAAAAAAAGAAAATTTTATAGAAGAATGCAGGCTCTCCTATTTTGTGGTATAATATACAATATTATATACTGGAGGAAATTATCCATGGAAGACCCTGGCAGTCAGGAAATTTTACTGGAAGTTATTTTATTGATTGTTTTGACATTATTGAACGCCTTTTTCTCGGCGACTGAAATGTCAATGGTATCGTTGAATCGCTCTCGTGTAGAGCAAAAGGCTGAAGAAGGAGATAAAAAATACATTCGTCTTCTTAGCGTATTGGAGCAACCAAACCATTTCTTATCCACTATTCAGGTGGGGATCACCTTGATTACCATCTTATCTGGGGCGAGTCTTGCGGATAGCCTTGGACATGTCATTGCTGGATGGATGGGCAATACCAAAACAGCTCATGCAACTGGAAGCTTTTTATCTCTAGCATTTTTGACTTATATTTCGATCGTGTTTGGCGAACTCTATCCAAAACGAATCGCTATGAACCTGAAAGATGAGTTAGCTGTTCGAACAGCTCCGATTGTCATTTTATTAGGAAAAATTGTTAGCCCCTTTGTTTGGTTGCTTTCAGCGTCGACCAACCTTTTGAGCCGTATCACGCCAATGGAATTCGATGATCCGGATGAAAAGATGACGCGGGATGAAATCGAGTATATGCTGACCAATAGTGAAGCAACACTAGATGCGGACGAGATTGAGATGCTCCAAGGGATCTTTTCATTAGATGAAATGGTAGCGCGTGAAGTCATGGTGCCACGGACAGATGCCTTCATGGTTGATATCAATGATGATACCAAAGAAATCATTGAAAGTATCCTTAAGCAAAACTTTTCACGGATTCCTGTCTATGATGATGACAAGGACAATGTCATCGGTCTCATCCATACCAAACGTCTCTTGAACGAAGGATTTATCAATGGCTTTGATAATATTGTCTTAAGAAAGATTTTACAAGAACCTTTGTTTGTTCCAGAGACCATTTTTGTGGATGATCTTTTGAAGGAATTGCGCAATACCCAAAATCAAATGGCTATTCTGCTTGATGAATATGGTGGGATGTCTGGTTTGGTTACTCTTGAAGACCTTTTGGAAGAAATCGTCGGTGAAATTGACGATGAGACTGACAAAGCAGAAATTGATGTCTTTGAAATTGCGGACAATACCTATGTCGTACAAGGAGCCATGTCACTAAATGACTTTAACGAATATTTTGATGTTGAGTTGCAAAGTGATGATGTGGATACCATTGCAGGGTATTATCTGACAGAGGTTGGGCGAATTCCAACCTTGAAAGAGCGACTCAGCTGTGAAGTCGATAGTCAAAAGAAACACCTCATTTTGACAAACGACAAAGTAAAAAATGGTCGTGTGACCAAGGTGAAAGTTGAAATTTCTGAAATCGTCGAGGAAGATGAAGAAACTAAATCAAAAGAAGATTAAAAAATAGAGGCCTGGACGTGTTCCAGCCTCTGTTTTTTTCTTGTCAGGACCAGTTGAATTTTCAAAAAATTTCAAAAATTTCTGAAATAGTCTTGACAGCCAAAAAAAATTAAGGTAAGATAATACCCATAAAAAAAGAAAGCAGAAAATAAACATGAAGCAACAAGCCATTTCAACTCAAAAATTTTACTTTAGCTACTTTAGATAGTGTTTGTAGACATGATCTCATGGATGCAAACAACCCAAGCAATTTGTTTGTATCTATGTGGCTAAGATTTTTGATGATGGTCCATAGAGCTAGTATCTAAATGGACCGAGGTTTTGTAACTTGTTGGAGAATTTCAAGCATCCGTTTAGAGTATCATCTAAGCGGATTTTTTGTTTATTTTGCAGAAAAGGAGTCAATAAATGAAAGTAGTGAAAAAATTGCTAGCACCTGTCCTGGTTGTAGGACTTCTGTTAACATCATTGGTGACCTTACACAATCTAAAGGATACTAAAAAAGACAATGTCTTTCGAATTGGGATTTCCCAGTACATCACCCATAAGTCGCTCGATGCGACACGAAAAGGCTTTATCGAGGAGTTGAAGAAAGAGGGCTATGTAGATGGGAAAAATATTCAGATCGATTTCCAAAATGCTCAAGGGGAGCAACGAAATCTGAAAAATATTTCTAAACAATTGGCAGAAGAAAGTGATCTAGTCTTTGCGATTGCAACCCCTTCCGCACAAAGTTTGGCTAATACCACTAAATCAACACCTATTGTTTTCTCAGCTGTGACCGACCCATTGGCAGCGAAATTGGTGAAAAACTTGAAAGAACCAGGTGGCAATATCACAGGGACAAGTGACCAGTCAGAAGATGCGATCGCTACACAGGTAGACATGATTAAGCAAGTGCTTCCAACAGCGAAAACAGTTGGGATTCTCTATACGCAAAGTGAGCCTAACTCCGTCGTCCAAAAAGACAATGCGAAGAAGATCTTAGAAGCTAAAGGCTATCAAGTGGTTGAAAAAACAATTCTCGATAGTAACAATGTGAAAGCTGCAGCAGACAGTATCATGTCAGAGGCAGATATCGTCTTTGTTCCGACGGACAATATTATCTCTTCTACAATGGACACTGTAAAACAGGTTTCCCTCAGCCATAAGGTGCCCGTTTTTGGTGGATCTGCTGAAATGGTAGCTACTGGTGGCTTGTACAACTTTGGTACTGATTATGAGGAATTGGGAAAACAAGCTGCTCGGATGGCTATTCGCATCATGAAGGGTGAGAAACCCGGCAAAGTCGCAGTTGAAACACCTGAAAAATTAGAATTGCATACCAATAAAGAGATGGCTAAAGAGCTTGGAATTGATATTAGCTCGTTGAAGGTAGAAAAATAGGAGGTTTGAGATGAATTTCGTTTTATCAAGTTTATCAGAAGGTTTATTGTGGTCGATCATGGCGATCGGTGTTTACTTAACATTTCGATTTTTAGATATTGCTGACATGACGGCAGAAGGAGCCTTTCCACTTGGGGCAGCAGTTGTAGCTTCCCAAATTCAAGCAGGAAGAAACCCTTGGCTTGCAACTTTGTTGGGCTTCCTGGCAGGGATGATCGCAGGATTGGTTTCTGGGATTCTCCATACAAAAATGAAAATTCCAGCCCTCTTGACAGGGATTGTCACTTTGACCGGTCTCTACTCTATCAATATTAAAATCATGGGGGGAGTACCCAACCTCTCTATTGGCGATGCCAGTACCATTTTCAAAAGTGTCATGAAATTGGGCTTATCCAATGAAGAAGCTGTCTTTTTAATTAGCATTTCTTGCTTGATCATCGTCTGTATCTTGTTAACTCTCTTAATGAAGACGCAACTTGGCTTGGTTTTGCGCTCGACTGGTGATAACATTCCAATGAGTGAAGCCAATGGGGTCAATGTAGATAACATGAAGATGTTGGGATACATGATTTCCAATGGTTTGATTGCCCTTTGTGGAGCCATGTTTGCACAAAATGATGGTTTCTCAGATGTGACTTCTGGTACAGGGACGATCGTAGTCGGCTTGAGTGCGGTGATTATCGCTGAAGTTTTGATCCACGAATTGACCATTGGTTGGCGCTTGCTTTCCATCGGGGTTGGAGCTATTGTTTACCGTTTGATTATCTTAAATATTTACGAGATCCCAAATCTCGATCAAAATATGGTTCGTCTCTTCAATGCAATCTTGCTCGCAATTGTCTTGTTCGCTCCTGAGGCGCAAAAACGTCTTCGTGTTCGCGGATTGAAGTTAGGAAATAAGTAGGAGAAAAGTATGGCAACATTATTATCAATTGAAGGCATTCATAAGACATTTGAAGCAGGAACGGTTAATGAAAACCACGTCTTAAAAGGCTTGGATCTCCAAGTGGAAGAAGGAGATTTCATTTCGGTTATCGGTGGAAATGGAGCTGGGAAATCAACCTTGATGAACATCTTGGCAGGAAATCTAGTCGTGGATGAAGGGGATATCTTGCTAGAGGGTAACTCTATCAAAAATACGAGTGTTCGTAAGCGTGCTAAGGATATTGCGCGTGTCTTCCAAGATCCTAAAATGGGGACGGCTTCTCGTTTGACCATTGAAGAAAATATGGCCATTGCCCAACGTCGTGGAAAATCTCGTGGTTTGGGCTGGGGCGTTCGGGAGAAGGATCGCGAATTATTCCGTGAAGCCTTGAAGGAACTGAATATTGGTTTAGAGAACCGTCTCAAAGTCGATACTCAATATCTATCTGGTGGGCAACGTCAAGCTTTGACTTTGGTCATGGCAGCCTTGGTTAAACCCAAACTCTTGCTTCTGGATGAACATACCGCAGCGCTTGATCCCAAGACCAGTGAAATGGTCATGGAATTGACACAAAAGATCGTGGAAAGCCATGATTTGACAACCTTGATGATTACGCATGATATGAACCATGCTATCGAATACGGCAACCGCTTGATCATGCTCTACCAAGGCAAGATCGTTGTCGACGTCAAAGGAGAAGAAAAGAAAAACCTAACGGTTGAAGATTTGGTGCACCTCTTCCAACAAAACAGTGGTGAAACTTTGGTGAGTGATGAATTGGTATTAGGATAAAATAAAAGAGAGTGGGACAGAAATCGGTCATTCGTTAGAATTCGATTTCGTCGTCCCACATCCGCAAAGTTGAGTAGGGCTGTAAAAGCTGATGAAATCAGCGTAGTAGAGCCCACTCAACCACTGCGTCTTGCTCGACAATCCAAAAACAATTGAGAGGCTAGGACTTTTGTCCCAGCCTCCTTTTTTATTTCCTCCGCTCTGCATAGTCGACAAAATGAAACTTGTCTAATTTGTGACGGCTTTCGGTGAATTGGAATTGTCGTCCGTCTGCTAAGTAAACTTGGGAACGGACCGTCACCACGTGTTGGTCTTTTCCAAGATCCAGTAAGATCTTATCGAGATTATCGATTGGTGAAATCAAAATTTCTTTCTTGGCATAGCCAATCTGCAATTTCAAGTCTTCTTCTATATATTGATAAATAGATTGCTGGGCAATTTCCTTGGTTAGGCCAGGAATCAGTTCTCTATCCAGGTAATCAATATCTAAGACAGAAGCGACGCCATCCACCACTCGTTGCCGGGTCACCTTCCAAACTAAGCGGTGAAGGGGAAATCCAGTTTTTTGGCTCCTTTTTCATCGATAGTGATTTTTTCCAAACGAATGACATTGGTTTCTGACTGAAGACCCGAAGCTTTGACGATTTCTTGGTAGCTGGTTAATTGCGAGACAGGAAAGTCAAAATGGGATTGCCTACAAATTTGAGACCCCATCCCTTGAACAGTCTCGATAAAGCCTTCCTCCTGCAAGAGCTTGAGGGATTTGCGGATGGTATCTCGGCTGACCTGGTAGTGCTCTTTTAAGTCGTTTTCGCTAGGCAGAAAATCCCCGACTAGATATTTTTCTTCTACTATTTGCTCTTTTAAAATTTGATAGATATGTTGCTATTTTTTCATGATTTGGACTCGCTTGTCTGTTTTTTTGAAAAATATTTTTGAAAGCGCTTGAAAATGTAAAACCATTCCCTTATAATAAAAGAGGAAAACTTTTTAGGGATGGAGAGAAGCATGAGAAATAACGGAAAAAAGATTCGATTATTAGCAGTAGCTACCTTATTGGCTAGTCAGTTGGGGGTTTTTAGCAGTGCCCTCACGGTAGTTGCAGACGAGACCACAGCTTCGACTTCAGAGCCAGCGCTTGTGACGAACACTAGTAGCGAGGAAGGCTCGACAAATCATTCGACTTCCGCTACAACAACTACAGAAGCTACGACGAGAGCTTCGAGTGATAGAGGAGAGATATCTAGCAGTTCCTCGGAGGATATCGAAGAGAAGACGGTTAAGATTGGGGAGATTCAAGGGGAAGCGCAACGCTCTCCACTTGAAGGCCAAAAGGTAGCCATCAAAAATGCGGTCGTGACCAAAACAGACCGCTATGGTTTTTATGCTCAAGATATTGAATCGGATGGTAATAGTCGGACTTCAGATGGGATTTATGTAGTTTCTAAATATAAGGTCAAGGTCGGTGACAAGGTAAAAATCACCGGTACTGTCAAGGAAGGTTATATGGAAGAAGTCACCTTGGGAGCTGGGAAGACCTTTAAGGAACCGACGAATAGTTTAACGGTGACCATGTTGGTTGATGCTTGGATCACAAAAGACGGGACAGCCCCTCTTCCAGAAGCTGTGAATATCACTGCAGGGATGCCGGCAGAGGTGAAGACTAATCCAACTGCTTATGCTCCAGAAACCGATGCCCTCGATTATTGGGAAAGTCTGGAAGGCATGCTCACTGTGGTAAAGAAACCGCATGTTTTAGGTCCCCAGTATAAAGGAGATATCTATGTATTGGGAGAAGATTTTACAGGCCTTCCTTTAAACAATATTGGAGGTCTGAATCTACGGCCCCATGCACAAAATACAGCGACGATCCCGATTTATGTTGGTAATCAGTTTGTCGCAAAAGCCAAAGATTACTTTGCAGAAGATGTAACAGGAGTGGTGACGTATCGGAATAGCTTTTATAAGGTAGAGCCCACTCAACAGTTGACAGTCCAAGACGGCGGCTTGCAGCGTCAAGCAGCTCAAACCCAACCAAGTGAGGACAAGCTGACCATCGCTTCCTATAATATTGAAAATTTCTCGGCCAACAATGCCAAAAATGAAACGCCAGAGGATAAGGTGACGCTGATTGCCAATTCCTTTATCCATGAAATTCACAATCCGGATATTATCACTTTGATCGAAGTGCAGGACAATAATGGCAGTGTGGATGACGGGACGACCAGTGGTGTTGAAAGTGGACGCAAACTAGCTAGTCGGATCAAGGAATTGGGTGGCAAGAGCTATGAGTATACGGAGGTTGCTCCACTAGATGGCGCTGACGGTGGAAAGCCAGGTTCCAATATTCGTTTGGGAATTCTCTACAATCCGGAACGCGTGACCTTAGCTAAAAAAGAGGCAGCGACTAGCAACGAAGCAGCGCAATTTGACAAGGGACACCTGGTTAAAAACCCAGCTCGGATTGCCCCTAGCGATTCATCGTTTGATCATACTCGCAAGTCTTTAGCCGTTGAGTTTGAATTCAAAGGCCAACCAGTTGTGGTGATTGCCAATCACTTGAAATCAAAAATCGGAGATGATGCTATTTATGGGGCAAGCCAACCATCAGTGGAACATACCTTGCCAACTCGTGAAGCACAAGCCAGTGTCATTCATCAATTTGTTCAAGAAGGCTTGAAGCAAAATCCGAAGACCACCTTCGTTTTGACGGGTGATTTTAATGATTACGATTTCTCAACCACGGCACAGATCCTTGCGGGCAGTGAACTAACCAACTTAATGGCCCAACATGATGCAGGTGATCGCTATTCTTATTTCTACCGTGGAAGCAATCAAGTATTGGATAACATTTTTATCTCAAACAACATGGCAGCCAAAGCAAGGTTTGAACCAGTCCATATCAATGCTTCCTTTATGAAGGAACACGGTCGTGCATCAGACCATGATCCTGTCTTGGTCCAAATCGACTTTAGTGGAGCACAAACTCCAGGAACGCCGACAGATGATCAAAAAGGCAATACAGGACAAGCAACGGAACAAACCAGCCCTTCTTCATCGAATACAGAGTCTCAACTAGCCCCTCATCAGGCTCAAGCTAATGAACAAAAGAGTTCAACAGCTGAAAATAAAGAGAAGGACAAGAACGAAGATGAGAAGCAAGAAGACAAGGAAGAGGCAGTAACAGAAACTAAGACACCAGGTAAACGGAAAATCCTTCCATCTACTGGACAAGAAACAAGCTATCTAGCTCTTTTTGGGGTGGCAGTAGCTACGATGAGTCTTGTTTGGTATAAAAAGAAAAGGATGACTCACTAACGTGTTTCATAAGAAAGATCTAAAAAAGGAGTCGCTGGCTCCTTTTTTCTATTAAAATACAGGACAGTTAGGCCCATATTGGAAACTGTACTAGGACAATGAAAAATACTGAAAAGAACAGTTTCTTTTCAAAAAGAGGCTTAAACTCTTTAAAATAGATGGAATCGTGTTATAATAAAATCATAAAACGTTTTCAAGAGAAGAGGTTCCTCAATGGAAAATGAAACAGTTGACTATGGAAAAGTAACAGGAATGGTACACTCAACAGAAAGTTTTGGTGCAGTAGACGGGCCTGGGATCCGCTTTATTGTCTTCCTTCAAGGCTGTCAAATGCGGTGTCAATACTGCCACAATCCAGATACTTGGGCAATGGAAACCAACAAGTCCCGTGAACGGACAGTGGATGATGTCCTAGAAGAAGCCCTCCGTTATCGTGGATTTTGGGGCGAAAAAGGGGGAATCACTGTCAGTGGTGGAGAAGCCCTCTTGCAGATTGACTTCTTGATTGCACTTTTTACTAAGGCTCAAGAGTTGGGCATTCATTGTACCTTGGATACCTGTGCCCTTCCTTTCCGGAATACACCTCGTTATTTGGAAAAATTCGACCGCTTGATGGCGGTGACAGACTTGGTGCTTCTTGATATCAAGGAAATCAATGATGAACGACACAAAATTGTGACCAGCCATACCAATAAAACGATCTTAGCTTGTGCTAAGTACTTGTCTGATATTGGAAAACCAGTCTGGATTCGCCATGTTTTGGTGCCAGGTTTGACGGACCGAGATGATGACTTGATCGAGCTTGGAAAATTTGTTAAGACCCTGAAAAATGTTGATAAATTTGAAATTCTCCCTTATCATACCATGGGGGAATTCAAATGGCGGGAGTTGGGCATTCCCTACAAATTGGAGGGTGTGAAACCACCGACAAAAGAACGGGTTCAAAATGCAAAAGATTTGATGGAAACAGAAAGTTACCAAGATTACCTGAAACGGGTCAAAGGATAAAGAAGAAAAACAGTTGGCAATCCCAACTGTTTTTTCTAGTGAAATGCATTGTTCTTCCCTTTCTTTAAACGGCAAAACGTGTTAAAATAGAGTGAATCTATAAATGAAATAAAGAGGTAGAAATATGTCAAAAATTCTTGTTTTTGGTCACCAAAATCCTGACTCAGATGCTATCGGTTCATCAGTAGCCTTTGCTTATCTTGCAAAAGAAGCATATGGTTTGGATACAGAAGCAGTGGCTCTAGGAACTCCAAATGAAGAAACAGCTTTCGTATTGGATTATTTTGGTGTGGAAGCACCACGCGTGATCACATCGGCTAAAGCAGAAGGTGCAGAGCAAGTCATCTTAACAGACCACAATGAATTCCAACAATCTGTTTCAGATATCGCTGAAGTAGAAGTTTACGGTGTGGTGGATCACCACCGTGTGGCTAACTTTGAAACTGCAAGTCCACTTTACATGCGTTTGGAACCAGTTGGATCAGCATCTTCTATCGTTTACCGCATGTTCAAAGAACACGGTGTAGCAGTGCCAAAAGAATTGGCAGGTTTGATGCTTTCAGGTTTGATTTCAGATACCCTTCTTTTGAAATCTCCAACAACACACCCATCTGATAAAGTGATTGCGCCAGAATTGGCTGAATTGGCTGGTGTCAACTTGGAAGAATATGGTCTTGCAATGCTCAAGGCTGGTACTAACTTGGCAAGCAAATCAGCAGAAGAATTGATCGACATCGATGCTAAGACTTTTGAATTGAACGGAAATAACGTTCGTGTGGCTCAAGTGAACACAGTTGATATTGCGGAAGTTTTGGAACGCCAAGCTGAAATCGAAGCAGCTATCCAAGCTGCCAATGCAGCTAACGGCTACTCTGACTTTGTTTTGATGATTACAGACATCGTCAACTCAAACTCAGAAATCTTGGCTCTTGGTGCCAACATGGACAAGGTAGAAGCAGCCTTCAACTTCAAACTTGAAAACAATCATGCCTTCCTTCCAGGTGCCGTTTCACGTAAGAAACAAGTGGTTCCTCAATTGACTGAAAGCTTTAATGCATAATGATAAATGGGGAAACCCATTATTAAAAAGGAGTTTCGGCTCCTTTTTTGCTAGGAGAGAAGTATGTTAGAAAATGGTGATTTGATTTTTGTTAGAGAAGATACGGAAATGGGGCAGGCCATTCAGACTTCGACAGGTAACTACAGCCATGTGGTTATCTTTTTGGACGGTTCCATTTATCATGCCACGGTGGAAGGTGGCGTCCTTGCCCAATCCCCTGAAAATTTCTTTGAAGACGGGAAAGTATATGACCTTTATCGCTACCCGAAAATCGATCTCAAAGAAGTCAAGAAGCGGGCAGAGAGCCTTTTAGGGGCTCCCTACAATGCGTCCTTTTATCCAGATGGAGATGGTTTCTATTGTTCCCAGTTCATCGCTGAATTACTTCCTATTTTTGAGACCATTCCCATGAAGTTTGGAGATGAGGATGAGGAGATTAGTCCGTTCTGGCTGGATTACTACAAGGAACTTGGCCTAGC
Organism: Streptococcus taoyuanensis; assembly: GCF_029589235.1. NCBI lineage: Bacteria > Bacillati > Bacillota > Bacilli > Lactobacillales > Streptococcaceae > Streptococcus > Streptococcus taoyuanensis. The sequence continues at coordinate 116,494 of NZ_JARQVW010000003.1, forward strand.
CGTTCCCCTAGATCAGCCCGGGACCAATCCAAGTCAGTTAGCCCAATCACCACAGCTACAGTTTAAAGAAAGGTATTTGGATGATTTGGATTCATGAAACAACAATCTGAATCTTTGATACAGTTTATAAGAGTTACATCAAACTAAAGAAAAATAATATTTTAAAAATATGTTCTACCTTCGAATACAACTTGTAAAAGTTGTATTTTTTTCTAATATCCTCTGGATGTTTCTTGTTTAGACAGATAAAATATGATATACTTCACAAAAAAACTAACCACTGGTTAGTTTTTGATGGAAATCAAAGGAGGAAGTAAATATGTCTTTCTTGTATCGTTTATTAACACGTACAAAACAAATCAGTCCACATATAAGAAAGTTTGAGTTCGAATTGGGTGTTTTTGTTGTCAGCATATGGCTAGTTGAATCATCTGGTCGCTTTTATGTGATTGATACGGGAATGCGAGGAATGGAGAAGTACGCTGCCCAGTTTTTACTCCCACAAAAAATTGAAGCAATTTTTCTGACCCATGGACATCCAGATCATATCAAAGGTTTGCCCTATCTTAGACAGCACTTTGGGAACATCCCGACTTTAATCAGTGAGAAGGAATTCCCCTATATTTCAGGCAAAGAACCTTTTCCTAATAGAAAAGAGACGGAAAAAGTGATTTTTGATCCGGCTACTTTTATAACTGTTGAAAGTCAAGAAGGTCAAGACTTGATAAGTAGTGCAGGACTAAAACCACTATTTTCTCCTGGTCATTCCCCTGGTCATGTTGTTTATTACCATGAAGAGGATCAAGTTTTAATTGCTGGAGATCTTTTTACAGCTACGAGAAATGGAAAGTTGCGTCCACCAATGAAAGGATATACAGCAGATATGAGACAGGCTTTAGCTAGTGGTGAAAGAATTCTCAAGGATTATTCACAGGCACTTGTTAGTGTTTGTCATGGTAGTGAGGTAAAAGATGCAGTACGAGATTTTGAGGCATCGGATGGGTTTAAAGGGAGTTTGTAATGGCAAAGGATACAAGGTCCAGAATTATCAGAGTAGCAGAGGAAATTTTCCGAAAAGAACCTTACCAGAAGGTGGGAATTAGGCAGATTGCTCAAGCTGCAGGATGTTCACATACAGCTATTTATCAGTATTTTAAAAAGAAAGAGGATATATTATATGCAGTAGCGGAAAAACCGTTAACTCACCTCTATCATACTTGCTTAGAAATCAGTCATTCCAAGCAGAATGATAAGGAACGTCTGCTTCAAATCTGTCAAACATACGTGGATTTTGGGTTTAGAGAACGTAATTTTTATGAATTATTGATTTTTTACCGTGGAGAGCATGAAGATTCAGGCGATTGTTCGCAACCGTTGATGCAATTGAGAATGAAAAGTTATCGTTTATTGGAAGAAGCTATTGATGTCTTTTTACCGAAAGACTTATCTGATGCAGAAGCGCTAAATATTCGTAGTGGAATCTTTATTTTTTTACATGGCTTAGTGAGTATCTACAGTAGGGACAATGAAGAATGTCCAGAACGCATTAAGCAACTACTGACTGATTTTATTTCTTTTAAAATAATAGAAATGAAATGAGTTGGAATAACTTATGGGGCTTCTACAGTAAACTTGGATTGAAAAGACTAAGTTCTTTTATTGCCTTATTTTCCCCTCTTGTCTGCCTATCCATAAATTGAAGATTTTGTCCTTTGGTATTGATTTCGCTTAAACTAATTTTTATGTTACAATAAGAACGAACCGATAAAACAGTAAACGAGACCTATTTATGATTACAATCATTAATCCCACACGTTTGACACGTCAGCCATTTTTCAAGGACTTGATCAACTATTTGGATCAGCATGACGATGTGATCCTGCGGCAAATTAAGGCCCAATTTCCGGATCAACCAGTGGATAAGCTGATGGAGGAATATATCAAAGCGGGCTTCATACTTCGAGAAAATAAACGCTACACCCTCAACCTGCCCTTCTTGGAGTCAGCTGATCTTGTTGACTTGGATCAGGAGGTCTTTGTCCGAGAGGACAGTGCAGTTTATCAAGAATTAAAAGCCAGGATCTTCCAAACGGAACTTCGCAATAGTACCAATGAAGCGATTTTGGTGGAGGAGACGGACTTTGCGCGAAATGCACAGACCCTTTCCAATTACTTCTACAAGGTGAAACACCAATATCCATTGACGGAGGAGCAAGAAAAGCTCTATGCTATCTTGGGAGATGTCAATCCTGAGTATGCTCTCAAGTATATGACCAGCTTTTTGCTCAAGTTCCTCAAAAAAGAAGTAGTCCAGCAAAAGCGCAAGGACATCTTTGTCGATAGTTTAGAAGTCTTAGGCTATATCCGCAAAAATGCTGAAGGCAAATATGAATTAGCAGTGGACTTGGACAAGGAAAGACTGATGTTTATCAAATAATAAACAAGGCTAGGAAAATTTCCTAGCCTTGTTTCGTTTGATTATAGATAACGTTCAGCAATGGCGGCGTCACCTGGATACTCTTCTTTTACGCCATTGACGATTTGGTAGCAATCCGCTCCTTTTCCGGCGATAATGACGGCATCTTCAGGCTTGCTGGTTGTTGCCATAGCCACTTGAATGGCTTCTTCGCGATCTGCGATTTTCTCGACAGGGCGCGTGATAAAACTACTAATCTCTTCAGCGATAGCCAAAGGATCTTCATAGTTGGGATCATCCGCTGTGAGGAAGACTTGGATCTCAGGATGGTCTTCTAAGAGTAAGCCAAAGTCTTTGCGGCGGCTCTCTCCTTTATTACCAGTTGATCCAAGGACCAGTGAAATCGTCCCTGTTTGATGGGTTTCGACAACTGAGAGCAGTTTTTTCAAGCTATCTCCATTATGGGCGTAGTCGATGAAGACCTTAGCGCCGTTTTTCTGAGTCAAGACTTCCATTCGGCCTGGAACGCGCGTCTTAGCAATCCCTTTTTGGATATCCTCGAGGCTCGCACCTAGGCGAAGGCAGGCAAGACCTGCTGCTACAGCATTTTCTTGGTTGAAATGTCCAATCAGTTGGATTTCATAGTTTCCAGCTAATTTACCAGTGGCTGAGAAGCTGAAGGCCTTAGAGTTTTCAATTTGATTCTCAGACTGGCTTCCATAAAAATCGTGGTCTTGGTTCGCGACTTGGTCCGCTAAAACTTGGAAATGATCCATATCACTATTGATGACAACGGCTTGGCTGTTCTTCATGAGGAGACGTTTGTGGTAGAAATAATCCTCAAAAGTTGGGTGTTCAATCGGGCCAATATGGTCAGGACTGATGTTGAGAAAAACACCAACGTCAAAAGTCAGACCGTAAACCCGTTTCACCAGATAAGCTTGACTGGAAACTTCCATAATCAGGTGGGTCCGATCATTGGCTACTGCCTGAGCCATCATGGCAAAAAGATCCAAACTCTCTGGCGTTGTCAGGGTCGATTTAAAGAAGTTTTTACCATCCAGTGTCGTATTCATGGTAGACAGCATAGCTGGTCGGTGACTTTGTTCCAAAATATGGTAAGCAAAATAGGCCGCGGTTGTCTTTCCCTTAGTCCCTGTGAAGGCCAATAGTTTTAATTGTTTCTCAGGGTGCCCATAAAACTCCATGGCAATTAAGCTCATGGCCTGTTTGATATCATTGACGAGGATAGCAGGAATACCAACTTCATAATCTTTTTCAGAGACATAAAAGCCGAGTCCATTAGAAATAGCCTGTTCCAGGTATTCTTTTTTGAAGTTGGCCCCTTTGACAAAAAAGAGGGTGCTAGCAGAAACCTTCCGGCTATCATAGCTAATAGCATCAAAACTTGTTCCTTCTAGATGGTAGTAGTATTCACCATTTACTAGAATTTCTCGGAAATTTTGGTCATGTTTTAAAATGTTGAGGGTTTGTTCAATTGTAATCATAAAACTATTGTAAACCTAAAGTCCCTATTTTACAAGTGTCATGGAAAAGTTTATAATGAAGAGAAGAAGAAACGAAAGAGGACACCAATGAGTCACGAACAAAATGACCAGCAAGCCCAGATGCTACGCGGGACTGCCTGGATGACAGCCAGCAACTTTATCAGCCGTTTGCTAGGAGCCGCTTATATTATTCCTTGGTATATTTGGATGGGAAAATATGGGCCACAAGCCAATGGTCTTTTTACAATGGGCTACAATATCTATGCTTGGTTTCTCTTGATTTCGACAGCCGGAGTACCCGTAGCCGTTGCCAAGCAAGTAGCCAAATACAATACCCGAGAACAAGCCGATCATAGTTTTGCTTTGATTCGGGGTTTCTTGAAGTTCATGGGAATTCTAGGCCTTGGATTTGCCATTCTCATGTATCTTTTGTCTCCTGTCTTTGCTAGTCTTTCAGGTGGGGGAAAAGAGTTGATTCCGATCATGCAGAGCCTTTCTTGGGCTGTCTTGATCTTTCCTTCCATGAGTGTCATCCGGGGATTTTTCCAAGGTTTTAACAACATGAAGCCTTACGCCATTAGCCAGATCGCTGAACAAGTGATCCGGGTCATCTGGATGTTGCTCACGACCTTCTTCATTATGAAGATTGGCTCAGGAGACTATGTGCAGGCTGTGACGCAGTCGACCTTTGCGGCCTTTATCGGTATGGGAGCGAGCCTTCTGGTGCTCTTTTATTACCTTGCAAAGACAGGCTTGCTCTCTTCTATTTTTAGAAAGCAAGAGGGAAGTGAAGGGATTGACACTCGGGCTCTCTTGATCGATACGATTCGGGAAGCTATTCCTTTTATCATTACTGGTTCTGCGATTCAGCTCTTCCAAATTGTTGACCAGATGACCTTTATCAATGTCATGTCTTGGTTCACAGACTATAGTCAAAAGCAGCTCATGGTCATGTTTAGTTATTTCTCTGCTAATCCAAACAAAATTACCATGATCTTGATAGCAGTAGCGACTTCGATTGGGGGAGTTGGGATTCCTCTGTTGACAGAGAATTATGTGAAGGGGGACCTAAAAGCAGCTGGGAAGCTCGTACAGGATAACTTGACCATGTTGCTAGCTTTCTTGCTTCCAGCCACCTTTGGTGCAGTAGCAGTCGCAAAACCACTTTATACGGTTTTCTATGGGCAACCAGATAGCTTGGCCTTAGGACTCTTCATCGTAGCGATGTTGCAGACGGTAATTCTCGGTCTTTACACGGTCTTATCGCCAATGATTCAAGCCCTCTTTCAAAATCGCAAGGCCATCCGCTACTTCTTTTATGGTGTAGTGGTGAAATTGGTCCTACAAATTCCATTTATTTTGGTCTTTCGTTCTTATGGGCCGCTTTTGTCAACGACCATTGCCTTAATGGTGCCAATCGTTCTCATGTATCGGGAGATCCAAACCATTACTCAGTTTAATCGAACCATCATCTTCAAGCGGACCTTGCTTGGTTCTATCCTGACTGTAGTGATGCTACTTGGAGTCTTGATCGCAGGCTTGATTTTGGGCTGGATTTTCCCACCAAATGGCCGTGTATCGAGCATGATTTATATCATCGTCATAGGCGGATTAGGAGTTGCTATTTATGGAGCCTTAGGATTATGGCTACGGTATTTTGACCGCTTTATTGGAGGTCAAGCTGCACGTCTCAGACAAAAATTCCGGATTAAATAAATCAGAGGTTGGGTAAAAAGTGCCCAGCCTTTTCTTATAGTTTGAAACTATAGCTAGGTCTTGAAAATGGGAAAACCGCTCTCCTCATAATAGTGATAAAATAGTAAGCAGTTAGATTGAATGTTTATCGGAGGGCAATATGAGTAAAAAACGCAATATCAATACTATCTTGGCACAGGCAGGAATCAAGTCGGATAAAGCAACGGGAGCTTTGACGACTCCTTTGCATTTCTCTACGACTTACCAACACCCAGAATTTGGTCAGTCTACAGGTTTTGACTATACCCGTACGAAAAATCCAACACGCGCAACAGCTGAGAAAACTTTGGCAGCTATCGAAAGTGCAGACTATGCTTTGGCGACAAGCTCTGGAATGTCAGCTATTGTGCTTGCTTTTAGCATTTTCCCTGTTGGTTCAAAAGTCTTAGCCGTTCGTGACCTTTATGGAGGTTCTTTCCGCTGGTTTAACCAACAAGAGCAAGAAGGTCGTTTCTCTTTCACCTATGCCAATACGGAAGAAGAACTGATCCACCATCTAGATCATGGTCCGGTGGATGTCCTCTATATTGAAACACCAACCAATCCATTGATGTTGGAATTTGATATTGCTCATTTAGCCAAATTGGCCCATGCAAAAGGTGCCAAAGTCGTGGTGGACAATACCTTCTATAGCCCGATCTATCAACGCCCGATTGAAGAGGGAGCGGATATTGTTCTTCATTCAGCAACCAAGTACCTGGCTGGTCACAACGATGTCTTGGCTGGTGTTGTCGTGACAAATGATGCAGACTTGTATGACAAACTCTTTTACAATTTGAACACGACAGGTGCTGTTCTTTCCCCATTTGACAGCTATCTGCTGATCCGTGGTCTCAAAACGCTCTCTATCCGGATGGAGCGCTCCACAGAGAATGCTCGCAAGGTGGTCGAGTTTTTGAAAACCTCCCCTCAGGTCAAAGAAGTCCTCTACACTGGAAAAGGTGGAATGGTCTCCTTTAAAATTCAAGATGAGAAAAAAATTCCTAACTTGTTGAATTCCCTTCAAGTCTTTACCTTTGCAGAAAGCCTTGGCGGAGTTGAAAGTTTGATCACTTATCCTACCACCCAAACTCACGCGGACATTCCTGCAGAAGTTCGTCATTCATACGGTTTGACAGATGATCTTCTTCGGTTGTCCATCGGAATCGAAGATGCGGATGATTTGATTGAAGATTTGAAACAAGCATTGGAGGCTTAAGATGACCAAATATGATTTCACGACTTTACCGAATCGCTTGACCCACCATACCTACAAATGGAAAGAAACAGAGACCGATCCAGAAATCATTCCAGCTTGGATCGCGGACATGGATTTTAATGTCATTCCAGAAGTACGAGAAGCTGTTATCGGCTATGCAGACCAAATGGTCTATGGCTACACCTATGCATCGGATAGCCTCTACCAGTCTATCCTTGATTGGGAAAAAGAAGAGCATGGCTATTCCTTTGACAAGGAAGCTATCGTCTTTATCGAAGGCGTTGTTCCAGCTATTTCAACAGCTATTCAAGCCTTCACCAAGGAAGGGGATGCTGTCTTAATCAATACACCGGTCTATCCTCCATTTGCCCGAAGTGTCAAACTCAATCGTCGAAAATTGATCGAAAATTCATTAGTTGAAAAGGATGGTCTTTTCCAAATTGATTTTGATCAGCTGGAAAAAGATATTGTGGAGCAAGAGGTTAAACTCTATGTTTTGTGTAATCCGCACAATCCTGGAGGCCGTGTATGGGATTGTGAAGTCTTGGAAAAAATCGGCCACCTTTGTCAAAAACATGGTGTCCTTCTCGTTTCAGATGAGATCCACCAAGATTTGGCCTTGTTTGGCCACCGTCATACCAGTTTTAACACGGTTGATCCAAGCTTTAAAGATTTCAGTTTGATCTTAACTAGTGCTACCAAGACTTTCAATATTGCAGGAACAAAAAATTCCTATGTGGTCATTGAAAATCCAAAACTTCGTACAGCTTTTAAACAACGGCAATTGGCTAATAATCAACATGAAATCTCAGGCTTAGGGTATATTGCTACAGAAGCGGCTTATCGTCATGGCAAGCCTTGGTTGACAGAGCTCAAGCAAGTCTTTGAAAAACACATTGACTATGTCGTAGATGAATTGCATGAAAACACTAAAATCCGTGTCATGAAGCCCCAAGGAACCTATCTTCTTTGGTTGGACTTTTCAGCCTATCCTTATAGCGATGATGAGCTGCATGCTAAAATCCATGACCAAGCCAAATTGATTTTGAACCGTGGAACAGATTTTGGAAAAGAAGGAAACTTGCATGCCCGCCTCAATGTGGCAGCTCCCTTCACCCTCATTGAAGAAATTACCAAACGTTTGGTGGAAACTTTTCACAAATAAGTGTTGACTTTCTGTAAGTGAAGGAGTACAATAAACTCGAAATACGGTAGGTGAGGCTACCACAAGGATACGGATGACTACCGCAAAGCAGTGGAGACACTACTCGTTGGTCAACAGTCCTGATCGCAAAGGTCAAGACTAAGCTCATTTCATTGCCTTGTGGAGCTAAAGCTTGGACGGTCAGTTTTTTGAGAGTTTTGATTGAAAAATAAATGACGAGTTTCATGAGTCCTACCGATCGAGGGTAGGACTCTTTTTTATGCCTTACCAAGAAAAGAGAAAGGAGAGAGCTATGATACAAATCGACGATCATCCCGAACCGCACCGAACCAGCCAATCGCTGATTTGTGTCGTAGGGACTCCAAAAGTGATTGGCTCCTGATTGAAAAAGGAGATACCAATGCAAACAAATAAAGAAAGACTCATTGCTGCCCTTCAAGAACCACTTGAAAGCACCTTTGCCGACTACAAAACCAGTGCCCTTGGTTTAGTTGACGATCAAGTAGAAGAAAACCGCGATATTTATGGCGAAAATGTCATCACAAAAGGTCAAGAAGATTCCATGATCAAAAAGATCTATGAATCGATTATCAATCCTTTTACGGTGATTTTGTTGGTCATTGCGCTGGTTTCCTTCATCACTAATGTCTGGCTAGCAAAACCAGGTGAACAGGATCCAACGACCTCTATCATCATTGTGATCTTGGTCTTGATCTCAGGTGGGATCCGCTTCATTCAAGAATTGCGGAGTGATAAAGCTGCCAGCAACCTATCACGTATGATAGTCAATACAGCGACCGTTCTGCGTGATGGGTCGGAACAAGAAATTCCGATCAATGAAATCGTCGTAGGAGATGTGATCAAACTGAGTGCTGGCGACATGATCCCAGCAGATGTGGTCTTGATTGATTCCCGTGACTTCTTTGTCCAACAATCTGGTCTCACAGGGGAAAGTGATGCTGTTGAAAAGGTTTGTCTCAGAAAAGCCGACAGTCAGAATCTAGATAGTCTCTTGGAGAGTGAAAGCTTGGCCTTTATGGGAACCAATGTCATCTCCGGACGGGCGACAGCCTTGGTCTTGGTCGTGGGGGATGAAACCATGATGGGCGCTATTGAGCAAACCATCAACACCTATGACGAACCAACCTCATTTGAGAGAGAAATGAATACCATCTCTTGGCTTTTGATTCGGCTCATGTTAGTGATGGTGCCCGTTGTCTTTGTGATCAATGGCCTCACAGATGGTGACTGGTTAGAAGCGGGTGTCTTTGCCCTCAGCGTTGGGGTTGGTTTGACTCCGGAAATGTTGCCGATGATTATTACAGCGAGTCTTGCTAAGGGCTCCATCATCATGGCCAAGGAAAAAGTCGTTATCAAAAAACTCAATGCCATCCAAGACCTTGGGGCTATTGATATTTTGTGTACAGATAAGACAGGTACCTTGACCCAAGATGAAATCGTTTTGGAGTATCCACTTGATATCCATGGCGAATTGGATCTATCAGTTCTTCGTCGGGCTTACTTGAATTCCTATTTCCAAACCGGGCTAAAAAATTTGATGGACCGAGCGATTATCAATCGGACCCAGAAAGAAGCCAAGAAACATGAGATTGTTCGCGATCTGGATCAAACCTTCCATAAGATTGATGAATTGCCCTTTGATTTTGAACGTCGTCGCATGAGTGTCATTGTCAAAGACGAAGACGGTGTGGTCAGCATGGTGACCAAGGGTGCCTTGGAAGAAATGCTTTCTGTATCGACTTATGTTGAGTACAAGGGAGAGATTAAACGCCTGACAGATGAAGTCCGTCAAGAGGTCCTCGCTGAAGTTGCTCAATTAAATGAACAAGGTCTTCGTGTTTTAGGCGTCAGCTACAAAACCGACTTGGACGAAAATGACATCTTTAGTGTTGAAGATGAACGAGACATGATCCTAACTGGTTACCTTGCCTTTCTTGATCCACCAAAACCTTCTGCAGCTCCAGCAATCAAAGCTCTTGCAGAATATGGGGTAACCACCAAGATCTTAACTGGGGACAATGAAAAGGTCACCCAAGCTGTCTGTGAAAAAGTAGGACTAGATGTAGAGCGGATTCTTTTGGGAAGCGAAATCGATACGATGACTGACCAAGAGTTAGCACAAGTTGTGGAAACAACAACGGTTTTTGCCAAATTATCACCAGATCAAAAAGCGCGGATCATCCTCTGCCTCAAGAACAATGGCCACAAGGTGGGTTACATGGGAGATGGGATCAACGATGCTCCATCCATGAAGGTCTCAGACGTTGGGATCTCTGTGGATACTGCTGTTGATATCGCCAAAGAAACGGCAGATGTCATCCTTCTGGATAAGGACTTGATGGTCCTTGAAAAAGGTTTGGTTGAAGGCCGCAAGGTCTATGCCAATATGACCAAGTACATCAAGATGACGGTCTCTTCTAACTTCGGGAACATCTTCTCTCTGCTCTTTGCAAGCATCTTTTTGCCTTTCCTTCCAATGGCTCCTGTTCATTTGATTGTGCTCAATCTTATCTATGATCTTTCTTGTATCGCCCTTCCTTTTGACAATGTCGACAAGGAATTCCTCAAGAAACCTCGTATCTGGGAAGCAAACTCCATCATGCGTTTTATGGCCTGGATTGGTCCAATTTCATCAGTATTTGATATTATTACCTACATGCTTCTTTACTTCCTTGTTGTTCCTATGATTTTAGGTCATGGCTACAACCATGGAGCAGCAGATGCAGCAGCCTTTATCATGGTGTTCCAAACCGGATGGTTTATCGAATCTATGTGGTCTCAAACCATGGTTATTCATATGTTGCGTTCACCAAAACTGCCATTTATCCAAAGTCGTCCAGCCTTCTCAGTCGTGGTGACGACCCTAGCAGCAGCCTTCTTTGTAACCTCCCTTCCATATAGTCCTTTGGCTTCTATCTTGAAGTTGAGCCAACTAAATGGATTGTACTTTGTTCTATTGTTTGCCATTATCGTCCTCTATATGCTGAGTGTGACGGTTGTCAAACGTATCTATATTAAGAAATACAAAGAATGGTTGTAATTGATTGATAGAAAGAGTGAGTCCGAACTTAAAAAATTAAGTGTAAGGGCTCTCTTTTTTTTGTAAAATTTGGTATAATAAGAAGAATGTAAAGTTGGAAATGAAGATTTCCATGTGCTGTGAGTATCAAAGAGGGACTGAAAGAAAGAGCAGAGCTTGACTCCACTTTTATCATAGCTCTTTTTTGAATAACAGCTTAGAAAGAAGGATCTCAAAATGGGAAAATTAGAAGTTATTACACATCCACTGATTCAACACAAATTGTCTATTCTTCGTCGTACAGATACCTCTACGAAGGCCTTTCGTGAATTGGTAGATGAAATTGCTATGTTGATGGGCTACGAAGTGTTGCGTGAATTGCCTCTTGAGGATGTTGAAATTGAAACTCCTATTACCAAAACCGTTCAAAAACAAATCGCAGGTAAGAAATTGGCTATTGTCCCAATTCTTCGTGCAGGGATTGGGATGGTTGATGGTCTCTTGAGTTTGGTACCAGCTGCTAAGGTTGGCCATATCGGGATGTACCGTGATGAAGAAACCTTGAAACCAGTTGAATACTTGGTGAAATTGCCAGAAGATATTGATCAACGTCGTATCTTTGTAGTAGACCCGATGCTTGCTACGGGTGGATCCGCTATTCTAGCGATTGATTCCTTAAAAAAACGTGGCGCTAGCCATATTAAATTTGTCTGCCTTGTATCAGCGCCAGAAGGGGTGAAAGCTCTTCAAGAAGCTCACCCAGATGTTGATATCTTTACAGCAGCCCTCGATGATCATTTGAATGAACATGGCTACATTGTTCCTGGTCTTGGAGATGCGGGTGACCGTTTATTCGGTACCAAATAAGAAACCATTTATGATTCGTCCGAAAGGTGCTTAAGATTTGACCTTTTTTGACCATTGGTTTATAATAGCACATATACTTTGAACCTCACGAATCGTGAGAATGAATGGATACTAAAGGAGAAGAATAGATGATTCCAGTAGTTATTGAACAAACCAGTCGTGGAGAACGTTCTTACGATATTTATTCCCGTCTGTTGAAAGATCGAATTATCATGGTAACAGGACCAGTTGAGGACCAAATGGCTAACTCCATTATCGCTCAATTGCTCTTCTTGGATGCCCAAGATAATACAAAAGATATCTATATGTATATCAATACCCCAGGTGGCTCTGTCTCAGCAGGTCTTGCCATTGTAGATACTATGAACTTTATCAAGTCAGATGTCCAAACCATTGTCATGGGGATGGCAGCTTCTATGGGAACTATTATCGCTTCAAGCGGTGCGAAGGGCAAACGCTTCATGTTGCCAAATGCCGAGTACATGATTCACCAACCAATGGGTGGTACTGGTGGTGGTACCCAACAAACCGATATGGCCATTGCAGCAGAACACTTGCTCAAAACACGGAATAACTTGGAAAAAATCCTTGCGGAAAATTCAGGTCAACCGATCGAAAAAGTGCATGCTGATGCTGAACGTGACAATTGGATGAGCGCACAAGAAACACTTGAATATGGCTTTATTGATGAAATCATGGCCAATAATAAATTGGGCTAAACCATTCTATGGGAAGGTCTGTCAAGAGGCTGGGACAAAAGTCCTAGCCTCTCAATTATTTTTGGATTGTCGAGCAAAACGCAGTGGTTGAGTGGGCTCTACTACGCTGATTTCATCAGCTTTTACAGCCCTACTCAACTGTGCGGAGGTGGGACGACGAAATCGAATTCTAACGAATTATCGATTTCTGTCCCACTCTCTTTTTTGCTCTCATAAAAGAGTAGTTCTTTTTCTTGAAATTTGATATACTAGTAACAGAACGAGAAAGGGATTGACCATGTTTGAGAAACAAGAAAGAACAGGCTTAATTGTTAAATTGTATTACAATCGAGACGGGAAAAAATTACAATCTGTCGGAGATGTCTTGTACCATTCTAAGAAATGCCGTTATGTCCAATTGTATGTGGACAGTGACAAGGCGGATCAAGTCATGGAAGACTTAAAGAAAGAACGTTATGTCAAAAAAGTCTTGCCTTGCCATCTCAAAGATTTAGATACAGATTTTGTGGGGAGTTTGCAACGATTGGAGACCCTATCTGTGGTCACAGAAGGTTAGAAAACGCAATCATTTGATGGATTGCGTTTTTTTTATTGACAATTGTCAGATAATTCGGTATATTCTTAATGTATTTAATTTAAGATTCATTTAAGGAGATCATTACAAATGAAGAAAAAATTTGCTCTTTCATTTTTAACCATTGCAAGTGTCGCTCTTCTTGCTGCTTGTGGTGAAGTTTCTACTTCAGGTTCAAACACAACTGGTAACGAAATCGGCAAAGAACTAAAAGTCGGTTTTAACTTTGAAAAAACTGGTGAAGTAGCAGCCTACGGTAGCGCTGAACAAAAAGGTGCTCAATTAGCCGTTGATGAAATCAACGCTAAGGGTGGAGCTGACGGTAAGAAGATCGTTGTCACAGATAAAGATAACAAATCTGAAACAGCTGAAGCAGCTACTATTACAACAAACCTTGTGACCCAATCAAAAGTGAACGCTCTTGTAGGACCTGCAACTTCAGGGGCTACTGCAGCAGCCGTTGCCAATGCTGGTAAAGCAGGTGTGCCATTGGTTACACCATCTGCAACTCAAGATGATTTGACAAAAGGTCAAGATTACCTTTTCCGTGCAACCTTCATCGATAGCTTCCAAGGAAAAATCATTGCTAAATACACAACGGATAACTTGAAAGCGAAGAAAGTCGTTCTTTACTACGATAACTCATCTGACTATGCTAAAGGGATTGCTGAAGCCTTCAAGAAATCTTACAAAGGTGAAATCGTAGCAACAGAAACATTCCAATCTAAGGATACAGACTTCCAAGCTGCCCTTACAAAAATCAAAGATAAAGACTTCGATGCGATTGTTCTTCCAGGTTACTACACTGAAACTGGTAAGATCGTAAACCAAGCGCGTGGTATGGGAATCAAACAACCAATCATTGGTGGTGATGGATTTAGCGATGCTAAATTCGTTGAACAAGCAACGCCTGCTGCAGCTACAGACATCTACTACGTAGCTGGATTCTCTACTGAAGGTGAAATGACTGATAAAGCCAAGAAATTCGTAGAAGCCTACAAAGCGAAATACAACGAAGAACCTTCAATGTTTGCAGCTTTGGCTTACGATTCAGTTTACATGGTTGCTGAAGCATCTAAAGGTGCTAAGAACTCTGTTGAATTGAAAGACAACCTTGCCAAGTTGAAAGACTTGGAAGGTGTAACTGGTACAATGTCAATCGACAAGAACCACAATCCGGTTAAATCAGCTCTGATGATTGGCTTGAATGAAGGTAAAGTTAAATCTGTTGAGTCTGTTAAACCTTAATTATCATTTGTTGTTTGTACAAGAGGCTGGGAGAATGAAAATTCCTGGCCTCGCTCTTTATTGTTAGAAAGGATGGTTCAAATGCTCCAGCAATTAGTGAACGGTCTAATCTTGGGAAGTGTTTATGCGCTCTTGGCCCTTGGTTATACCATGGTGTATGGAATTATCAAATTGATCAACTTTGCCCATGGGGATATCTACATGGTAGGTGCCTTTATGGGATATTTCTTATTGAACTCATTGAAAGTGAACTTCTTTGTAGCCTTGCTTCTAGCTATGGTTGGAACAGCTATTTTAGGAGTTGTGATTGAATACCTGGCTTATCGTCCGCTTCGTCATTCGACTCGGATTGCAGCCTTGATCACAGCCATCGGGGTTTCCTTCTTGCTTGAATATGGGATGGTCTTCTTTGTAGGGGCCAATACCCGTTCCTTCCCGCAAGTCATTGAAACTGTTCGTTACAACTTTGGTCCCATTTCAATCTCCAACATTCAGTTGATGATCTTGGGAGTGTCTATTTTCTTGATGGTCGCTCTTCAATTTATTATCCAAAAGACAAAGATGGGGAAAGCTATGCGTGCCGTTTCTGTCGATAGTGATGCTGCTCAATTGATGGGGATTAACGTAAACCGGACCATCAGCTTTACCTTTGCTTTAGGATCAGCCTTGGCAGGTGCTGGTGGTGTTTTGATCGGTTTGTATTACAACTCGATCGAGCCTTTGATGGGGATGACACCAGGGATCAAAGCCTTTGTCGCAGCCGTTCTTGGAGGAATCGGAATCATTCCAGGTGCTGCCCTAGGTGGATTTGTCATCGGTTTGTTGGAAACCTTCGCTACAGCGATCGGTCTTTCAGACTTCCGTGATGCCATTGTGTATGCCATCTTGATTGTGATCTTGCTCATCCGTCCAGCAGGTATCCTCGGTAAAAATGTGAAAGAGAAGGTGTAAGCCATGAAACAAAATTTAAAAGTGAATTTAGTCTGGCTTGGTCTTTTGGTCGCAGGTTTTGCCTTGATCCAAGTCTTGGTTGCAGCGGGTGTGCTCAACCTCTTCTATATCCAAATTTTAGAACAAATCGGGATTAACATTATCCTGGCAGTTGGCTTGAACCTCATTGTTGGTTTCTCAGGTCAATTCTCACTCGGACATGCCGGATTTATGGCGATTGGTGCCTATTCTGCAGCCATTCTCGGTTCCAAATCACCAACCTACGGTGCTTTCTTTGGCGCTATGGTTTTAGGTGCTTTGATTGCTGGTGTCGTTGCCTTGATCGTTGGGGTTCCAACCCTTCGTTTGAAAGGGGACTACCTCGCAATTGCAACACTTGGTGTTTCTGAAATTATCCGGATCTTGATCGTCAATGGTGGTACTCTAACAAATGGTGCCGCTGGTATCCTTGGTTTGCCAGCCTTTACAACTTGGCAATTGGTTTACCTCTTTGTCGTGATTACAACGATCTTTACGATTAACTTCTTACGTAGTCCAATTGGACGCTCTACCCTTTCTGTTCGTGAAGATGAAATCGCAGCAGAATCTGTTGGGATCAATACGACCAAAGTCAAAGTCATTGCCTTTGTATTTGGTGCGATCACAGCGGCGATTGCTGGATCTCTCCAAGCTGGCTTTATCGGCTCTGTTGTTCCTAAAGATTACTCTTTCACCAATACCATTAATGTCTTGATCATTGTCGTATTTGGTGGTTTGGGATCAATGTCAGGAACAGTTGTGGCAGCCATCGTCTTGGGTATCTTGAATATGGTGCTTCAAGACTTCTCAAGTGTACGTATGATCATTTACTCATTGGCTTTGATTCTCGTGATGATCTTCCGTCCAGGTGGTCTTCTTGGAACATGGGAATTCAGCTTGAAAAAACTACTCTCAAAAAAGGAGGCTAACTAATGGCACTTCTTGAAGTAAAAAATTTAACAAAAAACTTTGGTGGTTTGACAGCCGTTGGGGATGTGACCATGGAACTTAATGAAGGGGAATTGGTTGGTTTGATCGGACCCAACGGTGCCGGGAAAACAACCCTCTTCAACCTCCTAACAGGGGTATATGAACCAAGTGAAGGGACCATTACCTTAGATGGTCAGCTGCTAAATGGTAAAGCACCTTATAAAATCGCTGCAGGTGGTCTGGGACGTACTTTCCAAAATATTCGTCTCTTTAAAGATTTGAGCGTTTTGGACAATGTCTTGATTGCCTTTGCTAATCACCACAAACCACATGTCTTTGCGAGTCTTTTCCGCTTGCCAAGCTATTACAAGAATGAAGAAGCTTTGAAAGCGAAAGCCCTTGAATTGTTAGCGATTTTTGGTTTGGAAAAAGAAGCAGATACCTTGGCTAAAAACTTGGCTTACGGACAACAACGTCACTTGGAGATTGTTCGTGCCCTTGCGACAGAGCCAAAGATCCTCTTCTTGGATGAACCTGCGGCAGGGATGAACCCTCAAGAAACAGCAGAATTGACCCAACTGATCCGTCGCATTCAAAAAGAATTCAATATTACGATCATGCTGATCGAGCACGATATGAGTTTAGTTATGGAAGTAACGGAACGGATTTATGTATTGGAATATGGCCGCTTGATTGCTCATGGAACGCCAGATGAAATCAAGAACAACAAACGTGTAATCGAAGCCTATCTAGGAGGTGAAGCCTAATGTCTATGTTAAAAGTTGAAAATCTTTCTGTACACTATGGCATGATCCAGGCTGTCCGTGATGTCAGTTTCGAGGTAAATGAAGGGGAAGTTGTTTCTCTTATCGGTGCTAACGGTGCTGGGAAAACATCTATTCTTCGTACCATTTCAGGTTTGGTGCGTCCAAGTGCTGGGAAAATCGAGTTTTTGGGTCAGGAGATTCAAAAGGTTCCTGCTCAAAAGATTGTAGCAGCAGGACTCTCTCAAGTTCCAGAAGGCCGTCATGTCTTTCCGGGCTTAACTGTTATGGAAAACTTGGAGATGGGCGCTTTCTTGAAGAAAGATCGAGAAGAAAATCAAGCTAACTTGAAGAAAGTCTTCTCCCGTTTCCCGCGTTTGGAAGAACGGAAGAACCAAGATGCAGCTACCCTATCTGGTGGGGAACAACAAATGCTAGCAATGGGTCGTGCACTTATGTCGACGCCAAAACTCTTGCTTCTGGATGAACCTTCTATGGGATTGGCTCCAATCTTTATCCAAGAAATCTTTGATATCATCCAAGATATCCAAAAACAAGGGACAACTGTTCTCTTGATCGAGCAAAATGCCAACAAGGCCCTTGCCATCGCAGACCGCGGTTATGTTTTGGAAACAGGGAAAGTCGTTCTTACCGGAACAGGAAAAGAACTCTTAGCTTCAGAAGAAGTCCGCAAGGCTTATTTGGGTGGGTAAGATTTCTAAAGTTCACTAGAATATTAAAAAGAAAGGTCTTGAAGACCTTTCTTTTTTCATCTCTCTTGTTTGATTTTTCTAAATTTTGAAAACAAGAGAAAACTGCTGAAAGCGTTTGAAATCATTCTTAAAATCAAGTATAATAAAACTAATAAAAGTATAGGAGAACTTGTTATGGCTGTTAAAGATTTTATGACACGTAAAGTGGTTTACATTAGTCCAGATACTACAATTGCCCACGCGGCAGATTTGATGCGGGAACAAGGTTTGCACCGTTTGCCAGTCATTGAAAATGATAAATTGGTTGGTTTGGTGACAGAAGGTACGATTGCAGAAGCAAGTCCATCTAAAGCAACAAGCTTGTCTATTTTCGAGATGAACTATCTGTTGAACAAGACCAAGGTCAAAGATGTCATGCTTCGCGATGTCATTACCGTCTCTAAATTTGCGAGCTTAGAAGATGCGACCTACCTCATGTATAAGAACAAGGTGGGAATTCTTCCAGTCGTGGACAATGACCAAGTATCCGGTGTCATCACAGACCGTGATATTTTCCGTGCTTTCCTTGAAGTATCCGGTTATGGAGAAGAAGGAGTTCGTGTTCGCTTTGTGACAGAAGATAAGGTTGGCGTTCTAGAACAAATCATTCACTTGATTGTAGAAGAAGGGTATAACATCGCAAATACAGTCAATATCCCAACAAAAGACGATCGTGTGGTTATCGAAGTCCAAATTGATGGGGTGACAGATCTAGAAGGAATCCGTAGTAAATTTGAAGCCAACGGTTTGAAAGTCGATGAAATCACTCGAACAACCGCAAAAGCTATTTAATAAAAAAATCAGGCTGGATGACAATCCAGTCTGATTTTTGTATAAGGTAACCTAATAAATTCTATAAAAATAATTATGATTTTATTAATCATGACGTGTATTCTAAGATTTTCCGCCGTGAGAAAAGAGCATGAAACATACTTGTTTCATGCTCTCGGAATTTTTGAGAGTAAAACAGTTTGGGGAACTGTTTTAGCCTGAGCTTAGAAATTAAAAAGCGAAGGGGCTCAAAACTAATTGAATACGGGTCGCGGATTGTATCTTGATTTAGTCATGGAACTTCCTGGATTGCTGAAATCATCCACTGGATAATTTCACCTGACGTCCGTACTCACCTAAGGAAAATCGTAAATAGAAAAAAAGCTAGATGAAAATCTAGCCTTATTTCTATTAACGGTTAATGGGTTGTTTTTCTTTATCTAAAGTAAAACCTTCGCCGAGAATTTCATGGGCTTCTGAAATGGTGATAAAGGCGAATGGATCGATCTGATTGATGATGTCTTTCATTTGTTTCATCTCATTCCGTGAAACGACACAGTAGACAATATCCAGATCTTTACGGCTGTAATAGCCCATCCCGCGAATAAAGGTAATCCCGCGACCCAGATCGTCAGAAACCTTTTTGGCAATTTCTTCTGGTTTAGAGGTAACGATAAGGAAGCCTTTTCCAGCAAAACCACCTTCTCCAATCAAGTCGATCACAAGAGTATCAATCAGGATAAAGAAGAGGGTATACATAGCTGTACGGACATCTTGGAAGACTACGACAACAGTTATCAGAACAATGGCATCGACAATCAACATGAGTTTTCCCATGGTGAGGGAAGTGTATTTGTTAAAGATGCGAGCGAGGATATCTGTTCCTCCAGTGGTTCCTCCAGCATTGAAGATAATCCCTAGCCCCAAACCAAGTACAACCCCTGAGGCGATACAGGCAAGCAGAATATCTCCTTTAAAGGCGTTAAAGATGAAGTGATGGTAGCGGTGGCTGAGGGGTATCGCTTCAAAAATCGCCATCCAAGCGGAAACCGAGAAAGTCCCCAGTAAGCTCAGGTAAAGAGATTTCTTGCCCAGCAGTTTCCAAGCCAGAATGAAAAGAGGGATATTGATCAGCAAGTTCATGATGGATACGGGGATTTTGAAGAGGTAATAGGTGATCAAGGTAATCCCTGTTGCTCCTCCTTCATAGAAGTGAAAGGGAATGACCAAAAAATAGATCCCAAACGAAAAAATGCCGGCCCCCAAGATGATAGCCAGAATATCTTTAAATTTAAACATGATAGGTTGTCTCCTAAAACTTTATAAGATCATTGTAACAAAAAAGTGAAAAAATGAAAATGACTTTGAAAAATTTTCTCTCCTAAAATACAAGATTTTTACCCTTATTTTTGGTAAAATAAAAAGAAGAAAAACAGAAAGAGGATACTATGGTAAACGGTACATTAATTTCATTTGAAGGTCCAGAAGGAGCGGGGAAATCATCGGTCCTAGAAGCCGTTTTGCCTCTACTTGAAGAAAAAGGGATTCCTTTTATTACAACCCGTGAACCAGGCGGTGTAGATATTGCCGAAAAGATCCGCCAAGTCATTTTAGATCCAGACCATACTAGTATGGATGCCAAGACCGAGTTGTTGCTCTATATTGCTAGTCGCCGGCAGCATTTGGTGGAACGTGTCTTACCGGCCCTTGCAGCTGGGAAAATCGTCTTGATGGACCGCTTTATTGATAGCTCGGTCGCTTATCAAGGGTATGGTCGCGGTCTGAGTGTGGAAGATATCGAGTGGCTCAATCAATTCGCGACAGATGGTCTTAAACCAGATCTCACCCTTTACTTTGATCTGGATGTCGAAGAAGGGCTCGCTCGAATTGCCAAAAACCAAGAGCGGGAAGTCAATCGTTTGGATTTGGAAGGATTGGAGCTTCACCAAAAAGTCAGACAAGGTTATTTGGCCTTGTATGAAAAGGAACCAGAGCGCATTGTGAAAATCGATGCCAGTCAATCCTTTGAAGCAGTCTTTGCGGATGTTTTGGCTGTTTTAGAAAATCGCTTGGGGATATTGAAATGAAGCTAGAAGAGATCCAACAGCTCCAGCCAGAATTGGTGGAGCGCTTCACCCAGATCTTAGAACACAAACAGCTCAGTCATGCTTATCTCTTTACGGGTTCTTTTGCCAGTTTTGAGATGGCCCTCTTGCTAGCTCAAAGTCAATTTTGCGAAGATTTGCAGGGAGTCTGGCCTTGTGGCAAATGCCGTTCCTGTCGCTTGATTGCAGAAGAAGAATTCTCAGACGTAAAGATCGTGCGTCCAGTCAACCAGATCATTAAGACGGATCGCATTCGTTCGCTGGTTCAAGACTTTTCTCAATCAGGATTTGAAGGCAGTCGGCAGGTCTTTATCGTCCAAGATTCGGATAAGATGCATACCAATGCGGCCAATTCTCTCTTAAAAGTTATGGAAGAACCCCAGAGTGAGATCTATCTCTTCTTGTTGACTTCCGATGAAAACTTGATCTTACCGACCATCAAGAGTCGGACCCAGCAGGTCCATTTTCCTAAAAAGCAAGCCTACCTAACCGAACTGCTAGAAAAAGAAGGCTTGATCAAATCACAGGCAAATTTAGTAGCTCGTTTTAGTTTTAGTCTCGAAGAAGCAGAGCAACAAAAAAAGAATGCTACGTTTTTTGAACTAGCAAAAGTTTGTGATCAGTTCATCGAACGTTGTCAATCCAATTTGAATCGCGCCTATTTGGAAGTGACTCGATTGGTAAGCTTAGCAGATGATAAGGAAAAGCAAAACCAGGCCTTTCGTTTGATGGAGTTGGCTTTAGAAGAGCAGTTGCGCTTGAGCAGATCCCAGCAGTTGCTTGAGAAATTGAGTCTTGCTCGCACCATGTGGAAGGCCAATGTTTCTTTTCAAAATGCTCTAGAATATATGGTTTTGAGCTTAGAAAGTTAAGGAGTCAGAATGAATAAAAAAGAATTATTTGATGCTTTAGACGGCTTTTCTCAGAATTTGTTGGTCACCTTGGCTGAAGTCGAAGCCATCAAGAAAAATTTGAAACAAGTCATCGAAGAAAATACAGCTCTTCGCTTAGAAAATGATAAATTGAGAGAGCGTTTGGGGGAAGTTGAGAAGACTTCATCCGCAAAGTCCCAACACCATGGCCGTGAAAATTTGCAACGTATTTACAACGACGGTTTTCATATCTGCACTTATTCCTACGGTCAACGCCGTGAGAACGATGAAGAGTGTATGTTTTGTGACGAGTTGTTATTTAGGGAGTAAACATGCAGATCCAACGAAGTTTTAAAGGGGAAAAGAAAACAGGGGTGCTTTACCTGGTCCCAACACCGATCGGCAATCGGGAGGATATGAGTTACCGCATGGTCCAGACCCTAAAGGATGTGGACTTGATCGCAGCTGAGGATACTAGAAATACAGGCCTCTTACTCAAGCATTTTGAGATTACGACGCCCCAGACCAGCTTTCATGAGCACAATGCCATGGAGAAAATTCCAGATCTGATCGCCCATTTAGAATCTGGAAAAGACTTAGCGCAAGTCTCAGATGCAGGACTCCCTAGTATTTCTGACCCTGGTCATGATTTGGTCAAGGCTGCGATTGAACGCGAGATTCCTGTCGTAGCTGTGCCTGGTCCTAGTGCGGGGATTACGGGTTTGATTGCCAGTGGCCTAGCCCCTCAACCTCATATTTTTTATGGATTTCTGCCTCGCAAAGAGAGGCAACAGAAGGCCTTTTTCCAAGAAAAAGTGGCCTA
Source organism: Streptococcus taoyuanensis (assembly GCF_029589235.1). Classification (NCBI taxonomy): domain Bacteria; kingdom Bacillati; phylum Bacillota; class Bacilli; order Lactobacillales; family Streptococcaceae; genus Streptococcus; species Streptococcus taoyuanensis. The sequence continues at coordinate 138,970 of NZ_JARQVW010000003.1, forward strand.
TCCGGAGACTCAGATCTTTTATGAATCGCCTCATCGAGTGAAGGCAACCTTAGAGAATATGTTGGCTGTCTATGGGGATCGTCCTGTCGTCCTGGTTCGTGAATTAACCAAGATCTACGAGGAATATACTCGTGGCAGTATTTCTGAGTTAGTCGCATTTCTTGAAGAAAATCCTCTCAAAGGGGAGTGCCTCTTGATTGTCGAAGGATCCAAGGAAGAAGAGCTAGACCTAGAAGAGGTCGACTTGATCCAAGAGATCGATACCTTGGTCCAAGAGGGCATGAAGAAAAATCAAGCAATTAAACAGGTCGCCAAACAATACGGCCTGCAAAAGAGTGAGCTCTATGCTCGTTACCATCAAGACTAGGAAAGGTTGGAAGCAGGATGGAAATTAGAATGGCTTATCCCAATGAGATCAAGCGAATTATGGAAATCATCCAAGATGCTAAGGAAAGCCTGGCTCAAAGACAGGTCGACCAGTGGCAGGATGGCTATCCAGATGAAGAGATCATTTTTGAGGATATTCTAGAAAGTCGTGGCTATGTGGCAGTTGAAGATCAGGAAGTTGTCGCCTATGCAGCCGTTCACAAGGGAAATGAAGCGGCCTATAATGAGATTTACGATGGCAAGTGGGAGCATGATAATTATAAGTATGTCACTTTTCACCGTGTCGCTGTAGCCAAAGAAGCTGCTGGCAAAGGGGTGGCTCAGACCTTCCTTCAAGGTTTAATCGAAGGGGAAAAAGGGCCAGATTTCCGTTGCGATACGCACCCGGATAATGTGGTGATGTAGCATTTACTTGAAAAATTGGGCTACCATTATTGTGGAAAGGTCCCTATTGATGGCGTCCGCCTGGCTTATCAAAAGATCAAGCGAAAAGTAGAAACCAGTTTATTCCAAGTGGTCTCAGAAGAAGACCGCTGGGATCAAAGAGCAGAAGCGGCCTACAATGACTCTCTATCTTAAACAATTTTATGAAAGCCCTATGGGGCTTCTTTCGATCATTGTCAGTGAGGAAGGCCTTGTAGAACTTGATTTTTATGATCCGAAAGAGGAGGCGCCTGATCCCTATGGGGCGCTGGAGCAGGTCCATCCCTACCATGAGAAGGTGAAGGAGTGGTTGGATCACTATTTTGCTGGGGAGCCAATCGCTATCAGCTTTCCACTAGCACCGCAAGGGACAGCCTTTCAAGAGCGGGTGTGGCAGTTATTGCGAGAGATCCCATATGGTGAGACCAAGACCTATGGCCAGCTGGCCCAGGATCTTTCTTGCGGTTCAGCTCAAGCCGTGGGACAGGCTGTTGGACGCAATCCCTTGACGATCTTAGTCCCTTGCCACCGCGTGATGGGAAAAGATGGACAACTGACGGGCTACGCGTCTGGACTCGATCGCAAACGCTGGCTCTTACACCATGAAGGAATTACCTGGAAGGAGAAATAAAATCGATGTATACCTTTATTGAATACCCAAAATGTTCGACTTGTCGAAAGGCTAAATCAGAATTGGACGGTCTCCAATGTGACTTTCAAAGCCAAAACATCGTCACAGAAACACCGACTAGCCAAGAATTGCAAGACTGGATAGCAGCGTCTGGCCTACCGATCAAGTCTTTCTTCAATACTAGCGGGATGAAATACCGTGAACTCGGTTTGAAAGATAAGGTGGATCAACTGACAGTGAAAGAAGCGGCGGATCTCCTTGCTTCAGATGGTATGCTGATCAAACGGCCTCTGCTTGTCAAAGACGGAAAAGTAGTTCAAGTTGGCTACCGAAAACCGTACGCAGACTTAGGTTTGTAAAAGAAAAGGGAGTTGGATTTTCTTCAGATCTATAATAAAAGTATGCCAGAAGCTTTCCTTAGGTGAGTACGGACGTCAGCGAACTTCTACGAAGTTCCATGACTTAGTTTTGAGCCTGAGGTCTCAAAACTCCCGAGCGCTTGAAATTTAATAGTTCAAGCGCTTTTCTCACGGCGGAAAGTTTCGGTATATTCTTTATGAAATTCATAAGTTAGAACTTATTTTGATTTCTTGACAAAATCGCGTAACCTATCTTACTTATAATTTATTTATATATATTCTAAAGGGAGTTGGGCTCCCTTTTCATTTTGCAGTGAAGATGATATAATCATACGAGTGAAATCAATGAAAGAGAGTCAAGCATGAGTATTTTAGAAGTGAAAAATTTAAGCCACGGTTTTGGGGACCGGGCGATTTTTGAGGATGTGTCTTTCCGTTTGCTAAAGGGAGAGCATATTGGTCTTGTCGGGGCCAATGGTGAGGGGAAATCGACCTTCATGAGCATCGTGACTGGTAAGATGCAACCTGACGAAGGAAAGGTGGAGTGGTCTAAGTATGTGACGGCAGGTTATCTGGACCAGCATTCGGTATTAGAAGAAGGACAAACAGTTCGCGATGTTTTACGGACAGCTTTTGATGAGTTGTTCACAGCTGAAGCTCGCATCAATGACCTCTATATGGCCATGGCGGAAGAGGGAGCCGATGTCGATGCTTTGATGGAAGAAGTAGGAGAACTCCAAGAGCGTCTAGAAAGTCGTGATTTTTATACCTTGGATGCCAAGATCGATGAAGTGGCGCGTGCTCTTGGGGTCATGGACTTTGGCATGGACACGGATGTGACCTCCTTGTCAGGTGGGCAACGGACCAAGGTCCTCTTGGCCAAACTCTTGCTAGAAAAACCAGATATCTTGCTACTAGACGAGCCAACCAACTACTTGGATGCAGAGCACATCGATTGGCTCAAACGCTATTTGCAGAATTATGAAAATGCCTTTGTCCTCATTTCCCACGACATTCCTTTCTTGAACGATGTGATCAATATCGTCTACCATGTGGAAAATCAGCAGTTAACCCGCTATTCAGGAGACTACTACCAATTCCTTGAAGTCTATGAAATGAAGAAATCGCAATTGGAAGCAGCTTATGAACGCCAGCAAAAAGAGATTGCTGATTTGAAAGATTTCGTAGCCCGCAATAAGGCGCGTGTGGCTACACGGAATATGGCCATGTCTCGTCAGAAGAAGCTGGACAAAATGGAACTCATTGAGTTGCAAAGTGAGAAACCAAAGCCATCCTTTGAATTTAAAAATGCCCGGACTCCTGGACGCTTTATCTTCCAGGCCAAGGATCTCCAGATTGGGTATGATCGTCCGTTGACCAAGCCTTTGAATCTAACCTTTGAACGCAATCAAAAGGTGGCCATCATCGGGGCCAACGGGATCGGGAAAACCACTCTCTTGAAGAGCTTGCTAGGAATCATCCCACCGATCGCTGGAGAAGTAGAGCGTGGAGACTACCTAGAGCTTGGCTATTTTGAGCAAGAGGTCGAAGGTGGCAATCGCCAGACCCCGCTTGAAGCAGTTTGGAATGCCTTTCCGGCTCTGAACCAAGCAGAAGTCCGTGCAGCTCTTGCCCGCTGTGGCTTGACCACCAAGCATATCGAGAGCCAAATTCAGGTGTTATCCGGTGGGGAGCAAGCCAAGGTACGCTTCTGTCTCTTGATGAATCGTGAAAATAATGTCTTGGTACTAGACGAGCCAACCAACCACTTGGATGTGGATGCCAAAGATGAATTGAAACGGGCTCTGAAAGAATACAAGGGATCGATCCTCATGGTTTGCCACGAGCCAGACTTCTATGAAGGCTGGATGGACCAAATCTGGGACTTTAATGAATTGACGTAAAGACAAAAAGAGAACCTTTTGGTTCTCTTTTCATTATTTCTTGAAATCATAGTCTTTTAAGATTTCAATTTTTTCAATCTTGATGTCTGTTTTTGGTTTGTCCTTATCATCGGTTTCGGCAGACGCAATTTTATCGACCACATCCATACCATCGATCACTTGGCCAAAGACAGTGTAGTTACCACCATCGAGGGTTGGATTTCCACCATTTTTATAAGCATCGATAATCTTAGCTGGGAAGCGGTCAGTTGGGAGTTTACTTGAAATATCATCCTTATTTTGGTTGATATAGAATTGACTACCATTGGTATTTGGACCAGAATTGGCCATGGCAAGGGCTCCACGAAGGTTGTAAAGGTATGGAGAATACTCATTCTCAAAACCAGTACCTGAATCTTTGGATTTGTCTTTGCCCTTCCAGATAGATTCGCCACCCGTACCATCTCCTTTAGGATCCCCAGTTTGGATCATAAAGTTGTTAATAACACGGTGGAAAAGCAAGCCATTGTAGTAGCCTTCTTTTGCGTGGGTCAAGAAGTTTTCAACTGCAAGTGGCGCATATTTAGGGAAGAGCTTCACAGTGATGTCGCCTTCAGTTGTTGTGATTTTAACCTCTGCTTCGTCTTCAGCCACTTCATTTGAGAGTTGTGGGAAGACGGCATTTTCATTGGTCATGGCGTCGTTAAAATCTTTGCGCAGTTGTTCTAATTTCTTTTGTTCTTCTTCGATTTTCTTTTGATCTTTTTCACTAGAGCTAGAAGTTGCTGTCTGCTCTGTCTTTTCTTTGCTTGAGCTTGAAGAGTTATTGTCAGTCTTATTGGACGAACAAGCTGTCAAAGCCAAGCCGGAAAATAATAGTAGTGCGATTAATTTTTTCATATTCTTCCTTTCCAACATAGTTGTCTTTCTCTATTGTACCTTAATTTTGCGATACTTTCAAATCTGGATAAAATTTAAGGCGAAAACCCTATTCTGAAAATTTGCAGGAAAAAGATGAAAGTAATTCTGAATTCCTGTATAATAGGATGACTACAGGAGAACGATCATCAAAAAATGAAATCATCACATTTTGCGAGAGCCCTTTGGTTTGGTATCCTAGGTGCTCTCTTTTTTGCATTTACCTTTATTTTTAATCGAAGCATGAACCTGGCAGGTGGTTCCTGGATGTGGAGTGCTAGTTTGCGCTACCTTTTTAGTTTGCCAATGATGGCTGTTTTAGTCTGGCAGAAAGGCGAGTTGAAGGGTGTCTTGTCAGCAATTGCACGAGCCCCGTGGACTTGGTTGCTCTGGAGTACGGTCGGCTTTGGTCTCTTTTATGCTCCTTTATCGATGGCTTCTATCTATGGAGAATCATGGTTTGTGGCTGCGACCTGGCAGATTACGATTTTAGCGGGTCTCCTTCTGACCCCACTTTTTGGCCAAAAGATTCCAAGAAAACAGTTAGGAATGACTTTGCTGATTTTGTTAGGAATCGTATTGATACAAATTCCATATTTTGGACGAGGTCTCGGAGAAGGTGTGGTGAGAGCAAGTATCTTAATTTTGATCGCAGCTTTTTCCTATCCATTGGGAAATCGCAAGATGCTGGCTCATTGTAAAGAAGAACAATTGTCAACGACCCAACGGGTCTTTGGGATGACCTTAATGAGTGTTCCTTTTTGGTTGCTCTTATCTGTCTTTGCAGGAGTAGATGCAGGCTTGCCATCAGGTGGGCAAATGCTCCAATCCTTGATCGTAGCTGTATTTTCAGGAGTCATCGCGACCATGCTCTTCTTTGAAGCAACCAACTTGGTGAAACACAACCATCAGCAGTTAGCTGTTGTTGAAGCTACCCAGGCCGGCGAGGTCCTCTTCACCCTATTTGGAGGCTGTCTTTTTCTAGGAGATCAGATCCCAACCCCACTAGGATTTTTAGGGGTCTTCATTGTGATCATCGGTATAGTGGGAAATAGTCTGATGACTTCTTCAGAATAGATAGTGGTAGAAAAGTAGAACTTAAACCATGATATTGCGGTTCAGTCTATCAATGCTAACACCCACGCAGGTGTTTTCTTTTTGGATTAAATCACTAATTAAGAAGGAAGTTGCGTAGAGATGGAAAATTCGGTATGATGGAAAGTGCTTTTAGAGTTGTGAAATAGATTTTTTATAGAGGAAGAATGTCATAAATGAAACAACCACGTAAATTTTATATTTACTCGAGAAGTTCACTGTATTTTTTGATCTTTTTAGTAGTGTCGATGCTCATCACGATCATCCAATTACTGATTGAAGATGATTTTTTTGAAAACCTAACAGCCTTATTGGCTGCTTGTTCTCTTCTAGTGACAGTTGGCTGGATTGCTTTTTCATCGATGGGAAGAATAGAGATTAGGAACTCAGAAATAGTGGTCGATCGCAATTTCAAGCGCTATCGCCTAGACCCATTCACCATTGTGGTCCGTTTGGGAGAAAAGAATACGTCTCGAGGGATCACCAATTATCCAATTTATGTGGAAGGAAAAGTCATAGGCAATGGGACTTCTGATCGTTCAGTTACACTTAAATTCCTTGGTACCAAACGGAAAAATAAGGAATTACTGAAGTATTACCAAGAGCATCTTCAAGCCCAGGTAGAAGCAAATAAAGCTCTTGAGCAGGAAACTATGGAAGTGGATTTTGAACAGATTGTGTTAGCGTCGAAAGATCGACAACAATTCCCTTTACGCGATTTGGTCGAATTCGGAGCAGATCAAGGGAATCTCAAAAAAACAGTATTTTATCATTCTAAAGAAAATAAACTATATGTCGGAAAAAGTGTTCCATTTCCCATTATCTTTACCCCGAGTGGCGTCCTTTTTTATGGCATTTATCTGTTAACTGATCGAGTATCCTTTCATGGACTCATCCCACTAGTGCTATCGTTTGGATTGATGCTTGGCATCGCTATATGGCAATTGAAACGCAGAAGGCAGAAGTATACAGTGAGTGTCATTCCTTATGAAATGCCTGAGCATTATTTTCAAGTACAGAAGTCAAATGGAATGAAAACCTATTTGCTAATTCTTGTTTTTGGCCTCATCACCTTAGGATTATCCATCTTATATCTTACCTTCGGAAGTTTTCTGTTATTGTTTATATGTTTTTTGATGTGGTATCTCTTTGTTGTATTAACATTATGTGGCCAATTCAAGAAAACACACTATTTAAAAATTTTGGAAAAGAAATAGTTTCCTTAATTCTATAGCATTTGTCATCCTCTAAGGGTGACTTCTTTTTTGACTAAATCACTAATTAAGAAGGAATTTGCATATAGATAGATAATTCGGTATGATGGGAGGTAACACTAAAAGAGGTATCATCAAATGAGTTATAGCAAATTAAGAAAAAAATACGTCATACTACTTTGGATTGGCATTATCAGTTTATTTGTAGGCCATTTCTATTTATCTAGTCTGTATCGGGATCATCAAGACTTTTATTCGAATACCTTGCTAGTAGTACTTGGTCTTATATTTCTTCTTTTTGTTTTGATGAATAAATGGTTTGGAAAAGAATGTCTTAAGATTTTAAATGCTTCCTCAGGGATCGATTTTTGGCATGAATGGGCACAATCGGGAAATCGTGCTAGATTTAGTATAAGCAAAAAAGCTGCTTGTCTTGCTAGTGTGGTATATTGCTACATGATCGGAGATTTCTTATCAGCAATCGATCGAATAGAGTTTTTACAAAATCAAAACATAGCTAGGACTGATCGTTCATCCCTCTTGGGAATTTTCGTAAAATCTTCCCTACTTTCAGGAAAAGCCATCAGCAAGGAAGATATTCAGAAGAGGTTTACCTATGTTTCCTTCAAGAATGAAGCAGAAAAAGAAGAAGTCCTTCAGAAACAACTGGCCATCTATGACATCCTTGTGGACCAGCAACCCAATGATTATTTTGATCATGTGACCGGTTCACAGGCTTTTCAACGCTTAGAAAATCGTTATTTTAAAGGATTAAATACCTATTTAAAGGGAGATATGGAGCTGGCTGTTTCTTTATTTGAAGAGATAGCGCAAGAAGATGAGCGTCTGTATTATGTCCAGATGGCCAAGCAATGGTTAGCGAGTGAAGATCACTCTTTATCTGCTCTTATGCTAGATCCAAAGCTGGAGTCTGAGAGACTTGCGACTCTAACAGCTGATCTGCCTCTTCCTGAGACGGAACTTCCTAAAAAGAAGGGGAAAAAGAAATGGAAATGGTTATTGTTGATTTTTCCGATTCTTTTTGTTGGAGCAATCATCATGAACTTGGTGGAATCCAATCGGCCAATTAATGGGATCTATTATTTGTCGGTCGATAATATGGAGACAAAAACTGCCTCGCTTAATAAAGAGTCCTGGATCAAGATTGATGGAGATCATGTGATAGTGAAGGAGAAGGGCGAGGAGAAGACCTATCCTTTTGATCGAGAAGATATCGAGTTGACCGTTGATGGAAAGCAATATGATGGAATTTTACAATGGGGTTCTCTGTCGCTTTTCGAGCAGTCTGACTCTTCACATGATATTCGTACTTACGTGAGTCGGTACAGCCCGATGTATTCCGGATACGAAAAAGGAACGGTCAGAGTTGAAAAACATTAAAAAGTGCCAAACGATGAGAGCTAGAAGGTGGATTGAGGTGAAAAAATCAATAAATGGATTCAAGAAAATTGAGAAAATCGATCTTTAAAGCCAGTTTTGAAGAGAGTCTCAATCTCGAAGACGATGGGTTTGTAAAGTTACAGCAAGAGCAACATGATAAGACAGCAAAATTTTTTAAGAATGGGCATGCTTCCCTTTGGTTTCGAATTCGAAGTTTGATTTTATCCCTTATTTTTCCTATCGGTTTTAACTTCTTTGTGCTGATTGTATCAATGGAATTTCATGAAAGTAAGACGTTAACTCTTCCAATAGCCAGGCGTGAGTCCTTAACAGTAAATGCGTTTTTAATCTTACTTCTCATTTGGCTTTCCTTCGTTGTGATTGGAAAGTGGTTGAAACGAGCTTACCTGTTACCATATCGCTATCAGTTTCACGTTTTTACATTTATGGTTTGGTTCATATTGGAAATAGATCTAGTTGTTTTTGACATTTTATTGGCCAATCTATCTACTGCGGAAATCATTGCCATTTATGGAATCATGATGATAGCAACATACATGCTGTTTACAATTGCGTTAGCAGGATTAAGAAAACTTATGTATGCAGAGGCTTCGGAAGATACATTCCTTAATAAGATTGCAAAAATGATTTCTCTTTATGGGATGGCTATTTTAGGAATAGGGATCATTATCAAGCATATTTTGGGAATCTTTTCATTAGATGTTTCAACTTCCATCAAGGCATTTGGCTTTTTATTGCTGTGGATCTTTTGTAATATAGTAGTGGTTGCTGTCAGTGCTTTTATAGGTTTACCATACTTCCTGCAAGCCTACTACAAATGGAAATATCATGAAGAATACCGAGAATGGGAAGGTAAGTCAGTCGAAGAGTGGTATGGCAAGAAGTACTTAAAGAAACATAAGGAGTTGTTGAAAAATGGATAAACATTTTAACGAGATGTCGTTTGATGAATTGAAATGCTACCGTAGGGAAGGTCTATGGAGATCTTTGGGACTATTGCTGGTCATTATTTTAGTGATTGTGGGAATGGTCTTGATGGAAGTGAATCATGTTTCTCCGTCCAATCAGAATCGTTTTCGGGTGATTGGGTTGACAACGGTCATTGCGCTCTTTGGCTACCTGATGCCTTTGATGGCAGCAAATCGCGTGATGCGAGACCATCCAGATTGGGTCAAGAAATCAGGGATTCGAGCGAAAATTCCCTTGCCGATGGCTTGGCATGTCAAAAGACTTTGCGTCCTTGGAGCGAGTCTATTGGTGATTGGAGTAGGATTTGCCTCGCTATACAAACCACAAGTTCAGCAGACAAATTTACAAGATCAAATTGATATGATTCAAACGGATCATGACTTGGAAAGAGAACAAAAAGTCGACCAAGTTCTTGATACTATCACACCGAATGATAAAAAATCTAAGTAAGATCCATTTTACATTAGGTACATGTCATCAGGAAGCTTTCATGATCGACAGGTTCTTTTTATTTTGTTATGAGACAATCAATGATAGATTGGAGAGACTTATGACGACTGTTTTAGATGTAATGGAAAAATTTTACGCTGATCACGAGGTGAAACCCTATATTTCGCCTGAGAGAGATTTAGTAGCTTGGTTGTTGGATCCAAAGCCTGTTTCTAAACGAAACATGGAGTTGCTCCAAGATGGCTTGCTTGCGGGGGATATCATTCTCTTGTGGCGGATCCATTTTGGAACATTTACGACGGAGACTTGGTTTCCCAAGTACTTCGAATACACTTATGGGATTCATGCGCCGGAACATTTGAAGGTTTTGGTAGATAAGGGGTATGCCTATATCGAATCCGCTTTTGATTCGCTGGACCATATCAATGCGACCATGAAAAAAGCCATTCTTAAAAAGATGGGAGTCGCGGGCTTGTCCAAAATGAAAGCAACCGATTTGAACCAAGCTTTGGCTGACCATTTTACGGAGGAAGAACTGGCGGAGCAGTTCACAATTCGGGGTTATCAGTTGACGGACAAAGGAAAGCAAGCGCTGAAAGACTATCAAGCCATCATTGACCGTCACCCCAAGAAAAATCTATAAGTAACAGTACCCACTCGGTGCTGTTTTTTACTTTATTCTGAAAAATTGAGGAAATGATTTTACTAGAGAACTGGCTTAGAAATGTGATATAATAAAGGTTATGGCAAACAATAATCAATCAAAAAAAACACGGTCGACGAGACGACTGTCCAAAGCAGAATTAGAAAGAAAAAAAGCAATTCATCGCATGATTGCGACCATTCTCATTAGTCTGGTCTTAATTTTTGCGGCCTTGAAATTGGGAGCAGTAGGGGTCTTGGCCTACAACTTGATCCGACTGTTTGTTGGGAGTTTGGCTTATTTGGCTATTTTAGCGACCTTTTTCTACCTTTATGCCTTTAAATGGCTGGACAAACACGAAGGGGTTATTTCAGGATTCCTAAGCTTCTTTGCTGGGGTTCTCTTGATGTTTCAGGCCTTCTTTGTATCCTCCCTTCATTTAGACAATAATGGGATCAAGGTCACCTTTTCAAGAATCATGGCAGACCTGATTCATCTGCGAGTGGAGAGCTTTGCCGGTGGTGGTATGATCGGTGCCCTTCTTTATGCTCCGATTTCCTTCCTCTTTTCAAATATTGGCTCTTATTTTATTGGCCTTCTCTTTATTGGATTGGGGATTCTCTTGATGAGTCCCTACTCCATCTATGATTTGTTTGAAAAGGGATCGGAAGCCTTCCACGCTTCTATGGAAAAACGCAAAGAACGTCGCGAGCAGAAATTCCTTGAAAAAGAAGCGAGAGCTGCCGAGGAAGCTGCTGCAGCTGAACAAGAGCAAGAAGAAGCAAGTGCAGTTCTTCCAACTCCCCTTTCAATGGAAGGGCATCCTGTAGACCCTGAAACGGGAGAGGTGCTGGCGGCGGAAGAGCCGTTCACAGAGACCTTCCCAGAAGCCGAAATTTTCGCACCAGCAACACCAGAGATCTACCTGCCAGATGAAGAATGGCCTGAAGAGCCTGAAGCATACGAAGAGCTTCCGGAAGCCGAAGAATTCGAGGACGATGGGGAAGAAGTTCAAGTGGATTTCACACCTAAGGAACTCCTCCAGTACAAGCTTCCAACCATTGATCTCTTCGCACCTGACAAGCCGAAAAATCAATCCAAAGAGAAAAATATCGTTCGCCAGAACATCCGTATTTTGGAAGAGACCTTTGCAAGCTTCAATATCAAGGCGACAGTGGAGCGGGCGGAAATCGGTCCTTCTGTTACCAAATATGAAGTCAAGCCAGCTGTCGGTGTGCGTGTCAACCGCATTTCCAACCTAGCAGATGATTTGGCCTTGGCCCTAGCTGCCAAGGATGTGCGGATTGAAGCACCGATTCCAGGGAAGTCTCTGGTCGGGATTGAAGTGCCCAACTCAGAGATTGCGACCGTTTCCTTCCGTGAATTGTGGGAGCAGTCCAAAACAGATCCAGCTAAACTCCTTGAGATTCCTCTTGGGAAGGCTGTAGATGGTTCAGCTCGGACCTTTGATTTGGCTCGGATGCCCCACCTCTTGGTAGCGGGGTCTACCGGATCTGGTAAGTCAGTAGCGGTCAATGGCATTATTTCGAGTATCTTGATGAAGGCCCGTCCGGACGAAGTTAAGTTTATGATGGTCGATCCAAAGATGGTGGAGCTTTCTGTCTACAATGATATTCCTCATCTATTGATTCCAGTGGTGACCAACCCACGCAAGGCTAGTCGAGCCCTGCAGAAGGTCGTTGATGAGATGGAAAATCGCTATGAGCTCTTCTCGAAAGTGGGTGCTCGTAATATTGCTGGCTTTAATGCCAAGGTGGCTGAGTACAATGCCCAGTCTGAGATGAAGCAAGTGCCCCTTCCATTGATCGTGGTCATTGTTGATGAGTTGGCAGACTTGATGATGGTCGCAAGTAAAGAAGTGGAAGATGCTATTATTCGCCTTGGACAGAAGGCGCGTGCAGCGGGGATCCACATGATCCTTGCAACCCAACGGCCATCGGTTGACGTTATCTCAGGTTTGATCAAGGCCAATGTGCCTTCCCGTGTTGCTTTTGCGGTATCATCTGGAACCGACTCACGGACCATCTTGGATGAAAATGGCGCAGAGAAATTGCTGGGTCGCGGAGACATGCTCTTTAAACCGATTGATGAAAATCATCCGATCCGTCTACAAGGATCCTTTATCTCAGATGACGATGTGGAGCGGATTGTCAACTTTGTCAAGGAGCAGGCAGAAGCCGATTATGATGATGCCTTTGATCCAGGAGAAGTATCGGAGTCAGACTTTGATGGAGGTATGGGTGGCTCAGACGAGGGTGATCCTCTCTTTGAAGAGGCCAAAGCGCTCGTTATTGAGACCCAAAAAGCCAGTGCTTCGATGATCCAGCGCCGCTTATCGGTTGGTTTTAACCGGGCGACTCGCCTCATGGAAGAGTTGGAAGCAGCGGGTGTGATTGGACCAGCTGAAGGGACCAAACCTCGAAAAGTATTGCAACAATCATAAGGATAGGGAAAAAGGGCATATGTCCCACTCCCTTTTCTTTTTATAGAAAATAGAAAGTAGGACCAGATGAAGTTAGACACGATTCATCATATTGCCATCATTGGACGGGATCGCGACGCTATGCTGCATTTTTATGTGGACCAGTTGGGCTTTGCGATTGTCAGTGAGTATGACCGTCCCGAACGCGGAGATATCTTGATCAATCTCCGCCAGGGGCAGCTGACTTTAGAACTCTTTATCAAACCGACGGCCCCAGAACGGCCTAAGCTCCCCTTGCCCGAGCATGCGGGACTGCGTCATCTGGCCTTTCAAGTGGACGATGTAGAGACCTATCTAGCCAGATTGGATCAGCTAGGTATAGAGAATACAGGCCTTCGCTATGATGATTTTGATGGCAAGAAGATGGCATTTTTCTTCGATCCAGAAGGATTGCCCTTGGAAATACATGAGTGAGGAAAGCAATGGTTAGATTAGAAGGACTCAGTCAGGAAGAAGTAGCGAAAAAGATCCAAGAGGGCAAGCAAAATAAGGTCACGATTAAGACAGAAAAAAGTATTGGGCAGATCATTCGAGACAATGTCTTTACCTACTTTAATCTGATTTTCCTGGTCTTAGCGGTCTTGCTGGTAGCAGTGAAGTCTTGGAACAATCTCTTGTTTGTCCCGGTCGTCGTGGTCAACTCCTTAGTTGGAATTGTGCAGGAAGTCCGCTCTAGACGGATCTTGCGTCAGATGCAATTTCTGCATATGAGTGAGGCGATCGTTCTTCGCGAAGGAAAAGAAGTCGCTCTACCGATCGATCAGCTGGTGGAGGGCGATCTGGTTCGCTTTCAAGCTGGAGATCAAATCTATGCGGATGGGGTCTTGCTGGAAGGCGAGCTAAAAGTCGATGAGTCGCAATTGACAGGTGAAGCCGATGAGGTCAAAAAAGGAGCGCAAGACGCACTCATGTCAGGTAGCTTTGTGATCGCTGGCCAAGGTTTAGCGCGATTGGAAAAAGTGGGGAACGACTCCTACATAAACCAATTGAGCCTGGAAGCCAAGCAGGTCAAGTCTCATGAGGAGTCCGACATGGTTCATGCGGTCAATCGTATTGTGGGGATCATTGGTCTCCTTATCATTCCGCTAGGCTCGCTCCTTTTTCTTCGCAGCTATGTCAGCCTAGGCGATAGCCTCAAGCTCAGTGTGACTTCAACAGTCGGAGCCTTGATCGGGATGATTCCAGAAGGCTTGTATCTCTTGATGACCTTGGCACTGGCTCTGGGTGCTGTCAGATTGGCCAAGGAAAAGGTTCTGCTCAATAGCATGAAGGGGATTGAGACCTTATCGCGCGTGGATGTCCTTTGTGTCGATAAGACGGGGACCATTACAGAGCCGGGTATGGAAGTGACAGAGATTCGTCCAGTTAAAGATGCTCAAGACTTGGAAGCTCTAGCTCAGTATGTAGAAGCTAGTATGGATCAAAACGATACCATGGATGCCATCCGAAAATTTCACAAGACACCAGTCAGCCAGCCTTGGAAGGCTAAAGACATTCAGCCCTTTACGTCTAAGAAAAAGTATGGAGCCATTGCCTTTGAATCTGGGATCTATGTATTGGGGGCTCCAGAATTTGTCTTACGAGAGGGCTTCTCTGAGCTTGAAGAGGAGATTGCTCCTGCTACTCAGGCAGGCAATCGGGTCTTGGCTTTTGGGAAATATAAGGGAGGAAACCTGGGAGAGACTTTAGAGGCTCCTGTAGACTTGGTGGCCTGGATTATTCTCTCCAATCCTTTGAGAAAAAATGCCAAAGAAACCTTTGCCTACTTCAAACAACAAGGAGTGACCATTAAGGTTATTTCAGGGGACAACCCAGCTACAGTTTCTGCCATCGCGCAAAAAGCAGGCATTAAAGGAGCAGAAGATCTAATCGATACCAGAACCTTACTGACGGAAGAAGACTTGCACCGGGCGGCGAGCCAGTATACGGTTTTTGGTCGGGTGACACCAGAGCAAAAGAAAAGCCTTGTAGAAGGATTGCAGGCAAAGGGGCATAAAGTCGCCATGACTGGAGATGGCGTCAACGATATTCTGGCCCTCAAAACAGCGGATTGTAGTATTGCGATGGAATCTGGAAATGATGCGACCAAGAAGATGGCGCAAGTGGTTTTACTGGATTCTGACTTTGGGAAGATGCCGTCTATCGTGGCAGAAGGTCGGCGAGTGGTCAATAATATTCAACGATCAGCCAGTCTCTTTTTGATCAAGAATATCTTTTCTATTTTGTTGGCTATCTCAGTGACGCTCTTAGCCTTTACTTATCCCATCATGCCGTCGCAGATGTCTTTGATAAGTGGTTTTACGATTGGGATTCCAGGATTCTTTCTAGCGCTTGAGCCCAATAGCGAGCGCATCAAAGGGCGCTTTATCGAAACGGTCTTTAAAAATGCGCTACCTGCTGCCTTGACGGATTTTATACTGATCTTCAGTCTGGTTTTGCTCTCTTCAGCATTTGGCATGAGGTCGGAAGAGCTCTCAAGTGCAGCCATCTGCTTGATGGCCTTCGTCGGCTTTACCATCATCTATCAAGAATCCCAGCCTCTCAATCACTACAAGAGACTGGTTCTTCTAGGAAATATCCTAGCCTTCTTGGTTTCAAGCAGTATCCTAGGGAAATTCTTTAACATGAGCCCCTTGAGGATTCAAACGCTGGTCATCTGTGCCATCATGGCAGTTCTTGCTCTCTTCTTGATTCAAGTATTCAAGAAACTAGTGGGCTGGTTCTTTCATCGGAAGAAATAAAAAAGAGAGTGGGACAGAAATCGGTAATTCGTTAGAATTCGATTTCGTCGTCCCACCTCCGCACAGTTGAGTAGGGCTGTAAAAGCTGATGAAATCAGCGTAGTAGAGCCCACTCAACCACTGCGTCTTG